>NZ_CP016796.1:1598127-1917753 GCF_001895265.1 Francisella uliginis
CACCGCTATTATCAAATAAGCTATATTGAATATCTTCATTAGAGTTTAGCAATCTTGAACCAAATTCTGAGGTGTTACTATTTTTTATAGGCCTAATCTCTGCAACTAAACACTCTTCTAACCAAGCTTTTAAATTATCAAAATCTTCTGCAGCAACTACCCTATACCAATCCATTTGCTCTTGCAAGAGAGTATCATCAACTAGACCTGTACTAAAATCAGTATGCTCTAAAACATTATGTAATATATTACCTATATCAGCCCCTTTTACAGCTGTAAATCTAAACGCTAACTCATCTTGTGGTTCTTGAACTTCATTATCTTCTGACTCATCATTTTCTTTTTCTAAAGCTGTATTTTGTGCTTTTGATTTAGATATTTTTGAGAAAGATAACATCTCCCAATTATCATCTTTTAATTTTTCTATATCATTAGCTTTAAGATGCTGATTAACTTCAGTTTTATTTATATTTTTCAGTTCTAAGCTTTCAAAATTATTTATCTCTAAAAGTAAACTTTGATTATCTGAATCAGCTGTAATCTTTTGTACTTTTTCTCGCCAATCATTATCTTTCTCATATCCTAAAAACTGTGCTAGAGATGAATTCTCACTATTAGAGTATTTAGCTACTCCAATATAACATCTATGCTCAGCACGAGTTACTGCAACATAGAATAGTCTCATTAGCTCTTGTATAGTTTCTTGCTCAACTAGCTTTTTAGTCGTATCATCTTTACCAATTTTATAAACAGTTTGTTTTAGGTTATCATCGTAATATTTATTAGCATTATTTAAGTTAAGTTTTTTAGAACTTATATAGCTTGCAAACGGTATAAACACAACTGAATACTCAAGTCCTTTTGATCCATGTATTGTAATTATTTTGATAAGATTATCATCACTTTCTAGTCTAAGCTCGCCTTCTGCTGTTGATGAACTTTTAATCTGCTGACGATACCATTTAATAAGTTGATTCGGATGTTTATATTTATTCTCAGCAACTTTTATAAGCTCTGCTAGGTGTAATATATTTGTGATAGTCCTTTCTTTTGAAGCATCTCTTTGACTAAAACTTTCATGAATTAGTTGCATTATAAAAGCCATAAAACCATACTTATGCCATTTCATGCGTAGACTTTTAGCTTTTTCTATTTCCTCATCCCATGCTGAAATATCATCGTCTGTATATTTTATAAATTTATCAGCACTACCGCCTAAAAGACTAGTTGATAACGCTTTTTTAAGTAATGATTTACTCTCAAACTCATGAATTCCTTCCATTACAGCTAATATTTCTGTGGCTTCTTGACTATGATAGACATTATCTCTTTGACTTAGATAAACTGAACTTAATTTTTTATTACTCAAAGCTTGCTGGATTTCTCTAGCTTGAGTACCATTTTCAACCAGTATAGCAATATCATTTTCTGCTACTTTTTTAGAGTTTAATAACCTGACAATCTCATTAGCAGTCCATGCTGATAATTTGTTATCAATATCAGGCTTTTTATCATCTTGTTCAATATCATAATAGAAATAGTTCATTGGTTTTAAACCATCTTCAAAATCTCTAGCTTTTTCATTTGCCTTCGGTGATGCTTTAACTATCTGATATCCAATACCTTTACTAAAAATATCTTCTCCAAGCTTTCCCTCATCCTTAGATTCATAATCCTCTTTATAAAAAAGACGATTATAGGCTTTTATCATCTCGCCAGTTGAGCGCCAGTTAGTATCCATACTCCACTTATTTTCTTCTGGGCAACTAGCTTTAGCTTTTAGATATGTAAAGATATCCCCACCTCTAAAACCATAAATAGCCTGTTTAGGATCGCCTATCATTAGCAGCAATAGCTTACTGTTATCCTGAACCGTTTGCTGAGCGGAGTCGAAGCACAGAGTCTCACTATTATCCCCATCTTTGAGGGGTTCCGGATCAAGTCCGGAATGACTGTTGTCAGCTAGATCGGGATGACTAATATTTTTCAAAGGATAAATAGTATCCAAGATCTCATACTGCTGAGCATCTGTATCTTGGAACTCATCAATAAGAGCTACAGGATATTGTATTTGTAAAGTTTTTACTAAATCTGGAGATTTTTTAACACTTTGACGAAGCTTCGCAATTAAATCATCAAAATCTAGAACACCCTTTTGCTCTTTAGCTTTTGCAAAATCTTGACGGATTTTTAGGCATATTTCTTTAATAAATTGAGCTGATTTTTGCTGTCTAATTTCTAGTTGTAATTCTTTTAGCTCCTTGACTCCAACAAATATTGGTTTTACTTTAACTCCTTTAATCTTATTACCATTTGTAATTATAGATATATCATCTGGAAATGATGTTTCATTATCTAGTTTTAACCAATCTAAAATTTTATGATATTCTTCTACACGCTTTCCTTCAGGCTCACATTTTCCTAATTTAGATAAAAAGTCATCAACAATATCTTGATTATTAATAAAAATATCTAGTTGCTGTTTTTTACGGATATTAAATTCATCTAGACTAATAGGTTTATCGACAACTATTTGATGATTAGATCTAATAATATTCAATAAACCATTTCTATCTAAAAACTTCTCTGGCGTGTGAAGATTATATGCTTTGAGATACCCAAAGTTAGTTTTATTTTTATTGATATGCTTTCTAAAAAAATCCTCAACAACCTTTTGCAAAATATCAGAAGTATCAACCTCCATAGAGACATCCATCTCCATACCACTAGCAAAAGCTTGTTCACTCAAGACTTTTTTACAAAAACCATGTATTGTAAATATAGCTGCTTCATCGATCTCAAGTAATGCTCGTTTTAAATGTTTATAATTTTCACTATCAGATTCTTTTTTCTCATCCGTATAGCTAGCTAATACATTTCTAATCTCGCCCTCAACCCTACCAATAATCTCTTGGGTTGCATCTTTGGTAAATGTCATCACAAGAATATTGCTAGGTAGTAGCTTTTTCTCTAACAAAAGTCTGATATATAGCTTAGTGATATTAAAGGTCTTACCAGTACCAGCACTTGCCTCAATAATATGGCGACCTTGTAGGGTTATTTTATCTGCATCTAAATTTTTCATTCGTCAGATCTTACCTTAAAAATTCGACTAATAAATATAAAAAATAACGCTATTGCAGTACCGCTAAAAGTCTCTATCAATCTCAAGCCAGTATTTACAAATGGCGAGTAACTAGGTTGATATAATCCTAAAGCAACAATTACGCCAGCATTTGCACTACTCATTTTCACAGCATTCTCAAGACCAATCCCTGCTGTAATAAAAACACTAATGGCAACAGCAAAAATCATAACTAAATAATAATACCCAAAGATCGATGTAAAAATAAAAGCTGTAACTCCCCCAACTACTGACCCAACCAATATCTGAAAGGCTGCTGAGTAAGAATCCTCTATACTTAACTGCAAGATTGTAGAGACTGTAATCAAACACCAAAAACCACCAATAATTGACTGACCACTATGTAATACATCCGACACATAAAAGCCAAATAGAAAACATATACATGCTGCTATAGCAATTTCAAAGCTGATGTATATATTCTTATATAGTGGCGGTGTTTTGCGAAATCTATCTTTAATTTTCATTTATAACCTCAAAAAAATCTCTATAAATTTCTTCCCCTTCAAAATCCTCAACTTTTGGAAACTCATTATAAAAAAGCTTAAAATACTTATCTTTATCAAGTGACTTATAATTATTTTCATCTGAAATAACTTTATTCCAAGCCTCTTGTTTTTGTTTATCTGACTTTTTATATTTCTTACCATAACTCTCTCCATCAGCTAGTAAAGCCTCTGCTAAAGATAAGTAAACAAGCTTTGGTTGGTCTACTATTTGCATAGCATTTCTGACATAATACCCTAATTTCTCTTTTGCATTAGAGTATAAAATTTGAGGTAATTCAAAAGTATCTGTCTTTTTATTCTTATCCAAATAATGATAAATAGCAAAAATATCTTTTTGCTCATGATATGCTACTAATAAGGCTGTCAAATATAACTCAAACTTATGTTTTATACTAAAAGTAGAAGTTGTATATAGTAAGACTTGATTACCATTAATATAACAGTTTGTCTCTAACTCTAACCCAAGTATTTCTTTTTGAAAATATTTACTCTCATAACTTGCCAAATCCATCGAATCTAATAGTTTTTGAATATTTTCAACTTCTAAAGCAATCTCATCATTAGTTAATACAGAATCTGGAAATTTACCACTTAATTTTGCAACCTTTTTTGTTTTATTTGTATCTCCACCATCTCTTAAAACATCAAATAAGTCTTGCTTTAAACTATGCTTCTCAAGATTATCCATATCAAAAGGCTCGCTATCTTCTAGCTCTTCAAAATTATCTTCAAGATATAAGTCTAAACTATAGTTTGCATAAGCTTTTAAAGGATTTTCAAAAATCTTAAGTAATTTAGATACTGTTAGACTTTGTGGTAATTTACTACAACTGTCACCCTGAACAAGGTCACTGAGCGGAGTCGAAGTACTCAGTGACCTACTAGAATCAAAAAAAACCTTAGGCTCTGCCTGTAATAAATTAAGCCACGCATTATCATAACTTCTGTACTCGTCGGAATAGCATTTTGGACTAAAAGCATGTAATGGATACTCTTTTATATCACTAACTATATTCTTTCTTTCAGATTTCGGTTTCTGTTTGTCTTTAATTTCATCATCAAATGTATACCAATTATAATTTGCTCTCAAATAACTAATTAACTCTTTAAGAACTAAGCTAGGCTGTTGCTCAACATTAGTCTTAACACTTCTACCAAGATAACTAAAATATAAATAATCTCGTGCTGATAATATTGCTTCTAAGAATAAGTATCTATCATCATCTCGTTTAGTTCTATCACAAGCTCTTCTTCCTAGCCTTGCCATTAAATCAAAACTGATTGCTGACTCTTGGCGTGGAAATTTACCATTGTTCAAACCAAGCATCGCCACAACTTTAAAAGGAATACTTCGCATTGGCGTCATTGAGCAGAAAGTAACTTTTCCATTAAGAAAGTGGTTATTAATAATTGGCTCAGATAACTGTGAGATTAAACAATATCTAATAGTATATAAATCAATAAGTATATCAGCAGATATTTCTTTAGCAGTCTCAATTGTCTTAGCTATAATATCCTTTATTTTTTTAGCTATGTATTGCTCTTCTTGTGTGATATCAAAAACATTATCAAACATCTCTAAAAGATAAGTATGCCAATCCTCAAGGCTTCTTGTCTCAAGCAATTCCTCTGAGTATGCTGCTAAAAGCTCTAATAACTCATATAGCCCACCTAATTCAGCTACCTCACTACCCTCGATAATAGGTACAGTCATCAAGCTATCATCAATAATATAGTTTTCATCACTATAGCTAAATCCAAGCATTAGCCTCTTTAGCCCCCAGCTCCATGAGAATGTCTCACCATCATTACTATGATGGATACACGCCTCTTTTAACCAATAGCGTATAGTTTCTAACTGTTCATTTGAGATTTTAAATTTATGCTGTATTGCTGGAACTGATAAGTAATCTAATATTTTATTAACCTCAAAATCACTCTCTGGCAACTGTAGAAGTTCTATAAAACTAGCAGCTAATGGTTCCGAGTCAAGTAACGTTCTATCTGCTATTGAACATGGTAGCTTTTTATCTTCAGCATACCTCGAAAATACACTATCAATATATGGTGAATAATCCTCAATATTTGGACACATTACCAAAATATCGCGAGGTTTAATATCTGGGTTATCCTTTATCATATCCAAAAGCCTATCGTGCAAAACTTGCACTTCTCTAAGTGGACTATGACAAGAGTTAATAGTTATTGAAGTATCTTTTTGCTGTGCATAATTTTGACAATTAAGTTCAAGTAAATTTCGTTGTAGACTAACTAGTTGGCTTTGATTATTATCTTCAAGTTTTTCAAAATTCAAATAATCCTTATCAAACTTCTCAAATACTGCTAACTCATTCTTTTCTTCATTATCTAATAACTCATTAAAAAATTCTTTGCCCTGCTGACCTAAGTTTGCTAAAAGAGGCTGTATTTCATAATCATCATTATCTAACCAAGCAGAAACTTTATCTTTCTTTAAATCATACCAATATTCACTACATGGATTAATATACAAAATATTCACATCAATATGCTTAGCTAATGCAAATATAAAATTAAGATTTTTCTTTGAAATACTATTTATCCCAAAAATATAGATGCTATTAGGAACTTTTATATTTTTTAAACTTTCTTTACTTAATAATTCTAATGCTTGGGCTTGTATTTTATGTGGTGTTGCTGGAGCTTCTGTAACCAGTCTTTGCCAGAGTTGCATTTGCCAAAGCTCATCAGTCTCTTCTTTAACAGGATTTATAAATTTATTCTGTTCCCAAGCTTCTAACCAATCAGTACGATAAGCTAGATATTTTGAAAAAACTTCAGCTATTTTTGCTGATAATTGATATTTTTTTAGATCACTATTTTTATAATATTCTTTAAGCTTATCATTACCAATATCATCCAAATGCTTAAAAACTCGCCAAGTTAGTATATCTTTCGTATATGCTTTTTTATACTCATATTTATTAGTTAGCTCATAGCAAATATCTAAAATATAACCATTAATCATGTCATACTTGAGATTCATAGCAATATTACGCGTTTCTGCTAACTGCATACTCAACCAATGTTGCATACCACGGCTACCAACTATTAATTGTGTTGGTGTAAATAAATCTTTTTCTTCAAGATCTAATAGCTTAGATAAAACTCTAACCAAATACTCTAGCTTATTTGACGGATAGGTATATAGTGACATTTTTCTTAGATAAGAATATTTATACAAAGTATTTTAACAAAATACTTTGTATATGATTAGATTATTTAAAATGAAGATGCTTGTGCTTTCTCCCATGATCTTTGGAAACTTTTTGGAATATTTCCTTCGACTAAACAGTTCTCAGGGATAAAGTCATATAAATCAACATATGATTTAACTTCATTTACAGATATACGTTTTTTTAGATTTTCAGGACCAACATCCTTAGCAGAGGTTAAGCCCATAGCTCCAATAATCTCAGCACATGATTTAATAGTTGCTTTATGGAAGTTATGAACACGATGTTTTTTCTCATCTACAACTAGAGCTTTCTCTAAACGTGGGTTTTGAGTAGCCACACCAACAGGACAAGTATTGTTGTTACATTGACGAGACTGAATACAACCAACAGTCAACATCATAGCTCTAGCTGAGTTACAAGTATCTGCACCCATAGCAAATAATCTCACCATATCGAAACCTGAAGCAACTTTACTACTTGCTACAATACGAATATCATCACGTATTCCACATCCAACTAATGCATTATGAACAAAGACTACACTATCTTCTAGAGGCATACCTATATGATTAGCAAACTCTACAGGAGCGGCTCCCGTCCCACCATCTGCACCATCAACTGTTATAAAATCTGGTTTTATACCAGTCTCCAGTATCGCTTTACATATAGAAAGAAATTCAACATGGCTACCAATACACAATTTAAATCCTACAGGCTTTCCTCCTGATAGATCTCTAAGCTCTTTAATAAAATAGCAAAACTCTTTTGGCGTCGAAAAAGCACTATGTCCAGGAGGAGATAATACATCCTGACCCATAGGTACACCTCTAATTTTAGCAATCTCAGGTGTAATCTTAGCAGCTGGTAAAACACCTCCATGAGATGGCTTGGCACCTTGAGATAGTTTAATTTCTATCATTTTGACATTATCTAAGGTTGCTTTTTCAGCAAACTTCTCTGGTGAAAATCTACCATCTTCAGTACGACAACTAAAGTATCCTGTACCAACTTGATATACAAGATCACCGCCTTGTAAATGGTAGTCTGTCAAACCACCTTCACCAGTACTATGACAAAAGCCTCCAAGCTCTGCTCCTTTATTTAAAGCCATAATAGCATTACCAGATAATGCTCCAAAACTCATCGAAGAAATATTCAGATGTGATGCCATATATGGTTGTTTACAATCAGGACCACCAAACTTAACTCGAGTTTCAACTTCACCTAAATGCTTGGGTGCTAGTGAATGTGTCACCCACTCATATCCTATTTTATAGATATCTTTCTCTGTACCAAAGGCTCCTGTATCATTAACCCCTTTGGCACGACGATAAATAGTAGAACGTTGTTCTCTATTAAAAGGTTTCTCACTTTCATTATCTGCAATAAAATACTGTTGAATTTCCGGACGTAAAAACTCTAAAATATAACGAATATGTCCAAGTATTGGGAAGTTTCTTAAAATTGAATGCTTTTTTTGCGAAAGATCATATCCAGCGATTATTACTAAAATTGCAATAAAGCCAATACTAAACCATATCGAAGCATGAAACAAAGAAAGAGATATTAAAACTATTATTACGAAAATGCCTAAACCAATATACCATTTTCTACGTTCACTTATATGCATGAGAATCCTTTTAATAATTATTTATTTCAATTATATTCACAAATACTCTAAGAGTCTAACTTGATTGCTTTTTCAATATCAATCTTGCATAACTGTTTATATAAGTCTTCACAATTATCCTGTACCTTTCTTTTAATAGTTATAACTGTATATAATAGTTTGCTAGCTAGTTGTGAATCCCACTCATCTATATGGAAATAATTAAACTCTTCCAAAAGTAAATCTGCATACCCTCTCAGCACGGCAAAATCCTTCTCTTGCTTTAGAAGCTCTTGTAATATATTTACCTGTAAAAGAATCTTTTGAGACCTAGTAATATCTTTAGTATTTTTTTCTAAGTCTAGAAGCTTAGAAAGTTTTTCGTCACCAAAATATTTATCTAACTCTGCTAGTTTTTCATTGAAGCTATCTACTTGTGTGCTCTTGTGAGAGCTGTCTTGTTTAACTCTAACCTTACCAAAAATGCTATCCAAACCTTTCATAATCCATTTAAAGGTCTCTTGAGTTATGAGTTGCTTACCATTTGAAAACTTAATATCAACAAGCTCTGGAAATCTAAAAACAATAGCTCTAATTTCAGATTGTATTAGTTTGCCACCTTAGTATAGTTTGTCAAACTCATCATTGAATTATAAATTATTCTATATAAATCAAACCAGTATGGATATTCACGAACCCAATCCTGACAAATATCTACTATACCTTGATAATTATTTGAATTAAGTAAAGCATTAAGCTGCTCTATATTTGATTCGTGAGGATAGCTTAATTGAGTGTTTTGTTTATCATCATACTCTGGAATTTGCCTTATCGTTTGCCAAACAGACTGAATTAAGACTCTAAACTTTTCTATATTAGCTTCTTGATTAAGATCCTTCACTGAAGAAAAATATAAACTAACTCTATCAAGTATTTCATAACTTAAATTTATTTGCTCATATGCCTTATCTATAGATGTTATAACATCATCTGGCTTTTCTACAGCTAAGTTATTCTCCGTAATAGTATCAATATCATTCTCATTTTTAGACTCTGTTTTTTCCTCAATATGTATAAACTTCTGAGATTTTTTTATCAGAAAGAATAAACTCTGATTTTCATTATCAAGCTTAACCATGTTACTATCAAGAATCTTTAGCTGATCAACTAAGGCATTTGTTTCAATAAATGTTTTACTTCCTAGAGAATCAAGATAAGAATGTATTTCTTCAATCAGCCAATCAATAGCTAGCCAACGACCATTAATACGACTAACTGGTGGATAAATATTTTCCCAATAGTTGACTATAAGATGGTTAATATATTCTAAACCAATATTTAAACCTTTTATTTCAAACTTATGCATTGCTGCTGCACAAAAGTAACATGCAACTTGTAGATCTCTACTTTCATTAGCTAAAATTTTTGTTGAAAGCTCACACACCTCAGTCCAATTTATAATAGTATTAGAGGCATTAGGATCATTTAACTTCGAAAAGATCTTTTTTAGTTGTAAAAAATTATCACCATTTCTACAGCTATTACTTAAAGGATCTTGCTCTTCTAAGTTTGGGTAGATAAGCTCTTTATATTTTATTAAATCCATTCTGACCTACCATTTGATAATATGTTACTTCCAACATGAACTTACATCGAAGTTCTGATCTTGAAGATTATTTTCCATTAAAAGTTTCTTATTCTTTTTATACTTCTCGATCATAGTTGGTAATTTCACATCTTTTAGTGATATTGGTATTGTAACATCTGTTATTCCATATGCTTCTAGCTCATTAGCAGGATCTGCAAATGAATCTGCGTTAACTACTAAATTTCCATTTTTATTTAAATCAGCTAATAGCTCCAAGATTGGATATTTCCCAGAAAAAGTTTTAGTTGCTGAGAAGCTATTAACCCCTTTAAAGTTAACTTGAATAGAGATAGATTTACAGCTTAAAACCTTACTAGGTATAGCAAAATCATAAGATGTGTTATAGTTTGTAAAAGTCTCTTTCTTACCATTACATACAAAACTATAAACTGTAGAGTAAGGTAAAACTTTTGCATCTTTATTAACACTTACAGGATCTGTATGAATCATAGTTTGGTTTCCTTGATTCTCTAGAGAGCTCTCTAAATTATGTGCTATATATACAATATTTTTATAATAAACTTCATTATTCAAATACTGATATACTGCTTTAGAGAATTCAATTTTTTGTCCATATATTTCTTTCGGAGCAAATGATTTAGTAGCAACATTATACTGTACAAAAGGATATACATATTTCTGCATAAATTTGAAAACATCACTTTTTCTACTATATAGTTGAGTAATAGTATCTGAATTAGATACTTTATCTTTTTTCAATATATCTTCATTCCATCTATATTGAATATGACATGCTGCTTTTTTTGATACTCCATATAACAATAAATCTAAATTATTCTTATAAAAGTTCCATGTTACATTATTTGAGTTAATAGATAAGTTCGGCATATCAGTATTAACAACTGTCTTTAAATTTTCAAAATTTGTATATGCTAAACGAGTATCTTTTACCGCAGGTATTGCACTATCTTTCTTATTAGCTGCTAGAGAAAACATCGTTTGAAAAGCAGACTGATCTCCTAATGTCACAGCTTGACTCTGTAATGAGTACACACTCATAAGATACTGATTAACCGCACTTAGGACTTTTTGACTATAACCTGGAATATGCTTTTGCTTATCTATTTCTTCTGGTGAAGTATTTAATTCACTAACTACTTTACTAATCCAGCTATCTTTATTCAACTGAACCTGCCTTTCAACAATGACTTTTGATAATGAAAAATACTTGTTTAGTCTTACAAATAGTTTTAACCATTCTGGTTTATCAATAAATAGATCCGAATCAAAATTTGTTGCTAATTTATTAGCATAATTAAGATAAAAACCATCAAAGCTATTTTGCTCTAAAATAGTATACCAAGCACTTTCTGTTGGAACTGTATTATCATTAGCTGTAAATTCTCGTGTAAAATCCTTCCATGCCTTATATGCAGCTAAACTATAGCTTGCAAAGAATTTTTGCGAATAAGTTCCTGATTTAGATGGACTTGTGTATCTATCAATATTTGCTACAAATTTATTAATATTTGGTAACATAGCTATATTAAATGCACTTTGAATCTCTGGTATATTTTGACCATCATACTCAGACCAAAAATTAGAGAGCTGTATAGGAGCTATGCTTTTAGACTGACTTGCCCATAATATAAGCCAATTATATGAATGATTAGATATATCCATACTATTTAAAAACTGTTCATCTTGATTTTTTATTTCTACAAGCTGTTTTTTATCATCATTCCATTTAATATATTTTTTGTATAAGTTACCATAACTATTGTTATCAAATGTTGCTCCCATTAAAACACTAGGCATTCTTAATGAATCAAAATTCGAAGTATTTCCTTCTAACTTTTCCTGAATTAATATTTTTGACTCAAGTAGTCTTCTGACAACATTTCCATAATGATTTTTATATTTTTCTTGTAAAGATAAACTTACACTCCCGGCTGTTGACTGAATTAACTGATTACGTATATGGTTATTAAAATCATATACATATTTATTCTCAAATTTATCAATAATATAATCAAAAGGTAAAGCGTAAGGCCATATAGAGAAAAACCAATCTTGTTTTAACTCTTTAACTTTATCTATATTTTTATCAATACGTGATATAACTTCAAAATTGTTTGTTAAATCTTTATTAAAAGATTTATTCTCAAGAGCATTTGAAACTTCAATTTGATTAAAAACTCTTAGAGTATGAGTATAAGCGAAAGCCAAGTATATAGTTATAGCTATAAAAACACTCCACCATGAAAAGAATGACATCTTCTTATAACTTTCTATTCTTTTTAATTTTTTATGAAGTGGTTTATACAAATTATTATCAAAAGCAAGCACATCATTTACAAGATCTTGAGTATATAACTTTTTGTTATTTGATCTAGTATAAATATTAAGCCCTACGGATTCTAATAATGTTCCATTATCTATATTCCTATTAATATCTAAACTATTTGAACTAGTTAAGAACATTCCTCTTAATAGTGGCTTATCTTTAGATGGTTGATCTTGCTTTTCTTTAATAAGTTCATTTGTAAAAGTTTGTAATTTATCTTCAATTTTTTTAATACTCTTCTCAAATAACAAAGCTCTCGGCAGTAAAGATCCATTTGTCTGTAAACTAACAGTATTAAAGACTTTGATTCTTTTAATAAGCTTTTCAACCCATAGTTGAACAATATTATTACTAGATTTATTAATTTGATCGACTTCTTTAAATAGCTCGCCAAAAGCATTATTAGTAAGTTTTTCAGGAAGTCCTAAAGAAAAAGATTCAAATCCTTGAAGTTTATCTGCTTTAGTTATCAATACATATATTGGATATCTCAATCCTAATTTATAAAATGAATGATCAATTCTTGATCTAATCTTTGCAGCATATGCTGATAGAGATTCATCTTCTCTCTGTAGATCTTCTATTGAAACAGTTATAATAAAACCTTTAAAATTGATCTTATTTAACCTAATAGCTCTTCGAATATTATTCAATAAAACTTCACATGAAAGAATAGATGCTCTAGAAGGCTTATCTAAAAAGATGTCCCCATTTATTTCTGTAGCTGTCAGATTCTCTTTACTCCAGCAATATCCATAAGAATTATTACTTTTTCCTCCAGTATTAAATAAACTTGATTTACCACTTTTTGTGCCTCCAAAAACTACAAACCATGATTGTCTTTTTTTATGAAGAGTATAATATTTCTTTGAATAATCAATAGCCGAATTAAAACTATCCAATAAAGAATGTCTAGAGAATTGTTTAATATCATCAGCATTTTTTTTATATATTCTATATTTAGCTATTATTAACTTAACTAACCAGTTAATAACAAATGTACCAACTAAAATAGCTACAAATATAATAAAGCCAAACCAAAAACTAATATCAAAAACTAAGCATAAATAAAAGCTCAATAAAAATAATATTACTAAACCTACAATAAAAATGTATTTTTTACTTTTTTCAAACATAATATATCTCTGTGAAACCTTTTACTAAAAATAAACCATTACAATTACATTAAAAATAACTGATACTATTACAAATGGAGCGATTGGAATTAACCATAAACCAATTTTTTTTGGTTTTAATTTTTTACTACTTTTCTTAACTTGTTCATTTTTTGTAGTTTTATAAATTGGGGTTAAAGCACAGCTATTTAAAGGTTTTTCAAATTCACCATCATACTCATCAATGATTAATTTATAGATCTTTTTTATCTTTTCATTTAATATCGTAATATCATTTGGCCTGTAAAACATACCTCGGAAACCTAACTTCATACAATAGTAATAGACTTCTAAAACTTCTATATTATTAGGTGGAGTATTACTTAACTTTTCAAAGAAAATCTCACCTGCTTCAGCAGTTCCAAAAAAGCTTTGCTGTAACATGGCTTTTTTCCATTCAGACTTCTCTTTCCAACTAGAACAAAGAACAGTTTCATCTATCCACGCACATATCGCAAAAAGACTATTTTGATAGTCTTCATCTTTATAAGTTATTAAAATTTCTCTTTTGGCTTCTTCAAACTTTAGATCTAAGTTTTCTCTAAACTTAGATATATCTAAATCTTTAAAATTATTGTTTTTTAGAGCTATAACATAAGAAATAATTTCACTATAGCTTGACATTAAACTCATTACTAAAACCTCACAGATACAAAATCAATTTGAATTTCATCAGCTTTCCCTTCACCGAAAGCTGCGATAGATTGAGACACCATGATATCTCGCCAGCTATCACTAGCTGAATCTAAATGCAAATATATACACGAAGAATCACTTGGAACACCATAAGGAGGCTCTGATAATACTTCAAAAGACACCCCTTTTAATGAATGCTCAACAATATGATTAATATTTGTCAATGATCCAACTTTGACTTGAGAGGCAACATCTAAGATTTCTACTTTGTTAAAGCTACCTCTAGTAGATAGTCTTAAATAATAATTTGTCCTAGGTGCAAATGCACTTGTTGGTAAGTTTGTTGAATAAAAACCATTCATATACTTCAATTGATAATACTGGCTAGGCGTAAATGTTATTACATCAGATAGTTTAAATATCAACTCTCTCAAAGAATCAAAATTTTCTGTTAAATTAGTATGATCATATTTAATAAAATCAACATCATCTAAATCAAGATCTGCAACAATGTTATCTAAACAAAAAGCTTTTAGATCTCCAACTAATTGCAAAAACACTTCAAATAGCCTTTTAGGTGTCACACAATCCGTATTTAACAAATGACTAATCAAGATAGCATATTTATCAAAAGTCTGTAGTGCTAATAAATTTGTCCATCTTCTATCTTGACCTAAGGAATCATCGTCTGATTCTGCCTGTAATCTATGCGCTTTTAACTGATTAGCTCTGGCTTTTAAATCATCTCGTATCGATTTAGCTAATAAGAATAACCTATCATAACTAGTTATATGCAAGCTTGGAGGTATATATTGGTTATCTAATATAATCTTTTTACCTGCTTGCCGAACCTTGGCAACATGTATCAACTCGAAATCAGATGCTAATTCAATTTCGTCACCAAACCATATTTGAATCACATAGAATAACCTTTTAACATGTGCATCTGGGCCATTAGAATATAGATCTTTTATTAAACCTGGTTCACTTAAATTAACAAATCTCGTTTGAACATTTTTTAAGTTATCTAGTGATTCAACTGTAGTCACATTGGCACTGTTACTAACATTTTTAACACCCATATAGATATTTAAATCTTCAGAACGATCAGACCATTTATCATCAAAGGATCTTGATACAACTACTGCATTATCACCGACTTCAAGTAATATTCCACTTTTTAAAAATACTGTTCCTGAATTTACACGGATCCTTTCATCTTTTAAGGCATTTTCATCTATGTTAAAACTATCAACACCCCAGAAATCCTTATCTACTAAATTAATATATCTTGATAAAGCTGCCTCACTTGACATATCTGACATCTGAAAATGTTGAGGCTGTAAAAATAGTCCTTGCTCCCAACTTACTTTACTTAAGAAACTCATTTATCAATCCCTCTTTTCTTTTAAAATGTTTTTTTAACCCAGCGAACAAAAGTCCCATCTTGACTATACTCTATATTCTTTGGAGCATCTGATCCTAGCTTCATATTAATCACCAAATCATCCGAAGTCTTATCAGCTGGGATAGTAATAACTTGTGTATTTGCTTTTTGATTAGTATCAGCATATCCAAAGATTAAATAGATATACTGTGTATTTTCTCGTCTATCTAGAGTTACTTCTTTATTTGTAGTATTAGGCTCTATAAATATGCGATCAAATCCTGTCTCTGTTTTATCTTTCATCTCATTTGACAGCAGATATGACAAACCTTTTTCACTATTCATAAGTTCAGTATATTTATTCCTTGTAGAAGTCTGAAGAACTCCTAAAGTCAAGCTATGGTTATAGCCGTTATACACATTTAGAGTTTTTTCTGATGAAATATTCAAAACTATGCCATCTTTTTTATATGGCCACTGATTTTGTGTAGTAGCGCAACTACTTAGTAATAAAACCAATAGTAAAACCACACTTTTATTTAGTATTTTTCTAATCATTTAACTTCATTCTCCTAATTAAATCATGAAATATTTTGTCTTATAAAATTCATTTTCTTGCGAATCAAACCAACTATTTACACCTAAGATAAGTTCTTTTTGTGTTTTTTTAAGTTCATCTTTGCTTATATGTAGTCTCACGAAACATCTAACTCGTGAATAACAATAAAACTTGACTAAGAAGCCTAATTTTCTTAAGTTTTCTCCACCATAATTAAATGATGCAAGATCATTAGCTGAAATATTTAAGATATCTATTTTTATACTTGAGAAAAAATCCTTAACATAGCTACCCAAATATATATCGCTACCCAAGCTACTATTTTTATAACCTAAACTCACATATTGCTCATCACTTAGATACTGTATTGTCTTAAAATTTGAGATTCTCATATCTAGATTGAAGTAATCTCTAAGCATTATTTGTAAGCCCTTAAGAGATCTTGAACGTTTACTAAAAAGTCCAGCATATCTAACTAGACCAATACTATTTGGTACAAGTTTTCTAAGAGTTTTATCACCTAAACCAACTAATGAATATGTTTTTTCGATATAGCTAGGAGACTTATTCTCATATGTCATGAGATTAAGCTTATACTTAAGCCATATTGAATATATTTTTTTATAAAATACTTGATGAAAAATATCTAAAAAATCTTTATTAACAGTTACGCTATCATTAACTTCTACAATTAGATTCTCTGTATAAAAAGTTGGTAATGGTGAAACTGTTCCATACAATCCCATGAAAGTAACTACTATCTCAATCTGATATTTACTCTTATCAAAAGATATTGACTTAATATCATTACCAGCAAATTCTAGGCTTAAATGTGGAGTCACTTTAATATCTAAAGCAGGCATGCCTATTTTTTTTGCAATACCTGATATCCCATTTAACCACCGAATAGCTTGATAGAAATTATATTTATAGCTATTGCTTACAAATAATTCTATTTCTCTAAAGATTCGCTGTTCATCATTGCTGGCCATTTAATAACCTCTCCAGATAAAGTATTAATTATTTGTAGTTTCGTAAAAGAATTTAAGGTTGCATACATTGAGAAAAAAACATTCAACATATTACCAAAAAAGAAAATCTCTGCATCTGATGAAAAACTAACACCATTAACATGCAAATCTATACAGCTACCTCTAAGTAGAACCCCTGAGATCATATAGCTCTGCTCTTTAAGCTCTAACTTTTCTATTCCTTTAATTTGTGATTTGAACCTATTAGTTAGAACATCATCTTTACCTCTATTAATAAATAGATAAAATTCTAATAAGTTTTTTAGATTATCTGCATCGATTATAGATAGATAGTTTAAAGACAACATTGACTGTAAACGCCACATCCAATCATTATCTTGAGGTGGATTTTTATATGTTGTAGGTGTATAGACATTCTCAAATTCAACCAAACTTGAGAAACTACTATTCTTAGAATTGATCTCACCTTTATGTAGATATTCTGGTAGTGAACCATTTGAGCATTCTAATGATATTGATAAAGTCTCTTGGCTTGTTAGCTGAGTCTTCTGATCATTCAATATAGTTATAAAATATGCTAATTCAGAACCGTCTATAGCTGTTCTATTTGTTATTTCATAGCAAGGTTTATCAAAGTTAGCTTCATTTAAGTTTTCTACGTCAACATATTTTTTTGCAAGAACAGTACCCTGTTCATAGCTTTGAACATCTTTTATATTATAGATAAAGTAATGTTTATGATCAGAGTTTGAATCTGGCATTATTCTATATTGATAATTTGTATCATCAAGATCAATTGGTTTAGCATCATAGTCAAATACATTTATAGCCAAGCCTGTATGTAAAAGAAAAGAATCATCAGCTAAACTAGGAAGCTCAGACTCTTTACAGTTTAAATAAAACCTCAAACTAAAATCTTTTTCTTTTTTACCGCCAAACCACTGCTTACCTAAATCCTCTAATTTTACTCTTAAGTATTTTTCAGGTAGTAAGAAGTATTCTTGTAGCACTCTAAAAGTCGTATCTGCATTACTTGGGTACTCTAAAATAGCATCTGAATCAGAAAACCCATCTGCAACTATATTTTGTTTTGTTAGCTCTTTAACATTTCCATCTGAATTTAGAGTTACTCTATCAACTTTATTTAATAGTAAATAATATAGATATACAGCATCTTGATATTGACCTCCTAAATGAAGAGATAACTGATCTTGCCATACATCTACTAAATTAGTTTTTCCAGCTGAGAAATTCAGCTCTATATACGACTGCTGATTAGTATTTTTGACCAACCCAATATCACTAATTTTAATTGGACTTAGAGTACAATCTTGACATAACCTAAACTTACATCTTGTCCCATTGACTGGAATAGAATCAAAATAAGTCCCCTTTTTAATAGTAAATATCTCATTTAAATTTACCTTAGGCTTAAAATGCATTAAAGTTGTACTAGGCAAAGGTCGTAAATAATGTGGAAAAAACTTCTTAATTAAGCCACCACTAAACTCTGGCAATTGATCATCAATTATTTCTTGGATTTCGGCGGATATATATGCAAATCCCTCTAGTAGTCTCTCGACATCTGGATCTGTTGATCTATCTCCAAGCATAGGAGCTATATTAGGATGAGCTTTTGAGAACTCTTTGCTCAAATCCTTAATATTTCGTAGCTCTTTTTTATAAATATCTTGAAATTTTGCCATACAAATATTGAATTTAAAATTAATTTATATTACTTAAATTCATAATAACAAATTAATTTATTATTACAAGTACATTAAATAACCATCACTTAAAATAAAGTATAGATTAATTTATATTTTATATAATTTACTTACTTTGAATTTAAATACAACAAATATTTTTATCTTAAAAGACTTATATTTTTCGCTATCGATCTTCTAGTTTTAAAATCATTAACCAGAAGCTCCTACTATACCAGCAATTACTGATGTTGCTAATGCTCGACACTTAGCGGCAAAACTTCTGTTTTCTTGTTCTTCTGCTAATCCAGCTTCTTGCTCTGCTTCTACTTGTGCTAGACCTTGAGCAACTTCGGCATTTTGGCCAGCTAAATTGTGACCTGTTATTCCTGATGTTGTAATACCATTAGGGGTTAAAGTAATACCAACTGTAGGCCCTGAAGCTAACTGTATACCTCTTTCATTAAGATATATTGAATTATTACCAAATCGCAGCATAATTTGCGTCTTTGAGACATCTATAAATGATAATAATCCCCTACTTTCATATCTATTTGCCGTTATACCGACAGATCTTGATTTTATATCAATATTAGGATACATAGATGTAGACACTGAACCTGGCGGTAAATTTTCGGATATACTGTATTGCAACTTTATTCGCTTAGCTCCAAAATAAATCATTTGACCAGCTGAGGTATTATAATTTTTAGTTACAGTTTCTGTGTAACTACCCCCGACTGTCTCTATATGATTGCCTTCTACAGTTTCTATAACATCTGGAGCCTCTTTTAAATGTCCCACTGGAAATGTATATTTTTCAAAAGTGTATTTTTTGATTGCAGTTTCAGATTCAAACCTAATACCCCCATAATTATTTATTTCTGCAGCAGCCCCTATAATATTTGTTGAATCAAGCATAAGTGATGCTGCAGTCACATCCACTTTTTCACCTACTAAATTAAACTCATTCATCCCAGCCCCTAGATGTAAATCTATATCAAATTTACCCATAGTTGCTGTATATGAGTCACCATGTGTTACAGAGAAACTATCTCCTATTATATTACTGTAACTACTTCCTGCTATAGTTACTCCTGCCTTCTCAGAGTAGTCTAAGCTTGCTACTTCTTCTTCATCAGGTTTTCCCCCCTCCGGTATTCCTCCCCATATCCAGTCAATACTATTGTCCCAATACTTATCTAGGTCAGTATAACCAACAGTATGAAATGATTCACCAAAAGGACTGTATATTTTGACATACTCTTCACCTTTTTCATCACTAAACTCAACAAAATTACCTTGAGCACTTTTAAACGCATATCCTTGATCTGAGTTTTTTTCAGTTATTAGGTTTCCATGACTAGAGTTTTGCACCGCACCTACTATTATTGGTTTATCTGGATTACCATACTCAAATCCGACAGATACTTCTACACCCTTATGTAGGGGTATGCTTGTCCCATACTCATTTTTCGACTCTTTATCAGACTTATAGTCAGATTTACTGCCTAACTTATTACCAAGAAAAGATTCAACCTTACGTATCCAACCCGATCCTTTACCAGGTTCATCATCACTATGCAAAAATTTTATTTTATATCTACCTTGATCATCTAAATATAGGCTATCATCATCTTTCTCAGAATCAATAATCGCAGGGATGACTCCATCAATTTTTTTTACAGGAGTTAATAATTGTGGTCTATACTGAGTTTTTAAAGGAATTGCTTTAAAATCTGTAGTAACTAATTGCATATCATCACCTTTCTCATTTTCATTTGAGAACTTTGATAGAAACAAAGCTCTTTGAGAAAAAGTTTGACTAACTGCTGTAATAAAATAACTATTATTATAATCTTTTCGGAAATGGTTCGTTAATTTAAAATAACGCCCAACATTCATGTTAGAAAGGTTAGTGCTTCCCATAAAAACATGCTCCATACATGCCATACCTTGACACCTTATATTAATAATCCTTTTAATACTATCATCATCAATTGCATTCTCATCAAAAATAGTTACATCACCTAGTCCTGTACTTGATATTTGCTTGGTCTGAGACATAGTTTGTGAATCATTTTCATAATCATAACCATTTAGTGTTAACTTTTTTGGCACTGTACTAGTATATGCAAAAAAGCTCATAACATAATTTTTCGTAGATGTATTATTTGATATTAGAGCATTTTTATCATAAGATAGAGTCCCTTCATTATTACTAGGTATAACTTTGGCTGAATTAGACTGATCTGTAAGGATTATGAAATTATGTTTATTACTTTTATGTTTATTACTACTCTTTTTATCAACGCTTTCAAAATCAAAGTAGTAGTAAATACCTTCATATTCTAGCCACCTAGATATAAAATCAAAATATGTTTCTTGATATTGAAATACAAATTCTCGCTTAGGATATTGGTCGGGATTACTTAACTCAATTTTATAATATATTAAATTTGCTTTAGCAAAACATTCTTTTACTATTTCATCAATAGACATATTCAAAAAGACATTTGTAGCTTTTTGGTTCTTTAGTTTAACTATTTCTGGTTCTATGATAATTTTATATTCATATGAATCACCTACCTCATCAAGTTGATTAAACTCTGTAACTATTCCATATATATTATTTGCAGAGCTTCCATCATCAAAAGAAACTTCTAGTGTACTTTGTTGATACATAAAATCACTGCTATTTAAACTACTATTAGATGATGAAAAACTTACTTCACATGTATATGGACTTGATATTTCTGATTCATACGCATAATCAAGAACTGCTATAGTATCATCATTGACACCATTAACTTTTAACTTTATTTTCATACTTAAACCCTCTTTACATTTGACATGATGTTACTAACTGAGGAGGGATCGGCACTGCTCCTTCAGGATAGTTCATACTATTATGTGATTGCGCAACACCAGTATGTTGAGCAGGTTCTCCATTGACTAACACAAGTTCTGATCCTTCCATGGGCTTACACTCACCACTCTCTTCCTCAGAAATCACTCCACCAAGCTCACCTGCTTCATCACCTGTTGACATAGGTATTGTTGACTGTAGAGTTCCTACAAACTGACCAGCTATTGTGAAATTCTCAGCAAAGCCTTCCATCTGACATAACTGTGCCATATTTGGGTACGGTATAGGTTCTCCTTCTGGAGGAGTCTTACAAATATCTGCATCTCCCATTGAAAAACCCTCACCGGCTACGATTAGATAAAACATATTCTTCTCCTCAGATTATCTTGCTAGCATATAGAGACACTTTTAGCATTAATATTAGTATCATCATCAGATACTAAATTGATGCTTTTTGCCTGTGCATTGTAGTGACTTTTGACTATCAACCTTAGATCCTCTATCACACTCTGTTCTAAATCTGCTATTTCTTTTAGAAGCTGATTTGATTTGATTTGTTTGAAATCACTTTGCTCATACATGCTTTTAGCAAAAATCTTCATATTATCTACTGCTGTTAGCATTTTTGAAGCAACAACATCATACTCTAGAGAAATGTTAGATATTGATGCTGCCTCAAAACTAAGCTTCTCTCTAGATTTGATAGATGTCTTATCTGGTAACTTGATATTTACTTCATCAACAGGGTTTTGTCTCTCAACCACTGCAAAAATATAAAATTGATTTTTTAAGTATTTAATATGTACAAGATCATCTTCTATAGGTTCGATAAAGCAACTAAAAGCTTTTTTTGCACTATATAAAACTCCATCAACATTTATTATAAAACTATCAGCTTCAATCCTAGTTATTACTGCTATATCTTCAGAGTTTTTGATTAAACTCTCATCAAAATAATGAACTTTCGCATCTAAATTATCCATTTATCTGCCACTCCTCTGCCTGTTTTTTTAACTCATCAGTATATTTAATATTATTTGTCTTTGCTGATGCCATGTTTGCCTTACCTTTAGTATCATGAAAAGCACAATAACTTAAGTCACTATTAGAAAAATCAGTCTCTTCAACCTTACTATAGTTCATATTCGAACAGTGAAATATTGAATCTTTACAACTTGATGAAGACAGATCACTTTCATTAAAATTACCAAATGAAAAATCACTCGTCTCCAAGTTTGCATTAACAATCTGAGCATTAGAAAATTGACAATAATGTGATTTGATTCCACTTAAGTTTGTTTGTGTAAGATTTGCATGATAAAAATTAAGATAATTTCCTTTTATATCTGATAAATTGGCTTTTGTAAGATCTGCACGAACAAATGAATTTTTCTCAAACTTAGAAATTCTACAAAAATCATTTGCCATCAATTTGCACATATAAAAATTATTACTGATCAAAGATACTCTATTCCAGCTACAATCTTTAAAAGATGAATTACTAAAAACTACACTATCAAATTTACAATCATTAAAACTAAAGTCATCAATTTTGCTAGATTTTAGATTCCCATTAGTAAACTTAATATCACTCATACTACTTTGAGTAAACTCAATATCATTCGCATTTAAACGTGATAAATCACTATTTTGGATCTTAGATTTCATAAAAGATGATGATTTCAATGATGCACTAACAAAGCTACATTCAATAAAATCAACATTATTAAACTCACAATCTAAAAAACTTACTTTTGAAAAATCACACTTTTCAAATATACAATTTTCAAACCCTATCTGTTTAAAAGATGTCATTTGAAAATCACTATCTGAAATACGACAACCAGATATAGTACTTTTAGATATTACTTTTGCTACAAAATCTATGTCATTTAATACAAGTGAATCTATCTTTTGATTTTTTATGCTCTCATTATCAGAGAATATATTATCTTGCTTATTATGCTCTTGAGTCATCTGTTTCCCTCACACTTTGTGCATTTTTAGCAGTTTCAAAATTACTCTTAACTAAATTTCTATCAAAAACAGCTTGAGCCAACTTAGCTTGATAAAAGTCAGCTTCATATAGGTTTGATTCTGTAAATACTGCCTTACTTAAGTTTGATTGATAAAAGTTAGCTTTAAGCAAGTTTGAATTCTCAACTAAACATCTCGATAAATTACATTTTGAAAAGATTATTTTTTTTGCTAGAACCTTATTAAATCTCTGTTCTGTCAAATCACACTGTTTAAATATTGAACTATTCATTTCAACACTTTCTAAAGTGTTATCTTTAAAAGTTGAGTTAGAAACTTTTATACCTTGATGAAAATTCGCTTGCTCAAAATTATTATTTATAATCTCTGAATCATTAACTTGAAAACCAGATACTATAACCTCATTAAAATCGTTATCATAAAAAGAACTTTTCCTAATACTAATATTCTTTAAGCATGCGCTTCTTAAATTGCTACTCAATAGTTTCGTGCTAGAGAAACTAACTCCTTCTAAAGAGCTTGATGGTACGTTTACAAATTCAATATTACTATTTATAAAATTACTATTATTTATGATAATTTTCTCAGCTTTAACTTTATCAAATACAACTTTATTAAATACACTTAAATCTACGCTACATTGATTAAGCTCTGCTAAGGAGATATTACAACTGTTAAAGCTACAAGTATCCATAAATAATAGACCTCTTGCGAAATACTACTTCAGAGGCATTTTATTTCTAAGTAGGTATTTTCTTTTTAGAATCCGTTTTGTAAATTAACTATTCCAGCCACTAAATTAAACCTAAGATTAGCTTTTTTACCAAAACTTCTATAGGTTTCACCCAGTATACGAAACTTTTTAATTTCTGCAATTTTATGCTCAACATAAATCCTAATCTTACTAAGCCATTTATTATAATTCTTCTGCTCTATACTTAAAGAACCTCCTTTGGGCTTTTTATAGGGGAGTTTTACTTTAGTAGATTCATTTTGAATACCTTGGTAGCCATTGTCACAATATTTATCAACATCACGAGCTAATTTATCTGATTTTCTGCGAACAGTTATATCATGAACACTGCCTGGATAAACCTTCGAAACATTAACTATTTGACCTGCTTCACTGATAGCTATTTCTACTTTCTGTGTATGGCTTTTTTTCTTCCCTGAATAGTTAGCCTTTCTTCGTTTTAATTTCTTAGGTCTCTGGATTGGCTGTTCTGTTGCATCTATTAAAAGTCTTTCTACTTTTTGATTAGTCATGCTTCTATCTTTTTTTATATGTATTTCTTTAACTAGTAGTAACTCTACTCGTCTAATTAGGCGATTTACATTTGATTCATCTAATCCTATCAAGTAGCCTAAAAATTCTTGTGTCATATAGCAACGATAATATATTAAAACTAACAATAATCTATCTGCATGATTATCAACTTTTGGCTTTCTGCCAATCCTTGGAAATCCTTCATCTAAGGATTTTGAGGCATCGGTTAAGATTTTATTGAAATGTTTTAGTTTTAAACCTGTTAGTTTTCTAAATATTCTGGCTTTCTTTGACAATATTGCGTAGCTTATTTGCATTTTTATGGATCTCTTAAGCAATCTTTCTATATATATGGTGAATAATTAGTATTTCGCAAGAGGTCTAATTTATATGCTGTAATATTTGACAAATCTGTTTCTTTAATTATGAGATTTTCAAACTTAGCATTAGTCATAGAAGATCCTATAAACTTACTATCTTTAATAGATATACTTTTTAAATTTAAATTTTCACAAATACTACTTGAAAAATCAGATGATAAAATACTTAGATTTTCAAAAGACACATCTGTTAACTTAGCATCTCTAAAATTAGTTTTATCGATTATACTTCTATCAAAAATAGCATTTTCTAATCTAGCATTTTCAAAGTTAGCACCTGTCAAGTCACAGTCAGAAAAATCATAGCTTCTTAAATCCTGGTTTGAAAAATC
Organism: Francisella uliginis; assembly: GCF_001895265.1. Taxonomy (NCBI): domain Bacteria; kingdom Pseudomonadati; phylum Pseudomonadota; class Gammaproteobacteria; order Thiotrichales; family Francisellaceae; genus Francisella; species Francisella uliginis. The sequence goes on from NZ_CP016796.1 coordinate 1,623,866, forward strand.
CCTACCAACACAATCCTTATCTACTTCATTTTCCGCATCAACTTTTTCTGACTCAGAATCAGAATCTAAAATCATTTTTGCAATTCTATCAGCACTTTTTTTTAAGTCATCTTCAGGAAGTTCTTTTAACTTATCTTTAGGGAGTATTGCTTTTAATTTTTTGAACTGTTCAGAAATCATCTGTGGCAATCTTGCTGCACTTTCCTTAATGCTTGTATTGGCATTTTGAATATCTGCTATTTTTTTATGCAAATCAACATTTGAGACTTTATTATTTAAATCTGATATTTTTTTGTCAACTAGGCCTTTTATAGCCTCAGAGATTGACTTTCCTTGGGTTTTACCATCCATTATATCTTGAATCTCTTGAGGTGGCTTATATGACTTATGTTTTTCAATATATTCAGCATATTTGCTTTTTACTTCTGCTATTTTTTGTTCTGCTTTTTTCTTGGCTTCTGCAAAATCTGAAGGGACCTTAACCTCAGGTTTCTTTATTTTCTCTTTTATTTCTGGCTTTTTAATATCTAGTTTTTTTTCTACCTTAGCCAGCTTTTCTTCTTTAGATTTTTCTTCTTTATAAGGATCTACTATAGATATGCTTTCTATATTAGAGTTTTCTTGGTCCAATACTTCAAGTTGACTATGTGAAATAACCAATGCCACATTCTTAAATGGAAAAACCCATAATACATCTGCTTTGAGATCTAGCTCTTTACTTTTATCTGTATTTATCTCTTTATAAAATGCTTGTATCTTTTTCTCAGGCAGTGAATAAGCTCTATACTCAGTATCATAATCATCTTTAATATAAAAAGATTCTCCCCATTTAAGCTCATCTTCTAACTGTTGATCTTTCGGCGCTAATTGAAAAGCAGTTTTATCGCAATCACTTGGTAATGCAGGCCATCTTTCAGCAAGCCATTTTTTATCAAATGTTCCTTTGGGCTTCTCATAGTTTTCACTACCTGGGTTTAGCGGTAAGAAATCCTGCTTTAGTGCCGATTTTTCTGACTCTAAAATTTTAAAACTATAGTTTTCTATATTCTGATCATCACAGTATATAAAATACTCTTGATATTTTCTTAAAATACCATTATCAAATATAATATTATTTTCTGTAAAACATTTTAGTATATTGCTTAGATCTTGCTTGTCTAACCATTCGTTACTATCTAGATAAAAACCTGAATAAATAGAAACATTCAAAAAGAACTTTTCTTTATTCCAAGTTGTTTTTTTTGCGAAAAGAAAGTGATCGGGTATTTCAACTTTCATAATATTCCTTAAATCTTATAAAGAAACTGTAACTCTTCCATTTGGGGTTAATACTGTAGTAATAACTAAAGGATTATTTGAACCACGAATCTTACCCACAATTGAGAGTTTCAACTTAGATGAATCAGTTAAATCTGACTCACCCTTAATTACTTTATCTACCAAAAATCTTGGCTCATATATAGTGATAACATCTTTAATTATTGACTCTATTTTATTTGATTCCAGATTATGGAAATCTGGAACACCATAATTATCAGATAATTTAACATTACCTTGCTTAGTATTTAGAATAAAACTAATATGATCTATTATTGACTCCATCAGATCATACTCACTAAACTCTTTAAAACGAGAGACTTTGCCTGATTCCCATGCACTAAATCTCTCAAGAAGTCTAAGTCTATGCATAAAAACCTAAATTGTTCTCCAGTCATAACTCATTTGTTTGTTATGAACTGTATCTTGCTCTTCTAACTTCTCATATGACATTTCAACTTCTACACGAACTGGCTTTGATGCATTATCAGAATCATGCATATCTGGCAGCACTCTTTTTACATTACATACTATCCCACCAGTAGCTTTAATTACATAAACAGTTTTCTGTTGGCCGGTTTTATCCAAGATAGGAAATGAAAAAGTAGCTTCTGTTATATTATCTCCTGATAAACATGCTTGCTTTAATTCTGCTTCATAAGAGCCCATATGTGTTCTAAATTTAATTGGTGCCGGTTTAGCTATTGAACCCGTTCCACCTTGAACACCTTGCGAGTTAACAGCCATTGAAATATTTTGCTCAAATCTATGAACCAATATCTGATCTTTAAACTCAGGTTTTACCTGCATAGGATCACTGATTGCACCATTTTTCTCTGTTGATAATTTTAAAAATGCAAAGTTTGCCATTTTATTTCTCCTTTTTACGATTGATTTATTGCTTATCTAGTTTCCCAACTAAAGATAAAGTAAAACTAGCACCCATATATTTAAAATGAGGCTTAATATTGAGCTTGACTCTGTACCAGCCAGGCTCACCTTCTACTGAAGACACTCCAATATATGCCTCTCTAAGAGGACATCTATTTTTAACATCTGCTGAAGGATTCTCCATATTTACAACATATTGATTTATCCAATCATTCAATCCTTTCTCTAAATCACTTTTTTCTTTCCAGCTACCAATATTTTCTCTTTGTAAAACTTTTATATAATGAGAAAGTCTAGATATAATAAATAAGTAAGGAAGCTGGCCGCCAAGCTTGTAATTAGTCTCAGCTGCTTTGCCTTCCTCAGTATTTGGAAAAACTTTAGGCTTTTGGCATGAGTTAGCTGAGAAAAATACCGCACTATTGCTACCTTTTCTCATTCCCAAACTTATAAAACCTAACTCTGAAAGCTCATACTCTCTTCTCTCAGAAATTAAAACTTCTGTCGGTATTTTTGTCTGAGTTTGTCCTAAAGATTTAAAGTTATAGATTGGAAGATTTTCTACAGCTCCTCCTCCTTTCGGCCCTATAATATTTGCTGCCCAACGATATTTTGCAAAACTATCATGAGCTCTACTTGCCAAAGTAAAACATGAATTACCCCATAAAAACTTATTATGTCCCTCTGAAACATCTTCAGTGTAATCAAAGCTTTTAGTTTTTACAGTATCTTCACTATACGGTAGTCTTAATAAAAACTTAGGACAAGTAAGACCCACATAACGAGAATTCTCTGACTCTCTAAAACTATTCCACTGTGTATACTGTGGCATTTCAAAAATACTACTAAGATCATTTAAGTTAGGCAACTTAGTAAAGCAGTCTATTCCAAAAAATTCCGGAGCAACAGATGACAAGAATGGTGCATGAGACATTGCACTTATACTTGCTATATTCTCAAGCAGCCCAACATCCATAGCACTTTGAGTAAAGCTATAATTACCAACAATTGATGCGAATGGTTGACCACCAAACTGTCCATATTCTCCTGTATAGACTAGCTTATATAACGCTGATTTTGTTATTTCAGGAACATCTTCAAAATCTTCAATTAACTCATCTTTAGTAGCGTTTAGAATATTGACTTTTATATTTTCTCTAAAATCAGTATTATCAACTAAATATTTTAGTGACCTCCATGTTGATTCAAGCTCTTGAAACTCTTCATTATGCAATATTTGATCAACTTGCTTAGATATTTTCTTATCTAACTCAGCCAGCATTCTATTAATCAGTAAACTTGAAATTTTCTCATCTTCAAATTCAGGTTTGCAAATTTCATCGACTAATGCTTTTAGACCAAGCTTAGCAATATTTGCTGTATTTTCTTCTGCAGATAGGTTTGATACATCAAGTAACTCATAAACTAGCCCTTCATTTAAATCAACTTTAGATTCTTCCAAGACTTTTTGTTTCACTTCAGACATTCTACTTATCCCCTTCTTTATAAGCTAATTCTTTTATTAACTGTTCTTTTGCTGTAGGATCCTTCATAATTGCAGCTAACTTTTTCTTGAATTCTGGAACATTTCCTAGTGGACTTTTAAGAGTCTTTAGAGCATTTCTTAATTCAATTAACTTTGCTAGGCTAGGCACTTGTTTCACAATGCCATCAGGTGAAAAATCAGATAATGATTCAAACTTTAAATTAACAGGGAGTTGATTTTCTTCATCATCTTGTTCACCAGTTAATTTATTAGCCACATTAATAGATAAATCTAATTGCTGCTCTTTTAAAACATCATTAAAATTATCTTTATTAACATCTATAACACTTCTCTCAGAAAGAGGAGTATTATCTTGCCCTGATTTAAACTTACCTACAACTAAGGTTTTCATTGGAAGTTCAACACTTTCCTCAACATCTCCGGTTGCCGCACGATAGACGATATTAATCCTTTCTTTAGGTGCAATCGAAACATCTTTACTCATATGCAATTCCCCCTTCATATTTAAATAGGTTATTTTTAATCTTTATGTAAGTTTAACTTATTAATATTGTAAGTTTTTCTTCATCTTATGATAATAATTGTTTCATATTATAATAACTTTTACAAAAAAATAAATTCAATTTAACTTAAATTAAAAAGAAATTAATATTCATATATTATTCATATAACTTAAAAAACAAAGATACAAAAGACAATAAACTAAACTTATTTCACAAATAAAATTACATAGAAAATGATTTAAAAAACCTTTAAAACAAAGGCTTTTAAGAATAAATGATTAAATATTTATTACGGGTTAAAATTTTAATTACTGATTTCTCTGAGAACTGTAAAATATTAAGAAAAAATATATTTAGAATATTTAGAACAAATTGAATTATTTTTGAAAAAAATAAAGGAAAAGAAAAATTAATATAAATTTTAAGCCTAGCTGAACTTATTCTAAGGTTTTAAAGCTAGATGGATAAGAAATATCAATATCATGATTTAAGGCTACTGGATTATTTACATATTCTAATTTTTGATGTTTTTTTGGCGCCTCATGTCTTGGGCTAGGTAAAGGAGTCACATAAATATTATAATTACCCCCACATGTAACTTCACCTAAACTGATTCTAGACTGCCCATCAAAAGCAATATTCCTATATTCTTGATCTTTTTTAGTATTAACCATCTCAAATACTACTCTATCTGCATCATTATAAACACTGGATTTAATCTTTATATAAACATTACAAAAATTACCATCTGCAAAACTAGATAGAGGCAACATTACTATAGTTGATAGTAAAAATATATATTTATGCAACTTCATTATTTATATAGCTTATGTATAGTACTGATAACAAAAATACTATTATCAATAATCTAAAACAAGTAGTAAATTAGAAAGTTATTACCAAATTTAGAATATCATCAATTAATCATCTTTTTTACTAAGTGATTTTGCTGTTTCCTGAGGAAGTTTAAATACCATATAACCTGCACCTCCTATAGCAAAACCAACTGCAGCAAGAGGAGCTACAACGATATTAACTATATCACTATCGCCAGAATGATGCTCACCATTATAAAGAATCTGTTGCGACATTGTAACACCTTTAAATAAACCAACAAATGCACCTATTGGAGCCATAATTAAGGATGCTGCGCCAATACTAATATCTTTAACAGGTGTAATAATTATATTATTTAAAGTACTACTATCATTAGTTTGTGTGTTTTCAGAGGAACTTATAGTATTTACAGATACTTTAGCTGTGCTCTCACTAGAAAAGCCATAGTTAAATAATATAAGAAAAATAAACACATAGCATATTAATTTTTTAATCATAGCTTCCTATCTTATATAAGAATTAAAATCGTTTTTATATTTTATATTCTAACAGCTTTATTTTGTATTAAAGTTTTATATTTTCAAAAATTATTTATTAAGAATAACAATCTAAGATAAGGTATAGATTACACATTTTAAATGTATCATTATGCTAATTCCATTACTGGAGGAGGAAAAGATTCACTAGATATTTCATCTGCAAAGCCATAGCCATAACTAGTAGAGCTTAAACTTAATACTGTTAATGTTATTGGTAGTATTTTTTTCATTTTGATCACTCTTTATAAGGTTTTAAATTCATATCCTTATTATGATTCAAAAACGATACATAGTAAAATATATAGTTCTTAACATACCCATAAAAATATCTTATAGATAAGTTAAATTAGACTCGTATCTCAAATAATTAATTTATTATTTCTTTACAGATAAATCTTTATATTTATAGACAAATACAAAATACTTTCAATTTGATATGAGAGTAACTTGTAAATAAGTATTATGAAAAATAAAATGGTGCCCGGGGCCGGACTCGAACCGGCACGGAGGTTAAGCTCCGAGGGATTTTAAGTCCCTTGTGTCTACCAATTTCACCACCCGGGCAGTATGGAGGCTGAGGCCGGAATCGAACCGGCGTCCAAGGCTTTGCAGGCCTCTGCATAACCATTTTGCTACTCAGCCACACATGCAAGAGTATGTGGAGCGGGAAACGAGGCTCGAACTCGCGACCCCAACCTTGGCAAGGTTGTGCTCTACCACTGAGCTATTCCCGCTTTATAGAGACATATATTACCTTATTTTAAAGTTTTGTCAACACTGATCTGTACTAAATCTTTATAATATTTTCTTTATTTTATTATTAGCTTAACTATTAACATCAAAAGTTATTTTAAATACTTTTTGGATATCATTTATTAACTTAATATTAGGTGAATTACTCAAGTTAACTCTCCCACCATTAGTTTTTACAGGGTTATGTTTTTTTAGAGACTTTGTATCATCAACCAACATATTCAACAATGCAGTTTGATTAACTGGTTTACTTGCCTTAGCATGGATACTTATATTCTTAGGATTTTGTAAAAACATTGCAAAAGATGATAATGTTTTTCTTAAGAACTGATCTTGCTGCTGTACTGCAAAAAGCTGTAATAAAGCCCCATATGATCCAAGTATCTGTTGAGGAGTTGTATTTGGATCTTTATTAGTATATCTTGCGATTTTTTCCAACAAACCATTATTTGCGAAACTAAAATCAATATCTGTCAAACATAGTTGATTTTTGCAGTTATATAAATCTTTTTGATTTTTATTTACTACTCCAAGATATGGTAATAAACTTAATTTACCATCAACCATTGCCTTTGTACTAGCACTTAACTTAGCTAAACCTTCAGCTTGTAAATTAAAGTTATTATTATACTTAGAATCTTTATAGCTACTATCAGAAGTTATTTTTATATTTAATTGCTTTTTACCTAGAAGATCTAGGACTTGTTGAGCTGGTGATTTTTTAGCAAAGGAATCTTTATCAAAGTTTAGTTGGATTGCTACATCTGCTGTATTTGTCTGGATATATGCATTCTTCAAAAATGCGTTAGATCCATTTATTATATCTTTTATCTGAGTATTTTCCAGATCAATACCATCAACCACAACATTATACTTAACATGGCTTTGCGAGCCTAAATTACCATCAACATTAAGCTCAAGCTCTCCAGGTTTTTTACCTAGCGAACCATTGATATCTAAATTAGGGGTTTGCTTATAGTCCTTACCTAAATATTGTAATGTTATTTCTTTCAAAACTTCTGTAAAGTTAGCATCAAAATCAAGATCCTTTATTTTTGAACTCATTACTTTGTTTTTTAGACTTGCTAAAAAGTCATTATCAAAAGCAGTATCTGATAAGTCAAAACTTGTTAATTCAAAATCTTCTTTAACAAAAGGTTTTTTATTGACTGTAGAATCAAGATCAAATTTTAATGTACTATCACTATGATCATAATCAATATCAAGATTATAAACTCCTTTACCTATAGCATTCATAGCAATTTTATAAAGATTATCATCTCCTGATAGCTTCTTAGGGTTAACTTTTGCACTAACCGCATTACTACTTGCAACAGAAGATGCTAGATTTGTAACTCTTAGACCTTCTATCTTAATAGATACATCATCATTAATTTTTTGATTAACTTTTAAACCTTTAATTACAAGCTTGTCTATAGATACATTAGGATTTTTATCACCGCTACTTACTATCAAAACATCTGAAGCAGTAATATCACCGTTACTATCTTTATCAACTTTACCTACTGTAATATGGGTTTGAAAAGGAAATAAAGAATCTAAATTACTAATAATAGTATTTTTTATGACGCTACTATCTTGCGTAGTTGTTTTATGCGAAGGTACAACTGCAGCAGCATATAAATTTGTAGTCGCTAAAGTAGCTGTACATATTGATGTTACCAAAAATATTTTCTTAAAACTCATTTCACCCTCTTTTCTAGTTTATTTTTTCTAATTTTAAAAAATCTAAATCTTTTTTGCGTAATGAAAAAATTCCACAATTTGTTTCAAATGCTATCGGTCCGCCAAAGATTGATCTATTTATAACTGTCATCTGCTGACCTTCTATTACTCCCATTGCTATTATCTTATCTTTAAAAGCATTTGGACAGCTCTCATGAAAACCTTTAATAATAAATTTATCATTTTTATGGTAGCTCATAACAAAACCCTATATATTTTTATACTACTATTAATTATAATCTTTCATTAGTATAACATTAATAAATTAAACCATAGTTTAGTTTATAAAAAATTTGTTGCCAAAATAAGCTTATGAAAGATCTATCAAAACTAGATATACCTAAAAAACAAAAAAATAATGTTCAGCAAGAACCTGAAAAGCCTAAATTAAACAAGAAAAAAAAGCTTCTTGTTGTTGCTGTCGTATGCCTTTTAAGTGTTGCTGTTGCTTCAAAACTTATCAATAAACATTTGAAAAAAATCAAAGCTGAAGAAAAAGCAAAGATAGAACAGCAAGTAGATAAAAAAGAAACTAAAGATACTTCAAAAGATACCGAGCAAAATCAAAAAGCCAATAGTGATCAAAAGCCAGACTTTTCTGAAGATACTCCAAGTGGAAAAATGGTATTTACATTTTATGACAATCTTAAACATGATAGTGTTAGTGTAAATGTAGAGCCTGAAGCCAAAAGAGCACAGTATAAATACACATATATATACCAAGTGGCCTCTTTCAGACATATGAATGAAACCTCATGGTATGTTAAAAAAATGAAAGAAGATGGTTTAGATCCTAAATTTAAACGTGTTGGAAACTGGATTAGAATGTATATAGGTCCATATGACAGTAAGCGTGCTATGGCTCCAGATATTATTAAGCTTCAAAGAATAGGCTTAAATGGTGGATTCCCTAGAGAGGTCAGCCGTACTAAAATTGAACCAAAAGATGATAAGAAAGACTCTAAAGCATCTACTGATAAAAAAGATAGTTCTAATAAAGATACTTAAAATAATAGATAGATATTAAAAATTATTCTTTAACTCTCGCAATTTGATAAACATCTCTTTACCTAATGAATACTTTGGCAAAGCCTTTGTGAGTCTGTCATCATTTATAGATCTAATAAAAATATTAAGTTTACTCTCTACGCCTAAATCAACTACAGGCTTTTCTTCAGCTGCCAAATTAGCCACTCGCTCTCTATAATATATAAAATTATCATCTTCAGGTAAGATACTTAATGCAAAATCTAAATTATTTTGCCAATAATCATGTGCTGGGTACGGCTTAATATCAGCATCTAAATTTATAATTTTAACTAAAGACTCATATAGCTCATTTACATCTGCTGTTTGAGCGTGAACACCTCCTACTCCAGCATTAAATAAAGTATCACCGCAAAATAGAGCTTTTTCTCTTTCAAATAAGAAACTAACATGATCTGATATATGACCTGGAGTATATAGAACTTTAAAACTAGTAAAACCTAAGTCGATCACATCACCTTCTTTAACATATACATCTGGCTTAAATAAATCATTATCAGTATATGCATAAACTTTTGTATGAGGATAAAGCTCAACTAATTTCTTAACTCCAGCAATATGGTCACCATGCTTATGCGTTATAAGTATTGCCTTAAGTTGTAGATTGTTTTGCTTAATAAATTCATCAAAAATATCTGCCTTTAAAGGATCAATAATTATTGCGTTATCATTATCATATAAAAGATATTGATAATTTCTCAAACTATTGTTTAAAAACCATCTTTTAACTTGCATACATAACCTCTTAATTAGTTATTTCTATAAACTAGTCTTGCCTCTGATAAATCTATGCCTGCAATCTCACCATTTTTTATAAAAAATTTACATAAAATATGAGAATATCTTTCTAAATCCAACATAGATAGTGAATCTTTAATATTTCTCTCAATATAGTCATAAATCATCTTAAAGCTAACGTTATCTGATTTAACTACTGCTAACTCTAATAGTGTAATAATACTGTGATAATCGTTATTAGTTCTATCAAGAACTTTATTAACTAATCTAGAAACAGGCATATTGAAAGCATTAACATAGAATCTTAACATCTCCGAAGACATATTAGAGCTATTAAATTGTTTTTTGGCAAACTTCTCTGCAAAAGTCATTTCATTTAAAGCTACTAACTGTTCTAAATAAACTCTGCTTAAGGTTGGTGTTGTATCTGCTTTATTATAAATATCTGATAGCTTATCAAAATCTTTTGCTCGTCTTAGAGCTAATATAATTAGTTTTTCTTCAATATCTGCTTTTAAAAAAGCATCGTATTTTTCTAAAACTTTCAATGCAAAGGTATCATCTTTATCAGCCAGAGCTACATTACCAGCCAAGTTAGCAATATTTGGCATAAATCTATTATTATTGCACTCTAATAAGACTAAGGCTCTTGATTTAGCTTCACTAAACTTCTGAACTAGATAAAATTTATATACTTCAAAAAATTTATATGTAATAGTTTTGCTATCTATTTGTTTTAAAGACTTTTCTAGCTCTTTAACATTCTCTGTAGCTGCTATTATTTCAAACTTTCTGAATAAAATGTAATCTCTTAAATATTTGGGCGTCAACTTAGCTAAACTTGAAACACTTAACTGTTGCATTAATTTATCGTTCTGCAACGAAACATCAGCGACTATATCAATAAACTTCTCTTGCTTATCAACCATAAATAAGCCAAAAAGCCAGCTAAACAATAAGTAAGGAAAACTAAGACTCAATTTAATTATTCTAACGCCAAAAACTATTAAGAAAAACAATATTGCCAGCCCAAAAACAAATGCTACTAGATTCATTTTTATAGTTTTATCAGATAAAACAAGCATAATGTAACCATGATATTTGGTAGCCCAAATACCTACCACTGTAGCTATGATAACCGCTATTATAAGCTTTATAATATTTATCATTTGTTACTTTCCTTTTTTACTTGTAGTGACCTTTAGCACTGATTCTTTAGTTAAAAGCTCATTTTGCTGGCTCGATAACTGGTTAATAACCTTATCAAGAGAATTATCTAAATCTTTAGTTTTTCGAGCATGAATATTTTGTATAGTTTTTTCTAAGCTTTTTGCATTCTTATCTTGTATAAAATATTTTTTCAAAATATTTGTGATATTCGTTTTAGCTTGTGTAATATCAGCTTCATTATTCGTATACATCGCTGTTTGTAAAGAAATTAAAGACTGGTATAAATTATCTGAAATAAATTGTTTTGCTTGTTTAGTTGATACAAGAGTTTGGTTTTTAGGAATATCTTGAATTTCAACAATTGAACTTAGCAGCTTCATGTATTTATTTTTAGATTGCTTAGGTTTTACTGAATCAACCGTATTTGGTGTAATATATTTTAATTTACCAAACTGCTGCTCAATATTAGTAAACTCTTTTATAACATCTTCTTTAGAAGCATAATTTTTTAAAGTATTTTTGATACTTTGACGATCACTTGCACTTATATTCGCAACTTTACTTGCTTCAATCTTATCAAAAGCTATATCAACTAAATCATTTGCTCTCTGAACATCCCCACTAAAAGCCACAACATCTTTTGCCAAAATTAAATAATCAATTGCTGATTGAATATTTATTATACTCATTTGCATGTATAAATCTTTTGCAGGAGTCGCTAACTGACTATTTACAGTTGAAAGCTGAGATTGAATAGCTTTTATACTGTTCTGCTGTGAATCGTTTTGGCTACTTACATCATTAAGAATAGCATCTTGGTCACTTTGAGTTTGTTTAAGTTTAGCTAACTGTTTTTCTAAAACAGTATATTGATGCGCTTCATTATTAGCATTTTTAGACTTGATTACTGAATCAATTGTTACATAACCAGCCATACCTACAGCTACCAACGACACTACAAAACTAAGTTTAGAAATAACTGCTTTTGAGCTTTTATCTTTAGTTTTATTTTTTTGCGCAATAGTATTCTTATCATCACTACTTTGCTGGTGAGAATTTTTTGTTGCCGACATTTCTACTAGCCTCTGTAATTTCCAATATTTTCCTAAAAATATAATCGTTATTTATTTTCTCAAGCTTTAAAGTGTTTCTAAAGCCCTGCTTATTTACAAATTCTAGCATCTTTGAGCTAGTTATGGTAACAATTGCATCCTTTGGAGCAGATGTTTTTGCAAAAATTCTAATTAATGACTTAAATACATCTAAACTTGTTACAGCTATAACATCAGGATCCTTTTGTGAAAAAGATTGTAGGTACCTATCACATAGATAATCAACATCCTCAAAAACTCTCTCATAAACCTCAAACTTACTACACCTTGTATATTTAGAAAGTTCTTTTACTAAAAGATCATTACCACCAACACCAGAGACAATCGCAAAATCTTGTTTTGATATATCATTTTGCAAAATTAATTTTAGTAATTCTTGCGAGTTATATTTAGTATGAGGATATTCAGCATTTAAGCCAAAAGTTTTAAGAAAACTAGCAGTACTAGCTCCAACTGCATATATTTTTTTACCTATAAATAGTTTGGGAGAATACAGTTTAAATAAACCTTGTACTGCATATTTACTCGTAAATATAATTGTACTGTACTGATAGATTTCTTCAGATATATTTTTATAGGAGATCTTTATAGTCGGCAAACCTGTAGCCGTAAACCCTTTAGAACAAAATAACTCTACTAAATCAGAGGCATCTTTTTCTGGTCTGCAGACAAGTATTTCCATTTACTGATTTTTAGTTGCTGTTGCATATATATAATTAAGCATTGACTTCAAACCATTAGCTCTATTTGAGCTTAAATTATTACCAAAGCCGATCTGCTGGATAAAATCAGTATTTGACTCTAGGATCTCAGCAGGAGTTGCATCATTATAAACTTGTAACAAGGTTGCTATAAGTCCCGAAACGATCAACGCATCACTAGTTGCGATGAAATTTAACTTACCATTATCAACACTGCTATCAAACCAGACTTGAGACTGACATCCTCTAACTAAATTATCGTCAGTTTTCTTATCTTCTGGAAATTCTGGCAACTGTTTGCCTAATGAAATAATATAATCATATTTATCTTCCCAATCATCGAAAAAAGATAATTCATCTATTAAATCTTGCTGTCTTTGTATAACTTGATTAGTCATTTTAATTAAAAATAAATTAGCCCAAAACTTAGCGGATATATTAACATAAATGTCTAGTTATATAAAAGTTTATAAAAATTCATAAAATTCCCAAAAAAATGTTGACAGCATATAAAATCAATCATATAATACATCTCGTTACTCCCCGATAGCTCAGTCGGTAGAGCAGTTGACTGTTAATCAATTGGTCGGCGGTTCAAGTCCGTCTCGGGGAGCCAACAATTTTCAGAAAAAATTTTTCATATATACTACACATTAAGTTTTGACTTAGAGCTGTTTAGTAGTTTATATTTTTCTCCTCCTTTCTTATCTCTAAATTTATGAATTCTAAACAGCTCTAAGTATGTTTACATAGTATTCATCAACAAAACTTATATATTAATAAAAATAATTTGATTTAATTTATATTAGTATTAAGAATATAATCCCTCTTATTAAATTAATTAATTCGGAGAAATAAGATGATTTTCTTAATATTAGACCTCTTGCGAAATACTAATTATTCACCATATATATAGAAAGATTGCTTAAGAGATCCATAAAAATGCAAATAAGCTACGCAATATTGTCAAAGAAAGCCAGAATATTTAGAAAACTAACAGGTTTAAAACTAAAACATTTCAATAAAATCTTAACCGATGCCTCAAAATCCTTAGATGAAGGATTTCCAAGGATTGGCAGAAAGCCAAAAGTTGATAATCATGCAGATAGATTATTGTTAGTTTTAATATATTATCGTTGCTATATGACACAAGAATTTTTAGGCTACTTGATAGGATTAGATGAATCAAATGTAAATCGCCTAATTAGACGAGTAGAGTTACTACTAGTTAAAGAAATACATATAAAAAAAGATAGAAGCATGACTAATCAAAAAGTAGAAAGACTTTTAATAGATGCAACAGAACAGCCAATCCAGAGACCTAAGAAATTAAAACGAAGAAAGGCTAACTATTCAGGGAAGAAAAAAAGCCATACACAGAAAGTAGAAATAGCTATCAGTGAAGCAGGTCAAATAGTTAATGTTTCGAAGGTTTATCCAGGCAGTGTTCATGATATAACTGTTCGCAGAAAATCAGATAAATTAGCTCGTGATGTTGATAAATATTGTGACAATGGCTACCAAGGTATTCAAAATGAATCTACTAAAGTAAAACTCCCCTATAAAAAGCCCAAAGGAGGTTCTTTAAGTATAGAGCAGAAGAATTATAATAAATGGCTTAGTAAGATTAGGATTTATGTTGAGCATAAAATTGCAGAAATTAAAAAGTTTCGTATACTGGGTGAAACCTATAGAAGTTTTGGTAAAAAAGCTAATCTTAGGTTTAATTTAGTGGCTGGAATAGTTAATTTACAAAACGGATTCTAAAAAGAAAATACCTACTTAGAAATAAAATGCCTCTGAAGTAGTATTTCGCAAGAGGTCTATTTTCAACAACACTACTAAGTCTTATATTCGCTATTACAGATAAATATAAAATCTCCAAAATACTTTTTTTTGTTTCTTTAGCCTTATTATTAATAGTGTTTATCCCTCACACTATCAGATACATAAATATTCAACTATAGGAGATAGAATAATGAAACAAGATATTTTAGACTTTTTTGATAGTTCAGCTCTAGTTGGTATATCTATAATATTAATTATGGCTTTTTACTATCAAATATTTTCTCAAGAACTACCTTGCGCATTATGTGTATTTCAAAGAATGGCTCTAAGCCTAATAAGCTTTGGATTAATACTAAATTTAATTCATGGTAATAAATATAAGCATTATATTTTTGTAATATTAGCTGCGTTATTAAATGCTGCTATGGCTACAACTCAGATTCTATTACATATAGTTCCTGGAACAGGTAGCTACGGAGACGCCATATTCTCTTTACATATGTATACCTGGAACTTTATCGTAAGTATAATATTTATTCTATATGCAATAGTTTGTAGTCTTGCAACACCAAATCAAAATAGAATAAAGAAAAATATAAGTATTATTTCAAAAATAGCTATTACTTTAATCATACTTTTGACTTTAGCAAATACGATAAATGTTTTCATTGAATGCGGACCTCATTTATGCCCATCGGATCCAACTAGTTACTGGCTATTTGATCTTTTTGCTAAATAGTTTTCGATATAATTACTACATATTGATAGTTGACTTATTTTTCTTTTAACATAAAATTATAACCTTCAAAAGCTACAAACATTAATATTTTCATAATGAACGTGTAACTTTTATACTCATAAAAATGACTTTAGATATAGACTCCTTTTAGTTTTTTCATATCTCCTTACTTTCCCTTATCTAAAGTCATTTTTTGTATTTTATAATATTTTTTTTGCTATAATTTAGCTCATATTTTGATTTATAGAATTATAGACCTTATGAAAGCAACACAAACTCTTATTGCTACTACTAAAGAGCTTCCTAAAGAAGCCGTACTTATTAGCCATCAATATATGTTAAAAGCTGGCCTTATAAAGAAGCTTGCTTCAGGTATATATACTTGGATGCCTATGGGATTGAAAGTATTACACAAAATCCAAGAAATTATTCGCGTAGAAATGAATAAAGCTGGAGCTAGTGAACTACTTCTACCAAGCGTACTACCATCTGAGCTTTTACAAGAGACTCATCGTTGGGATAAATTTGGACCAGAACTTTTAAAACTAAAAGATAGACACGATAGAGACTTTTGCTATGGACCAACCCATGAAGAACCTATAGTAGATATGGCTAGAGATACTATTAAAAGCTATAAACAGCTTCCTTTGAATTTATACCAGATTCAAACAAAATTTAGAGATGAAATTCGTCCTCGTTTTGGAGTAATGCGTGCACGTGAATTTATTATGAAAGACTCTTATTCTTTTCATGAGAATAACGAGTGTCTAAATAATACATATAAAACAATGTTTCAGACCTATTGTAATATCTTAGATAGAATAGGTTTAGCATATCGTCCTGTAAAAGCAGATACTGGCGCTATTGGTGGCGATAACAGTCATGAGTTTCAAGTACTAGCAAATGCTGGTGAAGATGTTATTTGTTATAGTAATGATAGCGATTATGCTGCAAATATAGAACTAGCTACTTATGCAAAGCCAGACCTTAGTAAAAAAGAGGCTTCGCAAAACTCTATAGAGAAAATTCACACCCCCAAAATAAGAACTATAGAGAAACTTTGTAAAGAAATGAAATTTGATATTAAGCAAACTATAAAAACGATGGTTGTTAAGGATGCAGAAGGAAACTTTTTTGCATTAGTTGTCAGGGGTGATCATGAGCTTAACGAAACAAAGATTAATAAGCTTGATCAAATATCTGCTCCATATACTTTAGCTTCACGTGAAGAGATTTTTGAGCTTTTCAATGCAAACCCTGGCTCACTTGGTATATACAACTGCCCTATTCAGATAATTGCTGACTATAGTGCTGTAGTAATATCAGATTTATGTTGTGGCGCTAATGAAGATGATTATCACTATACAAATGTAAACTGGGATAAGGATGTAACCAACTATCAAGTTGCTGATATTAGAAATGTAGTTACTGGAGATATCTCTCCTGATAACAAAGGTACTCTAGAATTAACAAATGGTGTAGAAGTTGGTCACATTTTTGAGCTTGGAGATGTCTACTCAAAACCAATGAATGCAACTGTAATTGGCCAAGATGGTAAACCTAAACCTATATTGATGGGCTGTTATGGTTTTGGTGTCTCACGCGTTATGGCAGCAGCAATAGAGCAATCACATGATGATAAAGGTATCGTTTGGCCAGAGTCTATAGCTCCATTTGAGGTTGCTATACTACCAATAAATTACAACAAATCAGAAAATGTTAAAAAAGTTGCTGATAAACTCTATCAAGAATTATCGGCAAAAGGAATTGATGTATTATTAGATGATCGTGGTGCAAGACCTGGTGTGATGTTTGCTGATGCTGATCTTGTTGGCTATTCTCATCATGTTGTAATTGGTGATAGACTACTAGAACAAGGGCTAATAGAATATAAAAACCGCAAGACTCAAGAAAAACAAGAAATAACTATTGAGCAATTAATTAATATACTAGCATAAAATCTTTATTTAATTCCTTATAGACGCTTTATCAACTTTTTAAAATAGTATGCTGGCAAAATTTATACTATAATTTAGCTAGTGTTTTTATATCTAAGAGAAATAAATATGATACAACCAAAACCATATATTGATACTTCTCCATCTGTATACGGCAAGTTCTCGATAATGGCAGCTGAATATAAAGCAGCTAATTTTACACAAGGAGCTCCTGATTTTGATACTCCAGAATGGCTAATTGATCGCGCAAACTATTATATGAAAAAAGGCAAAAATCAATATGCCCCAATCCCAGGTGCTATGACACTACGTAAAGCAATAGTACATAAGACTAAACACTGCTACAACACAGACATAAATATCGATAATGTGATAATCACGGCCGGTGCTCAAGAAGGCCTATTCACTGCAATATCAACATATGTCGGCGCTGGTGATGAAGTGATAATGTTTGATCCCATATTTGATACTTATGCTGGTGTTACAAAGTTTAACCAAGGTAAATGTGTAAGATTAAAATTACTCCCAAATGGTAATATTGACGTACAGGCTATCGCAAATGCAATTACTGATAGAACAAAAATTATAATCTTAAACTCACCACATAACCCTATGGGAACTATAATATCAAAAAGTGAGTATCAAGAAATTGCAAAGATAGTCAAAGATAAAGATATTCTAGTAATATCTGATGAAGTTTATGAACATATTTATGCAGGTGACAGCTTCACAAGTGCTATAGAGATACCTGAACTAAGAGATAAGTTAGTAGTATTACAATCTCTTGGTAAAACATATAATGTCACAGGTTGGCGCCAAGGTGTGATGATTGCTCCCGCAGATATTATAAAAAATGTCTTAGCTATAAAACAATTTTCAACGTTTTCAGCTGTTCACCCTCTACAACTTTCATTAGCTGAAGGAATTTTAGAACACCCTGAATACTATGAAAACTTACATAAGCTATATAAAAAACAAAATGCTCTACTTAGAGAAAATATGAAAGGATCAAGATTCAAAGTTCTAGAATGGCAAGGATCTCCTTTCCAAATGATAGATTATAGTGAAATAAGTAATGAAGATGATCACACTTTTGCAACTAGACTTATTAAAGAATATGGTGTTGGAGTTGTACCAATGTCAACACTATTTGAGACTCCTCAGCATAAATTCTTAAGAATTTGCTTTGCAAAGAAAGATGCTGAAATAATTAAAGGTGCTAAAATATTAGCGCAAATATAATAATCCGAAAGAAATATTTCATTCTACGATACTGAATCAAATTCAGCACAGGCTTTGATCGTAGAATCTAATTTTAAGACCTATCGCAACTAAATACTATAACCAATTCCTAAATTCATTGGTTTATCTATATTTCATATAGTTGATAATTAGTTGAGATTAATATTATTTTTCTTGTATCAAACTTATAAATGTCGCTGATTTAAGTGAGTTTCCTTGTTTACCATACTTAACAGCTAGCCTTGTTGTATCTTGCGATGTCTTTTGCATTACAACTTCTATAAAGTCATTAGGGGCATTATCATTAACTGCTAAAATCAAAGCTTTTGTATTACTTTTTTGATTTGTATTTATAGCATAAGTTTCACCCGCTAAACTAGGTGCTTGACCAGTCTCTATCAATCTCAATGACTCATTATAAACATCACTTAGACTCTTGTGAACATTTACTACAGAGTAACCCTTATTATTGTACTTTATATTGTTAGTCGCACATGCTGAAACTAAAGTCATAATAATAACTAAAGTTAATAATCTAAGGTTTAATTTAATATTTTTCATTTCGTGAAGTATATAATTAGAATAATTTTAATTATCTTATCAGATCTTTTATTTGTCAATATAAAAGCAAATACTAATTATCCTTAATATTCTCTTGTATAATAGAGACTAAAGCTGATGATCTAATTGCATTACCTTCACTGCCATATTTTATTGACAACTCTGTCTTATCTTGAGATTTCTTCTGAATAGCAATTTCAACAAAATCCGTAGGATCGCTATCACTTTCTGCTGCTATTACAGCAGTATTTGTAAGCTTTTTATTTATTCTGATATCATATGGACTACCTTTTAAATCATAGGTTTGACCATTCTCTAGAGCTTCTAGAGAAGCTTTATAAACATTGCCAAAGCTTTGGTTCAGAGCAGTTGTATAGTATCCATCATTAAAGTTGCTGCCACCAAAAGTAGAACATCCCGATAATATCGCCAAAATAATAGTCAAAGCTATTACATTAAACTTCGATCTTATAAGTCTCATTTTTTTATACTTAAAATTATAATGAGTTGATTATCTTACTAGAATTTTTATTTGTCAATATTTTTAATAGATCAAATCAGCTTACAAAATAGCTATTGGTAAAATAATTACGCTTTACTAAGCTTTTCCTATATGGTTGAATTAATGCAGAGGATCTTAATATATCCCTATTATCTCCATATTTCACTGATATCTGTGTTTTATCTTTTGAATCATTGGACAATACTCTCAATAAAATCAGAAAGATCATTGTCATCTTCTACAGCCATTACCTCACTATTAGCAATTTTTTTATTTATTGTAATACAGTCAATCGGAATATATTGTGTACTTTATGCGGTCATCCTGAACTTGATTCAGGATCTCTTCACTTTGGCTAGGAGATTCTGGATCAAATCCAGAATTGTAAGTTAAATCTCCAGTATAATTTTAACTAAGAGGTCAAACTAGAGTGTAAAACTTTAGTTATAACCTAAGCAACCGTAACGAAATAGATTTAAATGATCGTTGTCATCAAGGTACTTAGGTTATCTCGTTAATACGTTTGAATAGTCCAACACCCATATATTAGTTCCAAAGCTATAGCCAAAACAAAAATACTAAATCCTAATTTAAAAGCAACTTAGTACCATAACTTTGAATTAGTAGTTAAATATAGTAATCAAAGCTTTAAAAAATGCTAAAATTTAAATATTAAGCTCAACGTATCTATTTAAGGTTTTAAAATGTCAAATTTAAAAGTTAGCATAATTCAAACAGATATTATCTGGGATAATAAGCAACAAAACTATAATAATTTAGAAGAAAAATTAAATCAAATAGATAGCGACACAGATGTCGTTGTTTTACCAGAGATGTTTAATACTGGGTTTATAATGAACCCAACTAATGAAGCTAGTACGCAACAAGATATTATCGACTGGATGTCTAAACAAGTAGAAGGCAAAAACTATGCTCTTGTTGGCAGTGCTGCTACATTTACAGACACTAAGATAGCAAATAGACTCTATTTTGTAACACCTGAACAAGAAATCTATACTTATGATAAAAATCATCTATTTGTTCATGCAGGAGAAGATAAGAAATATTCTAGTGGTAATAAAAGAAAGATTATAAACTATAGAGGTTTTAATATCTTACTTACAGTATGTTTTGACCTACGCTTTCCAGTATTTAATTGTAATAATAATGATTATGACATACTACTAAATGTCGCATGCTGGCCAGAATCTAGGCGTAAACATTGGCAAGCATTGCTCAAAGCTAGAGCTATAGAAAACCAAGCTTTTGTAATAGCATGCAATAGAGTTGGCAAAGATCCTAATGTTAATTATTCTGGTGATAGTATGATTATAAATTACAATGGCGACATTATAACTCATGAAGAATATAAAGAAGCTATATTGACTGCGACTTTAAACAAAAAAGATCAACAAGAACACCGTGAAGCTTTTAACTTCTTAGCTTCTCAAGATAGTTTTACTCTGCATCTCTAATAGATTTAGCTAGCTTTTGTAAAACAGCATTAATAAACTTATACCCCTCTTCAGTACCCATGCTATATGCTATCTCAACATATTCTTTTATTATCACTTGATATGGGTTCTCTAAACACTCTATAAGCTCTGCTATAGCAACTTGTAAGACAGCATAATCAACATAATTAATAGAATCGATTCCATCATCCGAGTTATCTGATATATAGCTATCGATTGTATTTTGGTTTTCTTCGACAGCATCGACAAGTCTATAAAAAAGTTCCCAATCAGTTTGATGGCGACCAGCATTATCGGCATAGTATTGTACTTTTAGCTCAGCAAAAGTATTATCATTAACTTTTTTTTGATATAACGCTTGTACAGTGTATAGTCGAGCATTATTTCTAGCTCTAGCAGTAGTTTTCATAAATTCCTTTGATGTTTTTTTAGATAATTTAAGATATTATTATTTCGCAAATAACTATTATAACCTATCAGTAAAAAATATGTATAAGTGGTGGCAAGAAATTGATCTAAAAGATATGACAAGTGAGCAATGGGAGTCTATTTGTGATAGATGTGGCTTATGTTGCTTAAATAAGCTTCAAGATGATGAAACTGATGAAGTATATTATACTAAGGTTAGTTGTAAGCTTTTAGATACTAATAAATGTCAATGTAGTATGTATGACAAAAGAAAACAGCTTGTACCGGAGTGTATAAATCTAACTTATAAACAACTAAAAAATCATGCACATAAGTGGTTACCAAATAGTTGTAGTTACAAGCTATTATTTGAAGGCAAAGACCTACCAGATTGGCATCACTTAAATAACGATGGTTCAACAGAAAAAATGCATCAAGAAAAAAAATCTGCTAAACATTTTGCAATTTCAGAATATGAGCTAGATGTTGATGAGTACTTAGAAGATTTTATAGTAAAAATAGATAACTGATTTTTGATTTTTAGTATATAATTCGTTCACTATTTCTTATTGGACATATGAATTGTCTAATTTACCTCTAGCAAATCCTTTTTATGAAAAGATCATAGCTAATTATCTAAATGATGGCTATTGCATAATTGACAACTGGTTAGATATTTCTGAGACAATATTTTTGAGATCTGAGTTAGATAAACTTAACCAAGCTGACTCTTTTAGGAAATCAGCAATAGGCAATCGTTTAAACGAAAGTCTTGAAAGATCTATTCGTAATGATTTCATTTTTTGGCTAGATGAAAAAAAATATGCTCAATCATTTTTTACCAAAATAAACGGTTTTATTGAATATATAAATAAAACTTGCTTTGCTGGTATTGTTACAAAAGAGTTCCATTATGCAATCTATCCACAAGGCTCGTTTTATAAAAAACATATCGATACTTTCCAAAATGATGATAGAAGAACCATATCTATAGTTTGCTATCTTAATGAAGTCTGGCAACCAAGCTTTGGTGGACAACTAAAACTATATTTAAATGATAAGAATCTAGAAATCTTTCCTACAAATGGTAAGATTGTACTTTTTGATAGTAAGATAATAGAGCATGAGGTCTTACCAGTACTTACAAAAAATAAAAGATTAAGTATTACAGGTTGGTTAAAAACTAATTAAATTTATCGATCTTTCTTAGAACTGTAATATTTTTTTCTAGTGATTTTACAAGCCTCCCAATATCACTATCAGTTGTGAAGCAGCCAAATGATATCCTTAGTGTATTTGCAGCTTGCTTTTTATCTAGACCAATAGCACTAAGTACATGTGATGGTTTATCTGCATTTGCAGTACAAGCAGAGCTCATAGATAATGCAAAATCTGGCATCAAAGTAAATAAAATATCTCCAGGAACTCCTTTAACCGTTACACTTAGAATACCAACATAACTTTGCTCTAAAGGAGTATTGATTGTAACATTATCAAACTTTGTTAAACATGCAACAACAGTCTCTCGGTACTTTTTCAATTTAGCTAAATCTGTTTTTTCTTTAAGTAGTTCAATTGCTGAAGCAAATGCTACAATCTGTTGAGTCGATAATGTTCCAGAACGCATACCATTTTGATGCCCACCACCGTGTATTTGTTCTTCTAGCTCTACCCCATCGGCAACATACAACGCACCTATACCTTTTGGCCCATAACATTTATGCGCTGACATAGATAACAAATCAATATTCATTTTTTGCACATCAATTTCAACTTTACCTATACCTTGAGCCGCATCAACATGAAATATAATATTTTTCTCTTTAGCAATTTTACCAATTTCCTCTAAAGGATTTGCCACGCCTATTTCATTATTTACTGCCATTATAGAAATCAGTACAGTATCAGAATTTATTAGACTACATAGTTCATCTAAATCTATACGTCCATGCTTATCAACGCTTAGATAACTAACACTAACTGAAGTATCTTTATTAGATAAATACTTACAAACATCCAAAACCGCTTTATGCTCAATTGAAGTTGTTATTATATGTTTTTTATCTTTTTGACTTGCCTCAACAAGACCTTTGATCGCTAGATTATTTGATTCTGTGGCTCCTGATGTCCAGACAACATTTCCACTTGAAGCATTTATAAATTTAGAGATAATCTTTTGAGCCTCATCAATCTTTTTCTTAGCTAGTCTTCCTAGATAATGTGTTGAAGCAGGATTGGCAAAATATGTATCAATTTCCATATATTTTTGCATCTCTTCAACAACCTCATGAAACACAGGTGTTGTCGCCGCATAATTAAAAAATAGCACTTTCTCAAAATCGAAATATTCAAGTTCAGGAGGAACAATAGTCTTATTTCCATTCTCACGCCAACTTGAAATGCCTCCTAATAAACAGTTAGCATCATCAAAGAGATTTTTAAAGAAACTATGTACTTTACTTGACCTATTTGCAGTTTCACAATATATAACTACACTTTTATGATGCTTATATTTATTGTAATCAACTAGAAACTCACTTATATGAATAGCTCCAGGGATAATATCAACTAGGTACTCTTGATAACTACGAATATCTACTAATAAAACACCTCTTTCTAATTGCTCTTTTAAAACCTGATCTGTGATCATTGCCATAACTTATTCATCCTCAAAATTTTATTCTCAAAAATTCAAAATACTATAGATAATGCGACTAGACTAGATTTTTTACATCAAACTATAAATACATATAACAATTTCATATTACTTTCGTAGATTATATAAATATTTATTAACTACAAAAAGTCTTTTATAAGATTATTAATCTTATCCACAGCATTTAGCATAATAAAATGTCCTGAGTTTAGTTGAATATATTTAGCCTTATCATACAAGCATAAGATATTATTCTCAGATGTCCTTGGTGATGCACTTGCTATATATAAAAATGGTGTATTTAGTTTATAAAATAAAGACTTCTTATCAGAAAAAAATGCTTCTCTAAGAATTTTATTAAAAGACTTTGGTTTTCTTTGCCAATAATTTAACATCTGATGAGCTTTATTTTGCATGACACTATAATTATCGAAACGTTTATCTATCATGTTATTTTTTATAACATCAGATAGAACTTTTTGAGCATCCTTGCGATCAAGAGCTTCTAAAAAATCCTCCTCAACTAATGTAAATTCTGATTTTAACGTAGTATCAATTACTATAACTTTTTTAATATCCAAATCAGTTAGAGCTAACTTTAGAGCCAAAAAACCTCCCATACTATGTCCTATAAATACAATATCTTTATATCTAGATAATTGATCATATAAGTATGTAACTACTTCTTCTACGCTGTCTATTCCTTGTGAAATTATTTCAGAATAATTAGGAGCTACTACATTGCTGTCTTTACTAAAAAAATCAATTTGTGCATTAAAATCTGACGACTGACAACACCAACCATGTAAAAATATTAAAGTAGGTTTATTTGAATAACTCATTAATACGATATAAGAACAATTAAATCTTAGGTAAATATTAACCTAGATAGACTAATTACTAAAGTATATAAATAATCCTAAGACAACAAGCATTATTGCAAATATAGTCTGTAGAACCTTATCATTAAGCTTTTTCTTAATTTTATTTGCTATAAGCATACCTATAGCCCCACCAATTATAAACATACTAGCAATATACCAGTTTACGCTTGTCTGTCCATAATGTGATGCAAAGCCAGATATTGATACAACAAATATAACTAATAATGATGTATTAATAGCTCTTTTAATTGGCATAGCCGTGATAAAGACCAATGCTGGGACTATCAAAAAACCACCTCCAACACCAAAGAAGCCGGTCAAAGTACCTACGATACCACCACTTATTAATAAAGCAATGATACATTTAGGCCCTATACTCTTACACACAGACTTATCAGAACTAGACATTACTTTAGCTTTTACTAAGCTCCAAATACCTATTATAATCATAAGTACTGAAAAGCTAAGCATTAATAAACTATCTGATAGGGCTTGTGAGATATAGCTTCCAACAGGAGCAAAGATTATGCCAGTAATAATCATCACAGCTGCTGCAATATAGTGAATATCCTGATTTCTATAGTTTACCGCAATACCAAATACTGCTGTAAAACCAACCACTAGTAAAGATATAGTGACTGCACTGTGAAAATCTAAACCAACACCATATGTTAATAGAGGAACTGCTAATATAGAGCCTCCTCCTCCAGTAAGGCCTAGTGCAATACCACAAATAAAACCAAATATTATTAAAACCATATTATTACTACTCTTCTACACCACATTTTAAGTTAGCTGGCACCGCAATATCAATATAATTTGGCGCTGGTAATTTTAAATCATCCATTAATTTTGCATACTCTTCTGCTGAGCTAACCTGTAATCTTGGATTATTTTTCTTTTCTTCAGCAACACTACTACTAGTTAAACCATTATAATCATGACCTGGGTAGATAATAGTATTACCCGGTAATGTCATTAGTTTGTTCATAATACTGTCATAAGCAGCATAAGAATCACCATTTTGGAAGTCTGTTCTTCCTGATCCTCTTATAAGCAATGTATCACCTGTAAATAGTTTGTTTTCTGTCATAAAACAGTACGAATCATCAGTATGTCCTGGAGTGTAGATAGCTTTTATCTGATAATTACCAAACTCGATAATATCTCCATCAAAAACTTTTTTAGTTGTATGCTCTGCTTTAGTTTCCCCACCAAGTACAATACCACAGCCAGTTTCTTGTCTTAAAAGTCCTGCAGCCGTTACATGATCAGCATGAACGTGAGTATCGATTGCATATAAAAGTTTAAGATTAAGCTCTTTTAAAAGTTTAATATATTGCTTAATGTTAAATCTTACAGGATCTATTATTACTGCTTCTCTAGTTTCTTCACACCCTAGAATATAAGTGTAAGTATAAGTATCTCTATCGATTAACTGTCTAAAAATCATATTTTCTCCTTCTCCATATTAGTTAAAATTTGCCTTATTAAAAGGCGTGTTTTCTTTAATCAGTTTTTCAATAGTATCATAATAATATGAAATCATTATATATCCCCCAGCGATATTATAAACATCAAAACCTTGCTGTTGGAGCATCAATGCAACATTGTAAGAACGTTGACCAGTTCGACAATGTACATATACAGGCTTTGATTTATCTATCTCTGCTAATCTGTCCCTAATTTCAGCCATTGGAATATTTTTTGCACCATTTAGCATACCATTAGCTATCTCTGATGGATTTCTTACATCAATAATCTGAGCATTTTCCTCAATCAAATCTTTTACTTTAGTAAATGGTACTTGTCTAAAATCTCCATTTAAAATATTACTAGCAACATAACCGGCATGATTTACAGCATCTTTGCCAGTAGAGTATGGTGGCGCATAACAAAGCTCAAGATCCTGAAGATCTTCTACTGTCATGCCTGCTTTGATAGCTGTAGCAAGCACATCCATTCTTTTATCAACGATACCTTGACCTATTGCTTGAGCACCTAATAATTTACCAGTATTTTTCTCAAACATAATTTTCATAAATATCGGTTTAACACCAGGCATAATACCTACTCTATCTACAGGCACTACATAAGTATAATCATAGTCAATATCTAGATTATGAAACTTAATCCAAGCCTCATTTAAACCCGTACTTGCACCAGTATAGTTGAAAACCTGTATTATTGATGAAGCAATATAACCATTATTTACAACCTTTTTACCATTTATATGATCAGCTATTAAACGACCTTGTTTATTCGCTGGCCCTGCTAATGGCAAATTAAAATCTTGATTAGTCAAAGCATTTTTAACTAAAATAGCATCACCCGCAGCATAGATATCTTTATCTGATGTTTGATAGTTTTCATTAACTTGAATATGACCGCTTTTAGCTAGATCTATTCCAACATCTTTCAAAAATTTAGTATCCGGAGCTACACCTATAGATAAAACTACCAAGTCAGATTTAATCTCTTTACCTGATTCAAGTAAGACTTTATCAGACTCAAAACCAACAACTTTTTCTGATAGCATCAGTTTAATATCATGGTCAAGTAATTCTTTTTCTAAGAATTTAGCCATCTCATAGTCAAAAGGACGCATAATTTGGTTAGCCATCTCAACTATAGTTACATTAAAACCTCTTTCTCTAAGATTCTCAGCGACCTCTATTCCAATAAATCCAGCTCCAATAACAGTTACATCCTTGACTGTTTCATTAGTATTAAAAACTGCTTGATGTATCTTTTTAACATCTACCACGTTTCTTAGAATAAAATGATCTATCGAGTCAAGTCCCTCAAATGGAGGTACTATTGGTTTAGCCCCGACAGCTACAATTAACTTATCATAGCTTTCTGTATATTTTTCATTAGTTTGAAGATTTAAAACTGTAACAAGCTTATTTGACTTATCAATATCTATAACTTCAGAATTTGTACGAGCATCGATATTATATTGCTTATCAAATTTTTCTGGTGTCATTAAAACTAGCTTCTCAGCTGGCTCAATATGCCCACCAAGGTGATATGGTAAACCACAGTTTGAGAATGATACATTAGGGCCTTTTTCAAACATAATAACCTCTGCTGACTCATCTAATCTTCTTAATCTAGCAGCTGCTGATGCCCCTGCAGCAACTCCACCAATTATTAGATATCTCTTAGCCATAATAAGCTCCTTTGTACTTATAATTATTTTCTTTTGTTATATGGTAAAAACTCTAGCATCATTGCTAGTCCACAAGTTCCTGATAATCCTGCAAATAAAAGCCCTGCGCCAAAGAAGCCACTTAAAATTGCAAAATATTGTGATACTGTGAACGAAAGCACAACACCTAAAAGTACCATAAAACCTACTATAATCTGTACTTGACGCATAATTGGTAACGGTTCTTTAACATTTTTTTGGGTTGGTTGTTTATGCTGTTTCCATGCATTGATACCACCTTCTAATAAATAAACTGCCTTTGCATTTAAATCTTTA
Organism: Francisella uliginis; assembly: GCF_001895265.1. Taxonomy (NCBI): domain Bacteria; kingdom Pseudomonadati; phylum Pseudomonadota; class Gammaproteobacteria; order Thiotrichales; family Francisellaceae; genus Francisella; species Francisella uliginis. The sequence continues at coordinate 1,652,430 of NZ_CP016796.1, forward strand.
ACTTTCGTAGCAGCCTGATTAGTTCTGTTCCCAGATTGACAATGAAGCACGACAATCTCATCTGGTTGAATATCTGCATCATAAATTTCATCAACTGTGATGTTCTCAGCACAGTCTATACACTCTCTGTTATGCTCACCTGCTGTTCTAATATCAATTAATTTAACCTTATCTTTCTTCTTCAAATCAAGAAATTCTTTAACTGATATATTTTTTACTTGATGCATTTTACTTCTCCTTTAGATTTATCTAATTTAGTTTTTTCTAATATTTTCCGTAAATTTTTAACCACAGTATATACTATATAAAGCTTCTAATATTTTCTTAACAGCTGGGTCTTTGATGCTATAGTAAACATTCTGTGACTCCTTTCTAAATTTAACCAATCCTTTACTTCTTAACACAGATAAATGCTGAGAAAATGCTGATTGACTAAGATCAGAGTATTCAGCTAGTTCTCCAACTGTCATTTCTTTTCTTAAAAGTAGACATAGTATTAATAGTCTAGATTCATGCGAAATAGCCTTTAATAATGATGATGCTTTACTAGCATTATCTTTCATTTGCATTAAATCCATATTTTATATGCCTTGATCAACTTCAATACACATATATTAGCAAAATCTAATTTAGAATTCAATGATATATGTAAGAATTTTCAATCTTCTATTTAGATACTTCATACCTAATTTGCTAATATGACATAAAATTGAAATATCAGCATATGCTATAATTAGACTTATAGATATAAACCCATTCAAAATAATATTATGGAGGTCTACCGAGTGTTTGAAATAATGCAAATTACTGTTGCAGCCTTCTGTGGTATTGCAGTAGGAGTTGAAAGGCAACATTATGGATCATCCGCAGGTATAAGAACTTATGCATTAGTTTGTGTTGGATCTTGCTTATTTGGAATTATTTCAACTCATGCAATGGGAGGAGCATACTATGAAAGTATAGCTGATCCTACAAGAATAGCTGCTCAAATTGTGACTGGAGTTGGATTTATTGGTGGTGGTATTATCTTCAAAGATAGTAATCGTGTTAGAGGAATAACAACAGCTTCAACAGTATGGATTATGGCTTCAATTGGTTTAGCTATTGCTTTTGAGATGTTTTTACTACCTATAGCAGCAACTATACTTTGTATTATTATTTTAACTTCAAACAGATGGCCTTTTTTCAAAAAAATAGGCAAGAAACATAAACATTATTCAGAAGATGAGGAATAGATCTCAAACTACACAATCAAACTTAGAGAAAATTTAAAGAAAAGCTAAAAAACTTCGCCAAATTCTTTTGCATAATAAACTGTTTGACCCTTTAAAAACTCTAGCTTATTAGTTAGATCTAAAACCATAAAGACATCATTTGGCACATCATACTGACATTTTATTGCATACTCGCTTGTTGGCTTAAAACCAAAGCGAGGATAATAACTAGGATGACCTAAAACAAATATTGCATCAATATTATTTTTTTTAGCTTCTCTTATAACTGCTTCAACAAGTTTTGTGCCTATTCCTTGATTTTGATACTCTGGCGCCACACTCATTGGAGCTAAACCAAATATACTTATATTGCTGGCTTTTACTTGCATTTTAGAGAGAACTATCTGACCTACAATTGTATTATCTATCTCAGCAACTAAAGATATTAAACTTTGATGATCAGTATGCAATAGTCTAACTAATTTCTCTTCATCATCAGTTTCAAAAGATGAAGCAATAAGCTGATAAACCGACTCCTGATCTTTTAACTGTTCATAACGAATATTTATATTCATAAACTAATCCTTTATAACGAGATCTCTTGTTGAACGTATTTCAATATTTAAGAATTTATCTGTTTTTTTGATTCTGCCAAAGACGGCAAACTTAGCTCTTTTACTTTTATCAAAATCTAGATACTTAACTTGATTTGGTGCTATAAATATTGAAAATCTTGAATCTTGATCTACTTTAAAAAGAAGCTTTTTACTATCACCAATACCTGAAACAGTAATTCCCGCAACCCCATATACAATACAGTATTTATTATTGATATTCTGTATATCTATATCAGCTAGTTCTAAGCCATTTATAGTATAGATATCTTGTTTTGAATATTCTCTAGTGCGATTTTCAGCTAACTGTTGCTTTTTAAAAGGCATCAGATTTAATTCATCTTCTTTTTTAAGCACGCCATCATTTTCAACTTTTGTCAGAAGATTTATATATCTCTCAAGATTTTTATTAACTAAGAAGTTAAGCTTACTCATATCTTTTTTTGAGTCACTTAGAACAAGCTCTTTTATCTTATCATTTACTATTGGTTTACTAGATCTAGGACATAACTCATCATGATTATCCTCACCTTTAATAAACGCAAAATATGAATCTTGATTGGCTTTACGAATCAATTTTAATTTAGCCTTACCACAATCTGGACAGAAAATATTGCCAAAGTGTAATTTACTATTATATTCGCTAGCTTTTATAAAACCTTTTTTATATCTGGCTATTTTCACTATTATTTCCTTTATTTAAAAAGGCTGAACTATGTTCAACCACTACAGTTTTAAATTTTAACCTAAACTTTTTCAAAAAGTATGTCTGATATTTGATGCTCTAAGTTTTGACCTCTTTTTTCAAATTTTGTTAAAGGTCGCCACTCTGGTCTTGGTGCAAATCCAGTATACATATTCTGATACTTATCATCATTCTCAAGCAGCTCTAAAACATCTTCAGCATAAGGCAACCAATCACTAGCATAATGAAATACTCCGCCAGCTTTAAGCTTTTTAGCAAAAAGATCTATATTTGATTGATTAACTAATCTACGCTTATTATGTTTTTTCTTATGCCATGGATCAGGAAAATATACTTGCACTCCAGATAGAGACTCATCAGCAATCATATTTTCTAAAATCTCAACTGCATCATGACTCATTACCATAAGGTTTGATATATTTTGATGCTCTATTTCATATAAAATATTTCCAACACCGGCTTTATGTACTTCTATGCCTAGATAGTTCTTATCTGGATTCTCTAAGGCCATTTGGATTAATGACCCACCCATACCAAAACCAATCTCTAAAACTACAGGGTTATTATTTGAGAATATCTCTGAAAAATCTATTTGTTTATTTTGATCATAATCGATCATGTATTTTTCAGCATAGTTTTCAAGAGCTTGTTGTTGTTTCTTTGTTACTCTACCTGCTCTTTGTACATAACTTTTTACTTGGCGTAAATTTTCTTTAGATTTGTCGTACATTTTTCTAGATTTACAATTTTATTAATACTATTCTATATCAACTAAAATAAAAATAAGAGTATATCCATGTTAATATTTTTAACAATTCTTACTTTACAGGTTAGTTGTCTTGTACTTCCAGGACCTGATTTTTTTGTAACTATTAGTAACTCAATTAAATTTGGCCAAAAGCAAGGCATTTATACTGCTGCTGGAGTAGCATCTGGAATACTTCTAAATACATTTATAGTTTATTGGTTTGGATCATTTTTACTTTACAAAGAGCCGATATTATTTAAATGCTTAATCTTAGTTGGTGCTATATATTTAGCCTATCTAGCTTTTAATTTATATAAAAGCATATTTACAAAACAGCAAGATTTAAATCCAAATGCTAATGAACATATTAAAAATCTAAATACCTTTGATACACCTCCAAGTTTTAAACTTTTTCTAAATGGTGCCTTTACTAATTTAGCTAATGCAAAAGTGTTAGTTTTTTTTAGTTCAATGTTAAGTCTAGTTGATGAGCTTTCTAGTCTTGACAAAATTGGTATTTGGATATGTATAGCTCTTTCAACATTTATTTGGTTCTGTATAGTGGCTACTTTCTTTGGTAACAATAAACTTAGACAAATTTTCTTTAGAAATATTAAAAAGCTTGAGTTTATTTCAGCAGTATTTATAACAGTTTTTGTGATAATTATTCTACTAGAGCTTTTCTAGAATAAAACCTTACCCCAACCTAATTTGTGTCTTAAGGTATCATAATAGTTATAGTCTTTTGTATGTAAAACTGTAACTTTCTTTTCAGCTTTTTTAATAGTTACTTTTTGATAAGAACTTAAAATAGTATCATGTCTGCCATCTATACTTAAGACAGGCTCAGGGTTATTATATTCTGTTATATAAATATCTATAACACTTTCATCTGATATTACCAAAGGTCTACTATTTAACGAATGTGAACATATTGGTACAAGAACTATACTATTTTGATTAGGATTAAGAATTGGACCTCCTGCAGCCATAGCATGTGCTGTAGAACCTGTAGGAGTTGCTACAATAAGTCCATCGCCACGTTGATCAAAAGCATATCTACCATCGATATAAACCTTTAAACCAAACATTAGTCCCCTACTTGAGGTTATCGCTATTTCATTAAGTGCTATAGATGCTTCTAAAGGAGTACGTAAATTATCATCAACCTGACACTTCAACATACTTACACTAGAAACAGAAACCTCTCCTTGTAAAATATGCAAAAGATCATCTTTTAAAGTTCTATCATCAGGAGCAATAGTTGTTAAAAAACCTAATTTGCCCTTATTGATCCCTACAACAGGTATATTACTATATAAAGCTAAAACTCTAGATGCTTTTAAAAAGTTACCATCGCCACCAACTACTATCGCAACATCACAATCAAGAGCTATCTTCTTTAAATTAGCTATTTGAATGTTTTTTAAACGAACATCTTCAGCAGTCTCTGTCTCAACTATTACTTGTAAGCCTTTTTCCGCAAGGAAATTACATAGCATTTCAACAGTTTGACTAACATCCTCTTTATAATGCTTACCAATAATAGCTACTTTTTGATATGCAAACATTCTCTTTGCTCAAAAAAATTTTATTAAAACTAGTATAACAAAACAAAAAATAAATTAACCAATAAATGTTAATATCTGATTTTTTTGATAAAAAATATTCTAAGATTTTAAACGAATACCTTTTTCTAATAGATACCAGCAAAGATAATATAATAAGAATGTAAAGATAATAATTGCCGCAAATGCAAAATATGGATTCACAGTCGAAACACCAATAAAACCATATCTAACAAAATCAACTATATAAAATAATGGATTACATGACGATATAAAATGCCAGAAACCAGTAAGACTATTTATATTATAGAAAACTCCTCCTAAGTAGATAAGTGGAGTTAATATAAATGTTGGAAATATCGTAGTATCATCAAATTTTTGTGAAAATATTGCATTTATCAAACCGCCGAGTGAAAATAATGCCCCACAAAATATAAATCCTGCTAACACTAAAAATATGCTATGAATAGTACTAAATCCACCTAGGGCAAAAGCTGCAATACTTACTAATATACCTACAATAAACCCTCTAAAAATTCCTCCTGAAATATAGCCTAAAACTATTACATGGTTGCTTACAGGAGAAACTAGCAGTTCTTCAATAGCTTTACTAAAACGTATCCCAAAGAAAGAGCTTACAACATTGCCATAAGAGTTTTGGATCACAGCCATAATAATCAGCCCTGGCGTAATATACTGCATATATGTAATACCATCACCCATAGTACCTATACGTGACCCAACTACTTTACCAAATATCAAGAAGTATAAAATTATAGTTATTACTGATGGTAATAATGTTTGTGGCCAAATTCTAAATACTCTTTTACACTCACGATTAAAGATCGTTACATACGTTATCCAATAATATTTTAAATTCATAAATTTACCTATTTATTCCTTGCAACATCGATAAATAATTTCTCAAGTTTTGCTTCTTTAGTACGCACATCTAAAACATCTAAATGATATTTATTTGTCAACTCTGAGAATATTTCATTTAGAACAACACCTTTTGAAACTTCAACTTCTAATGTATATTCATCAACTAATTTAACATCACCAAGGATAAGCTTAATATCTTGCTGACACTTATTTTTTAAATCAAATATATATGTATGCCTGTCTGCTGATTTTAAGAAAGTCTTCATATCTGTATTTACATGAACTTTACCTTTATGGATAAGAGCAATACGATTACACATAGATTCAGCCTCTTCGAGATAATGTGTAGTCAAAATTACAGTCAAACCTTCCTTATGAAACTGCATGATCATTTCCCATAAAGAGTTTCTAAGCTCAACATCAACACCCGCCGTCGGTTCATCCAATATTAGTAATTTGGGTTTATGTATTAATGCTCTGATGACCATCAATCTTCTTTTCATCCCACCTGACAAGAATCTTATTTGAGTATTTCTTTTGTCATATAGATCGACTTTTCTAAGTAGCTCTTCTGCATAAGGTACAGCCTCTTTCTTAGAGATACCAAAAAATCCTGCCTGAGTAATTAATATATCAATTGGCTTTTCAAAAAGATTAAGGTTTATCTCTTGAGGCATAACTCCTAGATGCTTTCTAGCACTTATAAAATCATTATCAATATCATGGTCAAATATTTTAATTTGCCCAGATGTTTTATTTACAAGAGAAGAGATCATTCCCAAAGTTGTTGATTTACCTGCCCCATTTGGACCTAAAAGAGCAAAAAAATCTCCTTTTTTAACATCTAAACTAATTTCGTCGACAGCTTTTAAACCACCCTTATAGATCTTAGTCAGATTTTTTATTTCTAATGCTTTTTCACTCATATGATTAAGGTTTATTTTAACTACAAAATATGAGAACTATTATATCATTATGGTTTTATAGTTTTATTGATTTTATAAATTAATTTTTGTTAAGGTCTTTAATAGAAATTAGTGTTTTAGAAATATGTGTTTTTTATCATAAAAATGATACTTAAACCAACCACTACTATAAATATTGGTCTAACAAGCTTTGATCCTTTTAATATAACCATCCTAGATCCTACAATTCCACCAAAGAAACTTCCTATAGCCATTAAGAATCCAAATACATAATTCACATGTCCTGATAAAATAAATATAATAAGTGAAAATACATTACTCTTTAAATTTAATACTTTGGCATATCCAGAAGCTTGTAAGAATGTATAGCCAAGAAAATATACTATTGCAATAATCCAAAAATTTCCTGTTCCTGGACCAAAAAAGCCATCATACGCACCCAATAAAAATCCAAATAATGTAAAAAATGCTACTTCTGACATTTTCTTTTTGCCTTGATTAACTCCAAGATTCTTATTTACAATACTAAAAATGAAAACGGCAATTAAAAGTATCGGAACAAGTTTGTTCATAAAATCATTATGGATCACAACAGCCAATATCGTACCCAGAGATGCGCCAATAAACCCAGCAATCAAACCTCGTAACACTGTTTTGAAATTTATTAACCCATTTTTATAATATTTAAATGTTGCCATTGCTGTACCAATACTAGCTTGGAGTTTATTAGTACCTAAAACCATAACAATTGGTAAGCCAGTCATACTCAAAGCTGGGATACTTATCAGCCCACCACCACCAGCAATAGCATCAATAAAGCTAGCTAAAAAGCCCATTAGTATTATAAAAAAACACAATACAAAAAAATGATTCGCAAAAAATTCTTGCATCTATTTATTTTCCTTTTAAATGTATAGCTAACCATATAGTTGGATTCGCAGTATAAGTAACCCAGTGTTTAGTACCTTTAGGGATTAGTAGATACTCTCCTTCATCAAGATTATGTTCCTTAGCTTCTAGCTTAAGCTTTGCATTTCCTTTTAATATCAAAACCCATTCATCATGATCTTGAATATACGGACTCTCGATATCAGTAATTTGTCCATAAGAAATAATTTTCTCGATATGGATATTATCTTGTTTTAAAAGATCTATGAAAATTTCATTCTCACAAAACTTAGGGGAAATATTATAAATATTACTGCCTACATCTCTATTATTCATTGCTGCTAAATTCTTGCTATAACCTATTCTCATAATAATCTAGAATATATAATAGCACCATTTTAGCAAAACTACTTATCAAGCATATCAACAGATATATTAAACAAAATTTTTGCTATAATCTGTAACAACTTTAAAAAAACTTTGTCAAAAATGATAATAGACTCACATTGCCATCTTAATTATTTAAAACTAGAAGATACAAGTCTTGATAATGTCATCACAAATGCTAAAAATGCAGGTATCGACAAAATCGTTTCAATTGCTGTAGCATGGCATGAAATCGATGATATTCAAAAAATAGCTGAATCATACAATGATGTGTATTTCTCTGTTGGAGTTCATCCTAGTGAATTAGATTCCCATCAGCCTAGTACTGAAGAAATTATTGTCAGATCTAGTCATAGCAAGTGTGTTGCAATTGGAGAAACTGGGCTAGATTACTACTATAATGGCGAAGAAACAAAACCTAAACAGATCTCTAAATTTATAAACCATATTCAAGCAGCTATTGAAGTAGCAAAACCTATAATTGTTCATACTAGAGCAGCTAAGCAAGATACTCTAGATATCCTAAAATCTGAAAATATTGAAAAGTGTGGTGGTATTCTACATTGCTTCACCGAAGATTATGATATGGCAAAACAAGCTATCGATATGGGGATGTATATCTCATTTTCCGGAATCTTAACTTTTAAAAATGCCAAAGATATTCAAGAAACTGCTAAAAAACTTCCTTTAGACAGAATTCTTATAGAAACTGATGCGCCATATCTTACTCCAGTACCATATAGGGGCAAACCAAACTATCCAGAGTATGTTAAATATGTTGCACAATTTTTTGCACAATTAAGAAATGAGGATTATGAAAAAGTAGCTAAACAAACTTATAAAAATACTTGCGATGTTTTTAAATTAAAATAAGTTTTTATAACAAACCTAATTTATCAAAACCTATATTATCTAAAGCTCCATACAATATAACAGCTACTGAATTTGATAGATTTAAACTACGGCTATTTTTATGCATCGGAATCTTAAGCTGAGTCTCTTTTAGCAATGCTAAAACACCACTAGGAAGTCCTCGTGTCTCCGGGCCAAAGAGTAAGATATCATCGCAGTCAAAAGCTACCTGATGATAATATTGCTTAGCCTTTGTAGTACATGCCCAGATCTTTTTAGATTTATTTTTTGCATAAAATTCATCGAAGTTTTTATAAATCTTAAGATTCGCGAATTCATGATAATCCAAGCCTGCTCTTCTTAGCTGCTTATCCTCTAATTTAAACCCTAAAGGCTCTATCAAATGTAAATTAGCACCGACATTAGCACATAACCTAATAATGTTACCAGTATTTGGCGGTATCTCCGGCTCATATAAAGCTATATTTATCATATAAATTATTTAACTTCTAAGTTATTATCTAAGTAATTATTTAATTCCTTAAACTTCTGCTTTTCTTTTTTACGCTGCTCTAAATTATTCTTTTCTCTTTGCTCAGCGTCTTTAATATATTTTTTATTCATTACTCTATCTAAGAATTCAGGATCAAGCATAAATGGTTTTAAAGATTTATATGGCATATTTATAACACCTGGAATTTTTAGAGAATATAAAACTCTTAGATCATTATCTTGTTTAGATCTATCTAATATAATCTTTAGATTAACCCTTACATTATATTTTCTTGAAACCAAGTGATATTGTTTTTTACCATCTACTTCAATATCTTTAACTGGAGTGAACTTAATACCTGTCGTATCAATTACTTTTGTAACAGCATTTCTATTAGATTCTTTCAGATATGTTATTATTTTTTCTTTGTTACTTTCTTCTAAGATTTTACTACGTCTATCAAGCATCTTTGGCAAGATATTTTCAACAAAGTTATTAGCCTCTTTATGATTAAGAGCTAAACAAGTCCCTGGACCATCTACATATTTGTCAAAACAACCATCTTTATCTATAAAAAGATACATTTTTTCTGATTTATCATAATAAACATTATAATCAGGATATGATTCTGGATGACCTAAGTACACAAAATTGTCTTTTGAAATTATTGCGCAAGCATACGCCATAATACTTAAAAATATAATAGTTGAAAGTTTGATTATTCGATTCACAGATACTTAGTAAAATTTATAACTTAATTAGTAAAATTCTATATAAATTTATTTTTTTTACAATTTATTTTAGGCTTAAATATTAATATCTGACTATATATGTAACTCATCACGCAAAAAGTGCTCAAAACTAGTTTCTCTTTCTTCTTTCCTTTTTAAACTCCTACTATATAAATCTTGAAAGTTTTTTACTGCCTTTTGATTCACTACTTTCTCTAAATATTCTGGATCTATTAAAAATGGCTTTGTTGATGTCTTTTGATTTTTAATAACTGCCGGCATTCTTAGCGAATATAATACACGAACATCATTACCCTGCTTTGAGTTATCTAGCATAAGTATCAAATTGACTTTTACATTATATTTCTTGGGTACTAAGTGATATTCTTTTTTACCGTATGCATTAATTTGTTTCACAGGTCGATACTTAAGATTAAACTTAACCGGACGTTTAACTACGTTTTTATTATATTTTTTAACCCTGCTATAACTTTTCGTTTATCTTGCTCTTCTAGTCTATCTTCCGTATCAAGCATCTTAGATAGAAACTTTTTAACAAAAATATCAGCTTCCTGCTGATCCATTGCTATACATGTTCCTGCCCCCTCAACACTTTTATCAAAACAACTATGCTTATCTATAAATAAGTAAAGATTTTGGGTTTTATCATAATAAATCTGATATTCAGGCAGTTTTGCAGGATGACCTAAATAGACAAAATCATCGTATGTAATAATCGCACACGCTGAAGCAACTGTAGCTAAAATTATCAAAGAAAAAAGTTTAATAAATCTTTTCACTATTAGCTTATAAAAATTCAATGGCTTCTTGTCTAAGATTCTATACAAAACGGTTTTTATTACAATTTATTTTGATTAATACTTAATCCAATCAGCTACATCTAATGCTGTATAAGTAAGTATAGTTTTTGCTCCAGCACGCTTCATTGATACTAATGTTTCAATTGTAATAGCTTTCTCATCAACTAACCCAGCTTGAGCAGCAGCTTTTATCATCGCATATTCACCACTTACATGGTACGCTGCAATTGGTAAATCAACTATATGATTTAATTCATTTATGATATCAAGATAACTTAATGCAGGCTTAACCATAATAAAATCTGCACCTTGCTCTATATCAGCGACGGCTTCTCGAATAGCTTCTTTTTTATTGCGATAGTCCATTTGATAGGTTTTACGATCCCCTTTTAAAGAAGAGTCACAAGCGCTTCTAAATGGTCCATAGTAAGCTGAGGCATACTTAACTGAGTATGACATAATACTTACAGTATCAAATCTGGCTTCATCTAAAGCCTGACGCATAGCTATAATCATGCCATCCATCATGCCACTTGGTGCAACGATATCAGCACCAGCTTCTGCATGAGATACTGCAGTTTTTGCTAAAACTTCTAATGTTTTGTCATTATCAACATATTCATCTTCATTTAAGATTCCACAATGTCCATGAGGTGTAAAACTACACATACATACATCAGTTGCAACAACTAACTCTGGAGCAAGGTGCTTAATCTTTCTAATTGCTTGCTGCGTGATACCATTTGAATCATAATTCTCAGATGAAACTAAATCCTTAGATTTTGGTACTCCAAATATCATGACACTTTTTATACCTGATTTTAGAACTCTCTCAACAAGTTCATCTAGCATATCTATAGACCAATGATATTGATTTGGCATACTTGAGATTTCTTTTTTGATATTCTCACCATGCACAACAAATATTGGATACATCAAATCATCAACATTTAAAGTTGTTTCAGCAACCATATCTCTAATGTTTTGCGACACTCTCAGTCTACGCGGACGTGATATTGGAAAACTCATATCTAAACCTATTTTTTATTTTTATTAGGATTTTTTCTATATAGGACTAAAATATTACCTATTATTTGCACTAGCTCTGATTTTGTTGCTTTAACAATCTCAGCGGCAATTTGTTGTTTTTCTTCTTTTGGTAAACGCCCTGCTTTTACTTTTATAAGCTCATGAGATGCTAAAGCTAAATCGATCTCTAGCATTACGTTTTCAGTAAGGCCTTTTTCTCCCATCAAAACTACAGGTTTTAAACTGTGAGCTTGAGCCTTTAATTTTTGTTGCTGTTTTACTTCCATTTTTTACCTACTTTATAATTTTTAATATTAAATTTTCTAAAACTAATTCTTTATCAACGTTTTTAAAATTAAGAAAATAATCATTAGCTTCTAATGTTTTTTGATATAACTTATATATTTCATCTTCTGTAAATTTAGCCGCAAGATATTTAACAACTGCAAGCTTATCATAATTAGCTATATTTTGAGCTTGATCGTCAAGCTTATAATAATACACATCAACAATTAAGCTTGTTAACCAATAAAGCGTATCTTTAAAGTTAGGATTAACCTCTTTAAGAAATACATTAGGATTTAGTTGGTTTACTAAAACCCTCATCAAACTATTTCTAACTTGCCAAAAATGTTGCTCTAACTTAATCTTAGCAATAATATTAATATCATCTCTAGCCATCAATAAAGATTTTTCTATAGCATCTTTTGACATATTAAATGTGTACTTTAAATAATTGTATTTATCATCCTCATCAAAGCTTATATCATAAGTTAAAGATCTACTTTTTACAGTCGCTAAAATATTATTATAATTACGTGTAAACATTAAAAAGAATGTATTTTCGGCAGGCTCCTCAAGTGTTTTTAAAATAGCGTTTGTGGCAGATTCATTTAAAAAACCAAGCTCTGGAATTATAATAATTTTAGCTAAATTATTATGTGCTGTTAGCTCACAATTTTTTATTATTTTCTTAACTTCTGCAACTCTAATCTCATTATTCTCTGAGTTTGCTATTGTTACATACGGTGATTCATTGTAATCATCAACCTTCTGAGCTAACAACACTTGACATAGAGAGTTTATAAAACTATCTAAGAGTACAGCATCTTTAACTCTAAAGATAAATGCATGATGCAACATCTGCTTAGACTTTTGTTCAAGAAAATTGTCTAAGATTTTCTGATGTGTATTTAAAGAAAACACTTTAGACCTACAATATTTTACGTGCGTATAAGAAGTTTGTTAGAGTTCTTTTGATCATAGCAAGTTTAGACTTCAACAACCCTTTATCTTTCTTTTTAACAAAACTTACCTCATATACATCATATTTTTTATTAAGTAAACTTATCAAATAATCATCATAAGTCTGAATCTCATCAACTAAGCCTAACTCAAGAGCATCCTTACCAAACCAGTACTCTCCCGTACCAACTTTATGCATATCTAGATTAGGACGATAATTTAAAATATGTTTTTTAAATAATTGATGAATATTTTCTAGATCCTGCTTGAACTTCTTACGCCCTTCTTCAGTATTTTCACCAACAGATGTTAATGTACGTTTATACTCCCCAGAAGTATGCATCTCAACATTGATACCATTTTTTTCAAGCAAATTTCTAATATTTGGAATAGTTCCAACTACTCCTATCGAACCAACTATTGCAAAAGGTGCTGAGATTATCTTATGTCCAACCGCAGACATCATATAACCACCACTTGCAGCAACTTGATCGATACATATAGTTAAATTAATACCTGCTTGGCGGATTCTCTCTAATTGTGCTGCGGCAAAACCATAACCATTTACGACCCCACCAGGGCTATCTATTCTAACAATAACCTCATCACTTGATTTTGCTACTGCTAAGATAGCAGATACTTCTTTACGCAGATTCTCAACTTGTGAAGCATGTATATCGCCTTTAAAATTAATTACAAAAACTTTTTTCTCAGGCTTATCGTCTTGTTTATCTAGTTTTTTCTGTTCTTTAAGATAGTTTTTATAATCTTTTTTATCCAATAATGTTTCTAAGACTTCTTTTTTAGTTTCTTTATAATCTTTACCAATTTTATTAATCTCTAGCTTACCTTTTGTCAACTTAGCAACTTCTTGCTTTGCCTTTGCTAATAGCGAGAAAAAACTACCTATAATAAAAACAACAGCAACTACAATAAGTAATACGCTAAGAGCAAAAAAAACAAAACTTACAAAACCTTGATACCACATATAACTTTACCTTACCTGTGTGCTCTTAAAGTCTTTAACAATGACTCATTTGCATTGCCTTTTAGATTAGCTTTTTTAACAGAATCTCTCGCAAACACTCTTTTTTTATAATCATGTATAGCACCAAATGTTTCATCTATAATAAAACCTTCCGCCTCTAAACAGATTATTAATGCTGCAATATAGCAATCTGCTAAAGTAAAATTAGAAGATATAAAATAGTCAAACTCACTGAAAGCTTTTTCAATAGTTAGAAGACTTTCTTTTAACTCTTTAAAGAGTATATTTAATTGCTCTTTATCTGATCTATTTTTTCTAATCTGATCAAGCACTGGATACCATTCATTATCTATTTTATCTAAAGATAAACGGATTTTTATACGCTCATTAACTAAACTTGGTAGCAATCCAGGTGCTGGAAATCTCTCATCTATATATATCAAAAGAGCCTTTCTATTATTTATACTATAGTCTTTCTCTTTTAAGACTGGGAAAATACCATTTGGAGATATTTTCTTTAGTTTTTCTGGTGATAGATCACCTGCTTCAACAACTTCCATGCTCATTTTTTTCTCTGCTAGGGCAATTCTTGCTCTAAGAGAATATGGACAATATTTTGTAGTATATAAAGTAACTTTCATTGAATATGCCTTTTTATAGATTAAAACAACTATCCTTATTTGCTATAATTGTCAGATAGTAAAAACTAGTAACAAATTTTATCATATTTGTGGATAACTACAACATAGACAAACAAGGCTTTTTGATAGATTTTGAAAGTTGGGATATGGATTTTTGTAAATTAACAGCAGCAAGTGAAGATATTGATTTATCTGAGAATCATATGTTGGTTATTAATTTTTTAAGAAGTTTTTATCAAAAAAATAAAAAATCTCCAGCAATTAGAGAACTTGTTAAAGCATTAAAAGAAGAATATGGGGAAAAAATAGGCAATAGTCTATATCTACAAATTTTGTTTCCTGTTTCTCCAGCCGTGCAAGCTGCCAAACTAGCAGGTCTACCAAAGCCTAAAAGATGTATTTAAAAAAA
Source organism: Francisella uliginis (assembly GCF_001895265.1). Lineage (NCBI taxonomy): Bacteria > Pseudomonadati > Pseudomonadota > Gammaproteobacteria > Thiotrichales > Francisellaceae > Francisella > Francisella uliginis. The sequence continues at coordinate 1,667,575 of NZ_CP016796.1, forward strand.
TTTCAAAGGAGAAAAAAATGACTACTGTTTTCTGTAAAAAATATAACCAAGAATTAGATGCTATACCATTTCAACCATTACCAGGTGAGCTAGGTAAAAAAATACATGCTGAAATATCAAATAAAGCTTGGCAAGCATGGCTTTCGCATCAGACTATTTTAATAAATGAATATCGCCTTAATCTTATGGATCCAAAGGCAAAAGAGTTCCTACAACAAGAAATGCAAAAATTTTTATTTGAAGGTAAAGAAGAAAAACCTGAACAGTTTAATGAGATCTAACACTTATAAAACAATGTTCTTACAATAATTTATAGTTTCTAGTATTAATCTTTATTTAATACAATCACCTTGAAAAAAATATAATTAAGAGATACATTAAGTCATTAATTTATCTTTTTTTAAAAAAACTTAAATGAATAAATTTAAAAACTCTTACGCTTATGACATCTTAATCTTATTAGTAATCTATGCAATATACTTTATTGTATTTCTTGGCCATAGACACTTAAGTATTCCAGATGAAGGACGTTATCCTGAGATTGCTAGAGAAATGCTAAGTACTGGCAACTGGGTTACTCCTTTAATTAATGGTGTTCCTTTTCTAGATAAGCCACCTCTTTATTACTGGATGGAAGCCACTTCAATGCACTTTTTTGGTATAAATGCTTGGGCTATTCGTCTACCTCAAGCACTTTTAGGTATATTAGGATGCATATCAATATATTCTTTTGGCAGATATTTTTATTCGCGTTTTGCTGGTGTTTTAGCTAGTTTTATATTAGCTGCTAATGTCTTATATTTCTTTGAATCACACTATGCAAATATGGATCTTATAGTTGCTAACCTACTTTGGATTGCATTCTTTCTATGTTTAGTTAGCTTAAAACAGCCAATAGGAAATAAAAAACGCTTTTTCATGTATGCTGCATACTTTGTATCTGCATTAGCATTTCTAACTAAAGGCTTAATGGCTATAGCTTTTCCTTGCATGACTGTTTTTGTCTGGATGCTTGTAACAAATAATTGGCATAGGATAAAAGAATTATATATTCCAACAGGAGCTATTATATTTGTAATTATTATTACTCCATGGTTAGTTTTAGCTCAACAGCAAAACCCTGACTTCCTATATTTCTTCTTCTATTTCCAACAATTCTATCGTTTTGTTGGACATGGCTTTAATAATGCTATTGGACCTTGGTTTTATTTTGTAATTATATTGGCTGTATTTTTACCATTTAGCATTTTACTACTTAATAGACTACCTAAAGGTTTTAAAACTATTTGGCAAAATAGAAAAAAAGACTATACTACATTTTTAATAGCTCTTTGGTGCTTACTTATACTAATATTCTTCTCAATTCCTAGTTCAAAGATCGTAAGCTATATCCTGCCTATTTTTGGACCATTATCATTACTAATGGCATTATCATTTGAGAAAATAATTAAAGATAACGATAAAGTAAATAGTTTCAAAAAAATGCATATAGCTGCTAGCACACTTTTCTTAATAACAGGTATTGTGGTTGCTATATTCCCAATAGTACAACACCTATTCTTAGACACTCACGCTTCAACCGTATATATTTTACTAGTAGCATTATGTGCTTTTGCAATTGCATTTAGCCTAAGATTATCGATAAAAGGTCAAGTCAAACAAGCAATTATACTAATAATCTCAGCACTTATGGTGCTTAATATCTTAGGCCAATTAGTCATTCCTTATTTTGATCTTAGAACATCTGAACCTTTAGTTGAAAAAGTGATAAAAGACTCACCTAAAGACACTATATTTGTCTACTATAATAGACCTCAACCGAAACACTTTATACTAAAAGAAGAGATAAAGAAAAAAGGCTATGAAGAGGATCTACCACTACTATTAAATGATAATATCTATATTGTTTATAATTGGAAAACTTATAGACCAGAAATTGATAACTGGGCAAGAGAATTCCATTATGGCATTAAACAATACCAACAATCTCATGATGGCAAATGGCCTAAATATTTAATAACTTATCCCCAATTTAGTGAACTTCTAAAAACTAAAAAAGATATTGTTATTTTTACAAAAGAGAAGCAATTACAAAAAATTAAAGAAAAATATCCTAATATAGACTTCAAAGTTAAGGGAAGATATAACAAAAATGTTGTGGTAAAGGTAATAAATAAATAAATAATTATTCAAACAATTATGCTGGATTTATTCCTGTTTCTCTCTTAAATAAGTAATGACTAATTCAATTTCTTATACAACAAACACTTCTCATTTTGTAATACTAAACTAAGCGTATTTTATATGATCTATTTTAACTATAGTTAATCCGAATGACTTATGTAAAATAAAACCTATCATTCCGGATACTGAATCAAGTTCAGCACAGGCTTTGATCCGGAATCTCCTAGCCAAAGTGAAGATCCTGAACCAAGTTCAGGATGACCGCATAAAAGTACACAATACAATCGGATTGACTATATAATAATAAAACTATATTGTTAGATCATTTTATCACTCTATAGCTTGACTATGAAATCTACCCTTATACTTTATCTAGCAATCATTTCATATAGGGTAACGAAAATATATTTTGATAAGAATTTAAAAGACAAACCTATTAACTACTTTTTACAATAAGCTATTTATTAAAATTATAAGAAAAATTTAAGAGATCAAGAAAGAAGTTTTACTTAGAATAATTAAATATTTCGGCTCTCATCCTCATCAATAATATATTTAGGACGATTTTTTGCTTCATCAAATATACGACTGATATACTCCCCTAAAACTCCCAGTGAAATAAGCTGGACACCACTAAAGAACATAATACTTACCACAATAGTTGGCCAACCACTAACACCAACACCAAAGAGTATGTTAGCTAAAATCGTATACAAACCATATGCTAATGCAAATATAGAAATTATCATCCCCATAAGAGATATCATTCTAAGCGGAACAGATGAAAATGAGAAAATCCCAGTAAATGCTAATTTGAAAAGTTTTTTATACCCCCATCTACTAGGTGTTTCATCCTTCCTATCGGCAACCTGAAATGGTATAGCATAACCTTTAAAACCTATCCATGAGAAAAGACCTCTAATAAAGCGATTATTTTCTGATAATGAATTAAAAGCTTTAATACACTGTTTATCTAATAATCTAAAATATCCGGCATTAGCTGGAATATCAACACCCATCATACTCTTACTGAACTTAAAAAATGTTTCTGATAAAAAGCTCCTAGTTTTACTTTGATCATCCCTAGTTCTTATCCCATAAACATTAGAATAGCCTTCACACCATTTCTCATAGAATTGGTCTATCACTTCTATCGGGTGCTGAAAATCACAATCCATAATAACAGCAGCATCTGCTTCCTTAGAAGCTTCTAACCCAGCTGTAATAGCAGCTTCTTGACCAAAGTTTCTAGAAAAACTAATAAGCTTAATATTTAACTCACCTACTAACCCCTGGATAACCTCTCTAGAATTATCTGCACTGCCATCATCAACAACAACTATCTTGTAGTTTGATGAGATTTCTCTAAGTTTAACAGCTAGCTCTTTTAAGAAAGATCCTATTAAAGCTTCTTCATTATAAACTGGTATTACAGCATAAAGATGGGGATTTTCAATATTTCTATTTGTCATTTTAAATACAAAATATATTAAGTCTTAATAGATGCTATTATAACTATGAAAGTATAAAATATATACTAGTAACCAATAATATTTACAATATTAAGTGATTTTATCATGTCTAAAAAAATAGTAATTTGCGCCGATGATTTTGGTCTAAGTGATAATGTCAATAAAGGCATTCTTGATCTATTAGAAAAAAAAATTATTAACGCTACAAGTTGTATGTCAAATATGCCTGCTTTAAAATATGGAATCACTAATTTAAAAAAAATATATAGTGATTTCATTCATGTTGGGATACATCTGAATCTAACTGAAGGAGCACCTTTTACAAAAGCTACTTCTATAAGTAAAAATAAAGAGTTTTTACCATTATCTAAATTACTAGCGAAATCAAAGCTTAGATCAATAAAATATACTGATGTTTATAACGAGCTAAAAGCTCAGATAGATAATTTTATAGATCAATGGGGAGGCCTACCAGATTTTATTGATGGACACCAGCATGTACATCACTTCCCTATTATTCGAAAAGTTGTCATAGATTTATATAAAGACTTTAATATGTTTGAAAAACAAACATATATTCGCTCAACCCTAAATATGGACAAATCAGATTTTAAATCATTAATAATTTATCGTAGTGGTGCTAAGAAATTCAACAAACTATTAGTAGATAATAACATTAAACATAATACCAGCTTTTCCGGAATATATTCACTTGAGAATAGCAATCAAGACTTTAGAAAAGTTATGCTAAAAGCTTATGCTGAAATTAAAGATGGTGGACTAATAATGTGCCACCCTGCTATAGATATTGATGAAAATGATCCTATATCAAAATCTAGAGTCAATGAATTTAAATACTTTAAATCAGAACAAGCTATAAGAGATCAAAATGAGAATAATATAAAACTGTAAATCTTAAATTATTTAACTTTCTTATATACATATCTAGGATTTATTGTATCCGCTAAAAGCTTGTTTTCGAAGTCAACTCTAACTAAGATGCCCAAAGTATAACACATTATCAATAAACTACTTCCTCCATAACTTATTAGAGGTAAAGTTAAACCTTTTGTTGGTAATAAACCTGTGTTTACACCAACATTTACAAAAACTTGGAAACTAATCCAAAAGCCTATCCCATAAGATAAAAAGGCTTGATAATATCTTTTTAATTCAAAAGCTAATTTAGCAATATTTATAGCTTTAAAGGCAATAAATAAATAAACCAATAATAAAACCATCAACCCAAAAACACCAATCTCTTCTGCTATTACAGAAGTGATAAAGTCGGTATGCGCCTCCGGCAAGAAAAACTGTTTTTGTATACCATTACCTAAACCATCACCAAACCAGCCTCCTCTACCAAAGCCAATAAGTGCTTGAACTAACTGATACCCCGAGCCATTTGCATTTTCCCATGGATGTAAAAAACCGGTAATCCTATGCATCCTATATGGAGAAATAATAACCAACATTGAAGCCATCAAAACCATTGCTACCAAAAGTAATCCATACCAACGTACTTTATTACCCGAAACAAATAACATTCCCATAACACACATTGATATTACAACAGTAGAACCAAAGTCTGGCTGCATTAATAAAAGTATAGCAATACACCCTAATAATGATATTGGAGTAAGAATACCTTCCTTAAAATTCCCCATATTTTTTAAATTTGTAGCAATATAGCCAGAGAAAAATATAATTGCTAAAAGTTTTGCTAGCTCAGCAACCTGAATATTGATAATTAGAAGAGGTATCCAACGTCTAGCTCCATTAACACTCTTACCTAATCCCGGAACAAGCACCGCAACTAAAATTAAAAGCATTATAAAGAAAAATGCATTATAATTTTTTTCATAGTTTTTCGTAGGTACAAGCAAGGCCAGTAGGAACAAAAATATCGAGATAATTGCAAAAAGACCCTGTCTTATAGAATAATGATAAGGATCATTAAAGTCATATAATGCATCAATCATCGATGCTGAAGTAACCATAACCCAACCGAAAGTAAGTAGCCCTAGCATTATAAAAACTATCGAAATATCTATTTCAAGCTTTGCCCTTACACGTTCTCTTTTGACATTTTTTCTACTTAGTAGAAGTTTTAACCTATATAACACTTCTAGCTTCCTATATGTTTTAATTGTCTAACATAATCTTCAAAAGCTTCGCCTCGTTTTACATAATTATCAAACTCATCAAAACTTGCACATGCTGGAGATAATAAAACTATTTCACTATCTTGTGATTTTCTACTAGCTAACTCAAAAGCTTGATGCATATTATCACATAGTTCGTATTTACAAGTATCTTTTATAGACTCTTTTATATATTCCTTATCTTGTCCATATATAAAAACATATTTGACATATTTTTTTAATGACTCTGTCATAAGGCTAAAGTCTCCACCCTTAGCTACGCCACCTAATAATAATATAATGCTTTTGGTACTAGTTATACTATTAAGTGCTGCTACTGTAGCACCAACGTTTGTACCTTTAGAGTCATTTATATACGTTATTCCATTTATGTTTTTCACAATCTTACAACGGTGTGCTAAGCCTTTGAATTTTTTAATAGCACCTACCGCTTTAAAAATATCTAAACCTAACTTATCTAATATGTTTAAAACAACAATAATATTCTCTAAGTTATGTTCACCAAATAAATTAGTTTCAGAGATATCTAATAACTTTGTAGCATTTTTATATATGCTTGATCTTACTATTTCATATTCTCCTGCATATTTAATACCATTATTATGAACATCATATACAAAGAAATCTTTGCTAAAATTTGCTAAATTCAACTTTGATTGTTTATATTCACCAAAGCTTGCATATCTATCTAGGTGGTCTGGTGATACATTAATAACACAGCCAATATCAAATTTTACAGAGTGAAATATATCTATTTGAAAACTTGATGCCTCTATAACACAGTAATCAAATTTCTCATCTATTTTATTTAGTGCTGGTGTCCCAATATTACCAACTAAAATACTTTTATAACCTAATTCTCTAAGTATAAAATCAAGTAGAGTAACTACTGTACTCTTACCATTTGAGCCAGTTATTGCAATAGTCTTAGCTTTTGTATTTTTAATATATTGATAAAATATATCAATATCACTAACAATCTTATCTTTATATTTAGATAATACTCTATATGGAGATTTATTGAGAGGTATTCCTGGACTAACTGTTATTAGGTCATAGCTATCAAAATCGTAATGACCAAAATCCTCATCACTCTGTGATATGTCAACTTCAATATCAATAAAATTTGCTAGAAAATCGCATACAGACTTTCCTGTAACTCCATACCCAACCATTAGTAATTTAGAGATTTTAACGTCGTTAAAATGAAAACTAAACATCATCGAACCTTAATAGCAGCTAAACCAATTAAAAAAAGTATTAATGATATTATCCAGAAACGCACTACGACCTTTGTTTCAGGCCACCCTTTCAGCTCAAAATGATGATGGATTGGTGCCATTCTAAAGACTCTCTTACCATTTCTAAGCTTATATGAACCTACTTGTAACATCACAGATAAAGCTTCTACTACAAAAAGTAAACCCATTATAAAAAATATCAACTCTTGGCGAATCATAATAGCTATAACCCCTAAAACTGCTCCTAATGTTAATGAGCCAACATCACCCATAAAAACCTCAGCAGGATATGAGTTAAACCATAAAAATGCCAGACCTGAACCACAAACTGCTGCACAGAAAATTGCTACCTCAGCAAGCCCTGGATTACCTAAATAACTAAATAAAAGATAATTAGCTAAAGTGCTATTAGTTTCAATATATGCATATATTCCTAGTCCCATAGCCACAAGCACAACTGGAACTATGGCTAAACCATCTAAACCATCTGTCAGATTAACTGCATTACTACTACCATTAATAATAAAAAATGTTAGAACTATAAATAAAATAATTCCCATTGGTATATATAAGCTCTTAGAAAATGGTATAGATAAACTCATCTGACCATCTTTTGATAGAAGATAAAATAAAACTACAGCTAATATAATTGAGAATATTGTTTGCAATGCAAATTTGTGTTTTGCTCTTAGTCCTTTAGGATTCTTAAGCACTAACTTTAAGTAATCATCAATAAAACCAATAGCTCCAAAAAAAACTACTACTAATATTAAGATCCATAAATAAATACTTGATAAATCGCCCCATAATAGTGAGGATATAACTATAGATGATAGTATTAATACACCTCCCATTGTTGGTGTATTCTTTTTAGAAAAATGACTTTCTGGACCATCATCTCTGACAACTTGACCTATCTGCATTTTTTGCAACCAACGAATCATTGGTCCTCCCAAAAAGAGAGTCAACAGTAAAGATGTTATAGAAATCATAATAATTCTGATAGAAATATAACTACTGAATACTTCTAAGCCACTGAAATAATGACTAAGCCACTTAAAAAGATAAATTAACATTTTTTTAGAAATTTATACACATTAAAGATATTATAATAAATAAAGAGTATTTTTCATATAGCCAGCAAAACTAACTATTAGATATCTGGTTCAAATTTCTTATATTTTAATGCAAATTCATCATTTTCAAATTGAGTATAGTTTTTGATAAAACTTTTTGCTAATGCCTTGTATTGCTTTTTATATTCAGATTTATCATCCCAAATATTATTTAGATGAAACACTTCATTATTATCATGGATTGAAGTTAATGCTTTAAAATTAAAATATTTTTGCCTTTCAAATTTAAAGCTCACATTTTCTGGCTTGTTTAATAAATAGTCAACGATAGTCTTTGTTTCTTCAGTAGGAACTCTTCTACCTGTTTTATAATCCCCATCAATCCAACCAACATTAACCATATAGATATTAGCATTACTATGTTTTAATCTTTGACGTAAAATACTCGCATATCTGGTTGGTCTAAGTAATAAAAATGGCTGCGCATAACAACTTGAAAACTCTGGCTTAGGCTCTGTAACACCTGACTCGACACCAGTTGACGTACATGTATATCCAGATAAAAAATAGTAAATTGCCTGACCCTTACTTAATTTTGCAACTCTTGGTAGGATACCTTTTGCATCCTTAACAAGAAATATTATTGTGCTAGGATTATCAGTATTTACAACACTATCAAAATTTTCTCGCGAGAAAGTTACATAAGTATTACTTTGAGATTTACTCTTCTGACCAAATATAATACTTTGATTTTCATCAAAATTAGGATTTTCTATTAAAAGATCTCCTTTTAACGAGTCAACAATACGCGGATCATCTTTTTTGAAGCTTGCAGACTTAATAGTTAGCCCAGACTCTAAACTATATATACCACGCATTTCTGTCCAAGCAACAGCTTCATTGGTTACAAGAGTTTTGTGCTTGTCCAAGGCTAATGTCGTTTTACCACTACCAGATAGCCCAAAAAACATACTACTTTTTGCTTGCTCATCAACGCCTACTGCACAATAAAAAACACCAATATCATTTAAAGATAAATAATAGCTCATAACAGATAAAAGCACCTTATTTATCTCAGCTAAATAATAGGTTCCAACAAGTATACTTTCACGTTGTTTTAAGTTTGTAGCAACAACTTTTGATGAATTTAACTCAAGCTCCTCATAATTTTCAATTTCTGTTTCTGGAGAATGCATCATAACCCATTGTGGCTCAAGCTTATTTTGCTCACAATTATTGGGTATTGTAACTAACTTAAAGAAATAAGCAGCTGAAGCTTCAGTCGTTATTAGCCTAACAGCAATCCTATTTTTTTCATCATGATTATAAAAACCATCGACAACAAACAAATCTTTCTGTGAGACATCATTACAAAGCTTTTGCTTAATAAGCTTCCAATTTTTTCTTTTTAACTTTTTATTATCAGAGCCTTCCTCATTCCACCATACATTCTTTTTCGCATATTTGGTTTCTACAATATACTTATCATCAGGAAGTCTTCCTTTGATACTACCACTATCTACAACAAGAGCCTTACCTTCATGCTGTACAAAACCACAACTTTTTTTAGCATGTTTTGCAAGTTGATCTAAAGATAGATTTCGATATACATTTTTTGCAGTATATAAATATTTATTATCATCTACGGTGGAAGGATCCATTAGCAAAGTTCCCTAGCTTAAATAACGATTAGCTTTTAAGTGAAAATTATAGCCAGTATATACTTTTTTTTCAAAAAAATATGTTATTGTTTTATGAATAAAGTAAACTATTAATAAATTTATTAACTCAACTATTTCTAGATAAAAAATCATGAGTAATGAGAATAAGAAAAACAAGACTAATTTTATAAAAAATATTATAAAAAAAGATCTAGGTACCAAGAAAATTTTTGATGTACTAACTAGATTCCCTCCTGAACCAAATGGATATTTACACATAGGTCATGCAAAATCTATATGCCTAAATTTTGGTATTGCAGAAGAGTTTAATGGTAAATGTAATTTACGCTTTGATGACACTAATCCAGATAAAGAAGACATCGAGTACATAAATGCTATTCAAGAAGATGTACAGTGGTTAGGATTTAAATGGCAGAACGAGCCTCATTTTGCTTCTGAGTATTTTGATAAAATGTATCAGCTAGCTATATTACTTATTAAAAAAGGCAAGGCTTATGTTTGTGACTTATCAGCTGAAGAAGTTAGAGAATATCGTGGGACACTAAAAGAAGCTGGAAAAGATAGTCCATATAGGAATCGCTCTGTTGAAGAAAACCTAGAGCTTTTTGAAGCAATGAAGAACGGCAAGTTTTCTGAAGGAAGCAAGACATTAAGAGCTAAGATAGATATGACTTCAGGTAATATAAACCTAAGAGACCCAGCCTTATATAGAATAAAATTCTCAAATCATCCTAAAACTGGTGATAAATGGTGTATCTATCCAATGTATAGCTTTGCCCACCCATTAGAGGATGCTATTGAAGGTATAACACACTCTTTATGTACTTTAGAGTTTCAAGATCAAAGACCTTTTTATGATTGGATAGTCTCTGAAACAGAGTTTGAAACCAAGCCGCAACAGATTGAGTTTTCAAGGCTTAATTTAAATTATACAATCACGAGTAAAAGAAAGCTAAAATATTTAGTTGATAATAAGCTTGTCAATGGTTGGGATGATCCGCGTATGCCAACAATTAAAGGCTATCGTCGTAGAGGATATACTCCTGAATCAATTCGTAACTTTTGTGAGTTAGTCGGAATATCAAAACAAGACTCTGTAATAGATGTATCTGTTTTGGAAGAATCTATTCGTGATGATCTAAATAAAAACACATTAAGAAAAAATGCTGTCCTAGATCCTATAAAAGTAACTATTACAGATATACCAACTCATGAACTAAACGTACCAAATCATCCTCAAAATCCTGATTTTGGTCGTCGTGATATTACAATATCTTCAGAAATCTTTATCGAAAGAGATGATTTTGTGTTTGAGCTAGAAAAAGGTATGAAAAAACTTAGTCCAAATGGTAGGGTTCGTCTAATAAATGCTTATGTAATAGAATGTTTTGAGGTTATAACTGATGAATCTGGGAATGTTACTGAGCTAAAATGTTCATACTTGCCAGAAACATTAGGTGGCAAAAAACCAAAAGATGGTAAAAAACCAAATGGTATAATCCATTGGGTTGATGCTAACAATTGTTTAGACGCAGAAGTAAGAGTTTATGACCGTTTATTTAATGATGAGAACCCTGGTAGCTTCGATAAAATTGAAGATATTATTAACCCAGAATCTTTACAGATTATAAATAATGCTAAGGTTGAAAAATCTCTTGAAGATGTAAAGCCTGAAGAGCGTTTTCAATTTAATAGAACTGGATATTTTATAGCTGATAATCAAGATTGCTCAAAAAATAAACTTGTCTTCAATAGAACTGTAACTCTTAGAAATACTTGGGAAACTAAATAGTTATAATTAATATAAATTATACTTACCCTACATACTTATTGACATATTTCCTAATTAATAAAATTGATAATGATACAATAACTGCAGTTACTACAAATGTATCAAGAGCATCAGCAATATTTGTTTTTGCTAAAACTACATTATTTTCTGGAATATAGAAATAACTAGAAATTAATCCTCCTAGCTTGCCTCCTACTCCTAGAGTAATTAACCATATTCCCATATATAAAGCCACAAAACCTTTAGGGGCTATTTTTGTAATTAGTGACAAGCCAATAGCAGACAAACATAACTCTGATATTCCGATTAAAAAATATCCTACAATAAAAGCAAATGGACTGACCTTTGTAGCTACTGGCGTTGCATGAATAAACATTAAAATAACCAAGAAGCTTACAGTCATTATTACAAAAGCTAAGTTAAATTTATCAATATCATTAGTCATATAGCCCTTACGGCCTAGAAATATCCAAAGCTTACCCATAACTACAGCGAAAAGAAGAATTGTTACAGATACCACACTCAATAATTGACTAGAATTCAACAAATATTCTTTTACAGCATACTCTGTAAATAAAAGTAAACTTATAAACATTTGAAAATATAAAGCCCAATAAACAATTGATAAAGAAAAGAATATAGTTGCTACAAAAACTCTATTCCAACTACTCTTACGAACTGAAAAAAGCAAAACAAATAAAGAAATTATTACAGATGCCAAAACAGAAAAGTTAGCAACATCTGGTGAATTAAAAACATAAAACAATAAGGTTATATATAAAAACAAGATCAACATTACTCTAACTATAGTTGTAATTGTTATCTGTACCTCCATCATATGTTTGTTTATAAATCTATAACCAATTGATAAAAATATAAGCATCACAAAGTTCACAACCATACTGCTATAAAACGCTACCCCATAACCGAAATGATCTTTAAGTGACATTGCTAATACAAGACCTAAGAAACCACCAAGATTTATACCCATATAGAAAATATTAAATCCAAAATCTCTGCGAGAATTATCAAAAGATGATCTATCATAGAATCTACCAATAAAAGCAGCCATATTAGATTTGATAAGCCCACTACTTATACATATAAAGCTTAACCCCAAACACAATGCGCTCTCACTTGTTGTTGAAGCTAAAAGAAAAAAGCCTAAAAGCATCATAACAGAACCAAGTAAACCAGACCTATAATATCCTAAAAATCTCTCCGCGATATATCCTCCAACTATTGCCGAAATATAAATCATTGCTAAAGTTGTCCCAACTAAAGAAGCTGATGTCTCTTGCGAAATACCAAACCTTTCAATTAAAAAGAATATCAACAAAGATTGAACTACATAGTATCCATATCTTTCAGCAAATTCTGCTAAAGCCGTTATTGATAGAACCTTTCTTTCTTCTACTTGATCATGAATGTCACGTTTATAAGTTTTCATTAATACTGTTTTTGAACTAAACTACTTAGAATAATAACATATAAACTCTTATAAAGTGAATATTGCATACTTTCAGATGAGATCTATTCAAGCTCTAGAAGCTCTTCCCAAAGTGTGTATTTTTCTTCTAATTCTTGATTGAGCTGATCTAATTGATTTTGAGTTTTTGTTATTTCTTGTTGAGATTTTTGATAAAAATCTAACTCACCCATTTGTGCCTCTATCTTAGAGATATTATTTTCTAACTTCTCTATTTGATTAGGCAGGTTTCGTAATTGCTTACGTTGCTCATATGTTAGTTTATTTTTTGGCTCATCAGCTTTCTTAGGAGCTTTGGTTTGCTCAACTTGCTTTTGTTGTGATAACCAATCATCATAGCCACCAACATATTCGTTTAATTGACCTTGCTCAAATACTATTGAGCTTGTTGCTACGTTATTTATAAATTCTCTATCATGACTAACTAAAATTACAGTACCTTGGTAGTTTATTAGCATTTCCTCTAGAATTTCTAATGTTTCAATATCTAGATCATTAGTAGGCTCATCAAGAACTATAACATTACTAGGCTTAGATAAGATTTTAGCTAATAATAAACGATTTTTCTCTCCGCCTGATAAGTGTGTAATCGGAGAATGTAGTCTCTCAGGTGTAAATAAAAATTTCTGTAGATATGTTATTACATGAGTTTCTTTACCGTTTATATTAAGAAAATCAGAACCTTCTTTAACATTATCAATAATACTTAAGCTCTCATCTAACTGGTCTCTTAGCTGATCAAAATATGCTATTTTAATATTATCTGCTAATACCACATCACCTTGAGTTGGATTCTCAACGCCTAATAAACAGTTTAAAAGAGTAGTTTTTCCGCAGCCATTTTGCCCTATTATCGCAATTTTATCTGATTTGTGAATCTCCGCTGAGAAATCTTTAAAAAGGTAATTACCTTGATACTCAAAACCAATACTATTTGCTTGGATAACTTTCTTAGAAGATTTCTCAGCTTGAGCAACTTTAATATCAGCTTTACCAACACCTTCACGTCTTTGTTTACGCTCACGTCTCATTTGCTCTAAGGCTCTAACTCGTCCTTCATTTCTAGTTCGTCGAGCTTTTATACCTTGACGAATCCATGCTTCTTCTTGAGCTAGCTTCTTATCAAACTCACTATTAGCCTTTTCTTGCGCATCTAAAATCTGCTCTTTTTTCTCTAAAAACTTAGTGTAGTTCCCATCAAAAGAATATAAATGTCCTCTATCTAGTTCAATAATACTTTTTGCAACACTATTTAAAAATTTTCTATCATGCGTAATAAAGAGTATAGCTCCACCAAAATTAGCTAAAAATTCTTCTAACCATTTAATAGAATCTATATCAAGATGGTTTGTCGGCTCATCTAAAAGTAATAAATCAGGTTTATTTATCAATGCTCGAGCAAGAATTACTCGCCTTTTCATACCACCTGAAAGATCTTTAAATTGGGCTTTTGAATCAAGGCTAAGTTTAGATGCCAAAACTTCTGTATCGTTAAGATAACCCCAACCATGATTTTCATCTATATATTTATGTAGAGATTCTAACTCTAATGACTGAGGATTACACTCTAAAACGTTCTGATATGAGATTAACTTATTCCCGAGATCTCCTAAACCTTGAAGTATAACATCGCCAATACTCCCATCAATATCACTAGGAACCTCTTGGATCATACTAGCAACCCTAGCATTATTATGAACTATAATTTCACCATCATCTGGAGTAACCTTTCCTTCAATAACTTTTAATAAAGATGATTTACCAGTACCGTTACGACCAATTAAGCAAATTCTTTGCCCTTTTGATATATCAAGATCAACTTGATCTAAGACTATATGTGTACCAAAATTAAGACTTATATTTTTTAAAGATATTAACTGCATTTAAGAAAATAACACAATATTAATTAGATTGGCTATTATTTTACCCTTTCACGCAATATTTTAATAGAAAATACAAAAATAATTGCGGCACTAAAGTACATAATTGAACCAAATGATATAGGTGATGATGGCGATATTGCTGATAAATGCCCCATCATAATGTCATTTAAGAACCAAGCTAATCCAAATCCTGCTCCTGCTGCACCCATTGCTTTACCCTGCTCTTTATCCGTAACTGCCGCAGATATCATTGATAACAATGCTGTATAACAAATTAACTGTGCAGCAGATAGCACTACAGCCAGTAACCATTGTACTCCTTGGCTAGTTAAAATAGAAACTAGCGCAAAACCTATACCACAAATAACAGCCGATCTGACAAAAGCAACTTGCTTTGTTGATTTAGCAAAAATTTTAGGCTGAATTGTTATACTTGCAATAGCTGTAGATAATCCCATAACAGCATAGAAAAGACCTGTCATTGATATACTATAATTGTAAGTTAAGTTTAAGAAGAGTGCCACACCTTGACCATAGAATCCCCAAGCACATTGTATAAGTAAATAAACGACTCCTATTAGCCTAACTCTTTTATCTGATAATAAAAACGATATAGTTTTATATATTGTTCCTAGTTCAATTACTAAACCAGGGTTTTTAGGCAGATCTTTTTTCATAATTATTGTAATAAATACAATATTAATAAGAGATAGTACAGCTGCAAATATAAATGGTATTATGTGATTAATACTCATGACTGAAACAAAACTAGTTACAATAGGCCCAACTACAAAACCTAAAGATGCTGCCATTGTAATATACCCTAGATTTTTGGATTTTTCTTCTTCTGAGGATATATCAATAACTGCTGCTTGAGCGATCTCAAAAGCTCCTCCAGCTAAACCACTAATAAACCTACTTGAAATAAATAGTAAATAATCATGAGAATATATCGCATATGCCGATAACATATATGAAATACATGTTGTTGATAGTGCGACTGTTAATATAATTTTACGACCATATTTATCTGATAATTCCCCTATTATCGGACAGCCTATAAGTAGGCCTAATGGCCAACAAGCTAAAGCTATTGAATAATACCAGTTTTGGAAGTTCCCACCAGGGTCGCCAAATGTGATACATGCTTTACCAAAGAATAAAGATGGCATTATTGGAAAAACTAAGCCAGCCCCCATAATATCAACAATAATTGTTACTATAAGCACCGGAATTAAAACATTCCTTGAGTGAAGATTCATAATATATTAAACCTCATATAAATAAAAATGTAATGATAAAATTTCAAGGCTACATAGTATCCTAAAGATTCTATTTAATCAATATTTTGAAATTTGTAAAATATAATTGTATTCTAAAGATAACCTTTTTAGAGCATTAAGAAACATATTGATATAAAAAGTAAAACTTTCATCTTTGTGATTTAAAATATCCACATCTTTTAA
The DNA here is from genome assembly GCF_001895265.1 of Francisella uliginis. Lineage (NCBI taxonomy): Bacteria > Pseudomonadati > Pseudomonadota > Gammaproteobacteria > Thiotrichales > Francisellaceae > Francisella > Francisella uliginis. The sequence goes on from NZ_CP016796.1 coordinate 1,684,025, forward strand.
TAAAGGTAATATATGTTTCTCAAAGCGTAATAACTCCGTATAACTTATTCTTTTCCTAGCTTTAATATCATTAGAAATATCTGTTAAAGATTGCATAATATATTTCTTAAACTCAAAAAATGCAGGTTCTTTATCTAAAATTTCTATAGTTTTGGGATCAAATGATGCTTCTATATATTCATACATAACAATCATATATCTATATAGCCTACGTATATAAAGACTCATTTTTTCAAATTCACGGACATTTTTAGCAGATTTTTCATACTTTAACTCTTTAATGAGAGTTAGGTGTTTAGCAAACTCATGAAAAATACTCTCTCTAAGCTTCCTATGCGAATGATTACGCTCGATAAAAAGAATATCAAAAAAATCATGTATTTGATAAATTGTTTTGGCAAAGCTCTCTTTAAGTCTAGTCTCAGCCCTTATAGGCAAGATAAATCTATTTACAATTAAGGAAATTGTTATACCTAAAGATATCTCTACCGCTCTATATATAGCAGTTTGCAAACTAGGTTGTTGATTTAAAATTATAATTAATAGAGTAATTCCAGCTAAAGTTCCTGCATAGCTATATTTCGAAGCCCCTGCAACGTAAACTGCTAAGAATATAAATGGTAAAACTAATGTTACCTGAGAAAATCCAACAGGAATTATTGCTGTAATTATTATTGCAACTATAGCTCCAACAACTGTACCTAAAAACCTCATAAGAGCCTTATCTAATGCTCCCCCTAAGTTTGGCTGAGTTGACATAACAACTAATATGGTTATTACAATCCATAAATACATTCTTTGAATATCTAAAGCATCACCTAAAAAACGGCCAAGTGAATATCCTAGCATCACAGCAATAGATGCTTTAAGAGCGTTAATTTTCGCATACTTATTACTATTTAAAAAAGCAAATTGCATAAAGTCTGAGAAGCAGTATAAAATTTATCTTAATATTTTAACATAAAGAAAATTCTTGATATCGAATAACTACAGCTAAACTTACATAATCAACATGCTAAAATAAAATCCTTTCTTTAATAGCTTTGTTTGCTAAAATACTTAGCTGTTAAATTATCACTTTCGTAGATCTTTAAGGGTTTCTTTCATAATGGTAAAAAAAGATAGTAAAATATTTCTACTAACATTAGCTTTTTTAGCAATGTTACCTCCTTTTGCTGTAAACACTTATGCTCCAGCAATTCCTAATATTGCCAAACATTTCAATATTCACCCTAATGATGTAATTTTTACATTTACAACATATTTCATAGGATTCTCAATCGGTATGCTCTTATGGGGATCTCTATCTGACAAATATGGCAGAAAGCGTTGTCTAATCTTAGGAATGTCACTGTACATAATAAGTACTTTACTATGTGCTCATAGCCAAAGCTTCTCACAGCTTGCAATATTTAGGCTAATCCAAGGTCTGACAGATTCATCAGGAACTGTAATAGCATTAGCAATAGCCAGAGATTGCTATAATGGCAAAAAATTGACAACAACTATAGCAAGCCTATCAATAATAATGCTAATCGCACCTATGATTTCACCCATGATTGGAACTGGATTGATAGTTCTAACAGCAAGTTGGCAAAGCTCATTTTACTTTTTATTTATTTTTGGAATAGTGCTACTAGCTCTTTGTAGTATAATGCCCGAGACACATCCTATTGAACAAAGACAAAAATCTATAAAAAAATTATTCACAGCTTATTTCTGTCATTTTAAAAATATAAAATTTATAGCATATACTCTCTGTTCTGGACTATTATTTGCTGCTTTTTTTAGTTATGTTGGAGCATCTTCAATAATCTATCTAAAAGTTTATAATACTGGGTATGTTTTATATATGCTCTACTTTGCTATAACTGTAATAGGATTAGTCTTAGCAAACTTCACTTTAAAAAAACTTAGTGAATCCTTCCCACTAAAAGCATTTTCATATGCTGGACTTAGCATTTCCCTTACTGGTGTATTAATGATGCTGATACATAATTATACTGGATTTAACCATGCATACATTTTTATGATTTTAATGCTAATTATATGTTATGGCGTAAGTTTAAGCTCAACATCACTATTAAGCGAATCTTTACAGCTAGTCTCTGTTAACTTTGGAGCTGCTACAGCGCTAAATAACTTCTTTAAATTCTCATTAGCAGGATTTGCAAACTTTATAATGAGCCTTTCGGCTGGACATAAGCTATTATCAAACCTTCCCATACAACAGTTAATTATTATACTAATTACAATAGCTATATTGTATTTAGCAAAGCTTTCAAGAGAACCTAACGATAGTTAAATCCTCTGTCTTACAGTCTCATATAAGGCTATACCAGTAGCTACTGAGACATTTAAGCTTGAAACCTCACCAAACATTGGTAATTTAGCTAAAAAATCACAACTTGCTTTTGTTCGCTGGCGCATACCGCTACCTTCTGCACCTGCAATTATCGCGATAGAATCACTTAAGTTCATATCATATAAACTCTCGTCTGCCTCACCAGCTAAACCAATAATCCAAACACCTTGCTCTTTTAGTTTTTCAATTGCTCTAGCTAGATTGGTAACTACAATTATTTTTGTATGTTCAGCAGCCCCACAAGCAACTTTTTTAACTGTTGCATTTATTGGTGCACTATTATCTTTAGGTACAATAATAAAATCAACTCCAGCAGAATGGGCACTACGAATACAAGCTCCAAAATTATGAGGATCTTGAACACTATCTAGTATTAGAACAAAAGCATTTTTATCACTAGGAATTAAACTTTCGATATCCTTTTCTGAATAAGTCTTAAAATTGTTTTTTTCTATCGCAAAAATATTTTGATGATTAACATCTTTTCTAATACGGCTAGGTAATGCTTTAAAATTATCAACAAAAGTGATTTTAATATCTTTTGATTTAGCATTAGCAATAATACTTTCAATCTTATGATTGACATTTTGTTTTTTAAATACAATCACTTCTTTAGCTTGATTTGACTCAACCAAACTATCTACCGCATGTATTCCATAAATTAAACTACTCACTTATGCCTCCACAAGCTCAACTAGCTTTTCTCTTAAACCATCAAATGAGCCATTACTCATCATAACAATCTGAATATTTCTATTTTGATGTTTAGTTATTAAGTTTTTAATATTTTTAATAAAATCTTCCACACTAGTCATAAAACTAACATTATTCGAGTTTTTCAAAAGCTCTTTAGCATCCCATTTTAATAGGCTGTGATTATATAAAAGTACTTGATCTGCCCCAACTATTGCCATAGGAAGATTATCTTTGTTATCACCTTGTCTCATAGTATTTGAACGAGGATCAATTAAAGCTAAAATATAAGCTTTTGGATCTTTGTTACGCACAGCTTCTATAGTTAGCTTTATAGATGTTGGGTGATGTGCAAAATCATCATACAAAGTAATATTATCTTTGTTAGATAAAACTTCTAAACGCCTTTTGACACCTTTAAAACTCGCTAAAGCTTCTTTAATATAATCATCTGAGATATTTAGCTGTTTTGCTACAGCATAAGCACTCATAGCATTTAATGCATTATGTTGACCTATTAATCCCCACGAGATATCTACACCTTGCTTATTATTACTTAGCTTAAACTCAGAAAAATCAGGTAAATTCTCACAAATATGAATATCTTCAGGCGAATTAACTTTTGTAGTTCTAGACCAACAGCCCATTGCTATAATATTTTGTACATTTTTATCTATTGCATTATAAATAATATTGGCATTAGCTGGCATTTTTCTAATAAGCTGATGAAACTGCCAATATATCGCATCTATATCTTTAAAAATATCAGCATGATCATATTCAATGTTATTTATAACTAAAATACTCGGATCATAGTGTATCAATTTTGAACGCTTATCAAAGAATGCTGTATCATACTCATCTGCTTCAATAACGAAATATTCAGAATCAGTATAACGAGACGAAACCCCAAAATCACTACTAACACCACCAACCAAAAAGCTAGGATTTAAACCTGCTTGTTCAAGTATCTTTATAGTCATCGTTGTGGTAGTGGTTTTACCATGAGTTCCAGCTATCGCAATAACTTTTTTATATTTAAGAATATTTTGATATAACCACTCAGGACCTGAGAAATAATTTAATTTTTCTTCTAGGATTCTTTCTATTATTGGCACACCTCTAGTCATAATGTTACCAATAATAATTTCATCTGGATTTATATCTAATTGTGAACAATCAAATCCTTGTAATATTTCGATTCCTTGGGACTCAAGATAAGTGCTCATCGGAGGATAAACATTAGTATCAGAACCTGTGACTTTATAACCTTTTTGTTTTGCTAAAACTGCAAGAGATCCCATAAAGGTTCCGCAGATACCTAAGATATGAATATGTTTTGACATTAATCATTTTAAAGATTTTTCAATTAGCTAAATTATAACAGTTTATAAATTTTAAATATACTTGTAGTTTTTTATACAGTTTCTAGTCTAAGCAACAATTGTTGTGATATAGATTATCTTGGTATTATGTAAATTATTATTTATACTTATATCAATATTTTGGTATTCTAAGGATGAATTATGTTTATAGAGTTTGCACTTAAAAGTGAAGTTCTTAAATTTGGAGAATTCACTCTAAAATCAGGACGTATAAGTCCTTATTTTTTTAATGCTGGCTTGTTTAACTCTGGTAATCAACTTGCAACATTAGCAGATTATTACGCCCAGAAAATTGCTCAAAGTAATATTAAATATGATATTTTATTCGGTCCTGCATACAAAGGAATACCTTTGGTCGCTGCTATTTCAACAGTTTTAGCTCTTAAATATGATATAGATATCCCTTATGCCTTTGACCGTAAAGAAGCAAAAGCTCATGGCGAAGGTGGTATTTTTGTTGGCGCTAATATGACAGATAAAAAGGTTTTATTAGTAGATGATGTAATGACAGCTGGCACAGCATTCTATGAATCATATAATAAGCTTAAAACAATAAACGCAAAAATTGCTGGCGTTATATTGTCTATTGACCGCCAAGAAAAAGCTAAAGATAGTGATATCTCAGCAACAAAAAAAATCTCTCAAGACTTTAATATACCAGTACTAGCAGTAACAAATTTTGAAACTATATTTGAGTACGTTAAAGAAAATCTTGATCAAGAAATGATTAACAAATTTAAAGATTATCGTGAAAAGTATGGCTCATAATAAAGATATATATATAATCGCAGATTTACACCTAAATATTTCTCATACTGAAACTGCTGAGATATTTAAAAAGTTCATAGAAAGTATCTCATCTGAAAATAATTGTCTTTATATTCTCGGTGATTTTTTTGATTATTGGATAGGTGATGATCATACAGATGAGTTTTATCACCAAATTACGGGATACCTAAAACAAGCACATGACAAAGGTTTAGAAATCTTTTTTATGCATGGAAATCGCGATTTTCTAATTGGTAAGAAATTCACTCAACAAACTGGTGTTAAATTAATCAAAGATCCTTATTATTTAGATATCGCTAATAAAAAAATAGTTTTAGCTCATGGAGATCGCATGTGTGGTGATGATAAAAGCTATTTGTTTTATAGATCTTTAGCTAGAAATAGGGTTTTACAATTTATATTTTTAAGACTGCCATTATTTTTTCGCCAAAGATTAGCTAAAACAGCTCGTGGCCATAGCTATTCTAAAAATACACAAAAGCCTAATATTGATGTAACTACTAAAGGCATCAATAAATATCGCAAAGACTGTGATATTGTAATCCATGGTCATACGCATAAAATGGCAATACATATTGCTGATGAGTATACTAGGTATGTATTAGGAGATTGGTTTAAAAATGGTAATTATATAAAAATATCTAAAGATGGAGATATTACTCAAGTAACTAGTATCAACTAAATACTATGATAAATAAGGAATAAGGTAATGTTTAAAAATTTGCTAATCATTTTTTCTAGTCTAACTGGACTATCATCTATCGCAATGGCTGCAGATTATAATAACTATCAAAATTCTGCTGGAGCGATTCTGCTTCCTATAATAATATTTCTAATCTTCTTTGCTATTTACATATTTATTTCTGTTAGATATATTATGTCGCAACAAAGCTTATCTAATGCTTATAGTGATGCAAATCAAACAGATAAAATTAGTGGAGCTTGGTTTTGGACTCAACTAGTACCATTATGGAATATGGTAGCTATTATCGTTTGTGTTACTAAAATATCTGAACAGGCAAAAACTTTCTCTAAGAATACCGGTGCAACGGCAATTTACAACCCAACTTTGTTTTATTGTTACTTTGGTATTAGCTTCTTATCTATGATTCCTTTAATTGGCTTAGTTGCAATTTTAGCCTCTTTTATTCTTTGGATTATATTTTGGGTAAATCTATCTTCTTCAAAAAAACAGGTTCTTGATCACATGTCTCAAAAGTGTTGATTTAATGACTCGCAATCGTTCCCTGCGAAGGCTGGAATCTTTTAAATAGTCAGGAGATCCCCGTGTCCACATTCGACTACGCTCAGTGACCGCGAGGATGACAATGATTTTTTATAGAATTCTTTCTATTATTGATAATATTAAATTATAGTTTTCAAATAGATTCTACGAATAAGTCGTAATTTATATATTTTACTGAATTAAACTAAACATCAAAAGCCTTTGAATAAACTTCACAGAGCTCACTCATGGATTTATCTATTGATACTTTGTGCTGCTCTTTATCCAATAGCTGCTGTAGAGATTCTGTTGGAGCAACTTCTATATTTAATACTGGCTCAATTACAGATTCAAACTTAGCAGGATGTGCAGTAGCTACAATTATATAATCTTTGTTGCTATCACTTTGCTTTCTAGCTACAAAGCCAGTTGCTGTATGAGGACAAACAACTTCGTTATATTGCTTATAAACTTGCTTTATTTCATCCTTTATCTCAGAATCTGATACACACGTAGCCTTTACATTATTTTTGAAATTCTCATAATTACCTAGTAAATATAGTAATCTCTCAAAGTTGCTAGGATTACCTACATCCATAGCATTTGCTAAAGTCTCAACACTTGCTCTTGGATTAAATTCACCTGTATTTAAATAGTCTATGACAGTATCATTTGCATTTAAGCTCATTGATATTTCATCGATAGGAAAGCCCATTTGTTTAGCCCAAAAAGCAGCTGTTATATTACCAATGTTTCCAGATGGTACGATATAGTTAGCTTTTTTACCTGTTTTTAAGAAATACTGCCAAGATGTATATGCATAATAAGTTGATTGCGGTAACAATCTACCTATATTTATACTATTTGATGTATTTAATTTTGTCTTATCTGTCCACCAAGATGTTTTAAATGCTTCTTTTACCAATGTCTGACAGTCATCAAAAACACCCTCAACTTCTACAGCTTGGATATTATCACTCCAACAAGTTATTTGTTTTTCCTGTCTTTGAGAAATTTTACCTTGAGGAAACATTACTACCACTCTGATATTACTCTTACCATGAAATGCCGCTGCCACAGCAGATCCAGTATCACCAGAAGTCGCAACTAAAATAGTAAAAGGTTTATCACTATCTATAGAACTTAAGCAATTTGCTAAAAACCTTGCACCAAAGTCCTTAAATGACAAAGTTGGACCATGAAAAAGTTCTAAAACAGAAGTATTATCATCCAATCTTTTTACTGGCACAGCAAAAGTAAATGCATTCTTACAAATTTTGTCTAATGAACTTTCTAACTCATCACCCTCAAAAAACTCTCTTAATGTGTTTGCCGCAAACTCAGCATAGCTTATATTTTTATCAAAATTCTGCCAATCAACTGTTGGGAACCTTTCTGGGACAAATAATCCACCATCTGGAGCTAAACCTGACTGCATAGCTTCGCTTAGTGAAACTTTAATATCTTTATCTCTTGTACTAATAAAATTCATATATAACCTTTATTATTTCTTCTCTAGTAAATATGCGCCTTTTTCACTCATAGAGCTAATCCAGCTATCAGATTTTAAATTAAATTCATTAAATTTATTTTGCATAGATTGAGCAACTTTTGCAATATTATCTTCTGTTGCCAGTGCAAACATTGTAGGACCAGAACCTGATATCCCACATCCAAGCGCACCAGCTTCATATGCGGCAGCTTTGACATCATAAAATCCTGTGATTAAATTTGCTCTTCTTGGCTCAATAAGTATATCTTTTAAGTTATTGCTTAATAAATCTAAATCTTTCGTATATAAAGCACTTATTACAGTTGCTAAAGACGCGCTATGCTCAACAACTGTTGATAAACTATATGGTTCTTTTAAAAGTTCGCGGGCTTGTTTTGTCTCAATTGATAAATCAGGACATACAATAGCAACTTTACAATCAGCAATTGGTAATTGTATTTTTCTGCATGGTTTTGAGCTTTGTAATAAAACTAAACCACCAAACATACAAGGCACTGCATTATCACCATGAAAAGCACCAGTTATTAAGCTTTCCCCATAGATAGCATAATCTATTAGCTCATCATAAGTATATGGCTTTTCAAAAAAAGCATTCATAGCCACCAATGCTGCTACTGAAGATGCCGCAGAGCCTCCCATACCTGATCCAAGAGTTATCCCTTTATTAATATAAACATCAAAGCCTATATTTATATCTTTATCAGCTAGGAATTTTTTAATAACAGCTGTAGCAACATTTTTATCACTATCATATGGAAGCTTATCGGCTCCTGTTGTACCAGTTATTTGCTTTATAACTAAGTTATTATCATCCCTTTTAATAAGCTCTATAGTATCGCCCACGCCTTCTAGAGCAAAACCTAAAAGATCATAGCCAACCGCAAAATTAGCACTAGTAGCCGGTGCAAAAGCTTTCGCAGACTTTATATTAGCTAGTTTCATAGTTATTTTTCTCTTATTACAGTTATAACATCTGCATAAACACCTGCAGCAGTAACCTCAATACCAGCACCAGCTCCTTGGATAACCATTGGTTGAGTGTATCTTTGTGTATTTATCATTACGATATTATCTGTGCCTTTAACGTTAGCAAAAGGACTAGTTTCATCATAAGCCTGAATACCTACACTTGCATTTCCATTTTCTATAGATCCTAAATAATGAACGCCTGCAAGATCCTGTTTTTTATCATTTATTTGCTTCATTATCTGGTCATTAAATGTTGGTAGCTTTTCAAAGAACTCTTCAACACTACAATCTCTTAGCTCCTGGGGAACTAGATTCTCTATAGTCAAATCATTTAGACTAAGATTTAAACCTATCTCTCTTGCTAGAATGATAGTTTTTCTCGCGACATCCATACCAGATAAGTCTTGACGCGGATCTGGCTCTGTATAACCAGCATCATATGCCATTTTTACAGCATCTGAGAATATTACTCCATTATTTAGCTGAGTAAATAAATAGCTTAATGTCCCAGAGAAAATACCACTGATAGATTTAACTTGGTCACCACTTTGCACCATATTTTGTAAAGTAGTAATAAGTGGTAAACCTGCACAAACGTTTGTCTCATAAAAAAACATCGAGCCACTTTTATTAGCTGTTTTTCTTAACTCTTGATAGAACTCATAATTGCCAGAGTTTGCATATTTATTCGGTGTTACAACACTAATACCTTTTTGTAAGAAATTAGTATAACTTTTCGAAACAGCTTCACTTGCTGTAGCATCTATAACAATTTTCTTAACTGCTGAGGCACGAGACATAAACTCTGCTAATTTCTCTAAATTTACTGGCTCAACATTTTCCTCAAGCAAATTATCGATATTTTCAAATAGTAAGTTTTCATATACAACTCTCATCTGTCTAGAGTTAGTAGCACCGATAAGTACAAGGTTTATACCTTTTTCATACCATTTTTGATAAGTTTGTTTCATCTGCTTGATAAACTCTTTACCAATATTCCCAGCACCAATTACCACAATAGCAATATCATCACTTATAGTATTATAATGGCGATGCATCGCTTGGACACCACGGTCTTCATCTTCTGATTTAACAGCAAAAGTAACACTTCTCTCAGATGATCCTTGAGCAATGGCATGTATATTTATATTTGCTAATTTAAGGGAGTTGACTAGCTTTGATAAAGAGCCTGTTATTGACTTCATACCTTCACCAACTGCAGTGATTAGAGAATAATGTTTTTCAACGATAATATCTTCAATAAGATTATTTCTTATCTCTTCTTCAAACTCACTTCTTAAAACCTCTATTGCTCGGTCACTACTTGAGTTCTCAACTGCAAAACATATAGTATATTCTGAGCTTGCTTGAGATATCATCATCACAGATATCTTAGCTTTATCAAGAGCTTTAAACACTTTAAGAGAGATGCCAGAGACTCCGATCATACCAGCACCTTGAACTCTAACAATAGCAACATCTGGCACACTAGTTAAACCTTTTATAAGTCCTTGATTTTCATCTTTATCTGCACTTATTTTTGTACCACTTTCATCTGGTGCATAACTACTTTTTATATATATAGGAGTTTTTTCTAGAGCCATTGGTGCAATAGTCAAAGGATGTACTACTGAGGCACCAAAATATGCTAACTCTAGAGCTTCTTTATATGTTAATTGAGTTAATGGTTTTGCTTCTGGCACAACTTGCGGATTTGCACTATAAACACCGGCTACATCTGTCCAAATATATAATTTACTAGCCTGCAACATTTTTGCAAAAATTGCTGCTGAATAGTCACTACAATTTAGTCCTATAATAGTTCTTTTGCCATATTTATTTTGAGCTATAAATCCTGTTATTACATATACATTTGCAGGGTTTTGTTTTTTAATAGCATCTAGTTTTTCTAAACTTGATTGCCAATCAACAGTAACAGGAGAATGACTATCATTAACAATCAAACATTTCGAAGCATCTATAAAAAATGCATCTTTATCTTTTGATTTCAAATATGCTGTTAAAATACTCGCTGACCATATTTCACCAAAACCTAAAATAAAAAATCTTAAATTATCTGCACAAAAGTTTGTAATAGTAATAGTACTTAAAATATGTTTTATATTACGTAAATCTGCAACTATTGAAGCTTTTAGATTTTCATCTTCTGGGATCAATTCTCCGATAATTTCACGATGATGATCTAAAATTGTATTAAGAGTCTCATCATAGTCATTACCAACTATTGCTTGATCTATAGCCTTTTGTAAATTACTAGTAGTTTTTGCTGATGCTGAAACCACCACTGCTTCATCATTACAATCTATAATATTCGATACATTTTTTATTTTTTCTGCTGTAGCGAGACTACTACCTCCAAACTTATGTACTATCATGCTTATCCTTTCGCTTTAACAAATATTAAATTAGTTAGTTTTGTATTATACTTGATCATTAAGTTTTATCACTAGTAATTATGGAGGATTTTATGCTTAGAGTTGGTTTTATTGGTTGGAGAGGAATGGTTGGCTCTGTTTTGATGTCTAGGATGGTTGAATCAAAAGATTTTAATGACATATCCCCAACGTTTTTCTCGACATCTCAGGCTGGACAAAATCCAACGGGATTTATGCAAAAATATGGGGTATTACAAAATGCTTTTGATATTGAACAGCTAAGCAAAATGGACATATTATTAAGCTGTCAAGGTGGTGAATATACTAAAGATATTCATCCAAAACTTAGAGCTAGTGGTTGGCAAGGTTTTTGGATAGATGCTGCATCTACTTTGCGTTTAGATGAGAATAGTACTCTAGTTTTAGATCCTTTAAATCAAGACCAAATAACTAATGCTATACGTGATGGTAAAAAAGATTTTATTGGCAGTAACTGTACAGTTAGTTTAATGTCTCTTGCAATTGCAGGATTATTAAAAGAAAATCTTATTGAATGGGTTAACTCTAGTACTTACCAAGCTATTTCAGGTTCAGGTGCTGCAGCAATGCAGGAGTTATTAGAACAAGCTTCTTTACTAAATAAAGCAGATGATTTAAACCAAGATATCCTAACAAGAGAAAAGACTCTACGCGAACTATCAAAAGATGATAATCTAATACCTCAGCAAAAGACAGGACAAACACTTGCTTATAATCTTCTGCCTTGGATAGATGTTGCTATGGATAATGGTCAAACTAAAGAAGAATATAAAGCAGCAACTGAACTTAATAAAATCCTTGATACTAAAAAAACTATTCCCGTTGATGGTGTATGTGTCAGAGTGCCTAGTCTAAGATCTCACTCACAAGCACTAACGATAAAGCTTAAGGAAAAGCTAACTATCGAAGAAATTAAAGAGAAAATCTCTAAAGGTAATCAATGGGTTAAGGTAATTGAGAACAATAAAGAAGATACTTTAAAAGATCTAACACCTCAGGCAACTTCTGGAACTCTTGATATTGCTATTGGACGTATTAAATCATCTTTATTAGCTGATGATATATTTCATTGTTTTACAGTAGGTGACCAGCTACTTTGGGGCGCGGCTGAACCTCTAAGAAGAGTTTTAAATATAATCAAAACTAAGATCTAATAAAACTACTCCCAAACATACCCCTTTGGTAAATTACAAGAAACTCCTTTTTGACTTAATACTACAGATTTCATTTTTGTAATAGGACAACTACAAGTCGCATACTCTTTTGAGCCCTTTTCATACTTACAAGGCTGTGTCATACAACCAGCTACATCGATATTTTGGCACTTAACTCCTTGACCTGGCTTAGCAATATCATAATCTTTATTCATAGCAAAACCATATGTAGAAATTAGATCTGCTCCAGGTATGAAAGAAATACTATCATCATTACTATTTTGTTTAGCTATATACTTACATACAGGTGCTTCTACACCTTTACATTTACCACTGCCATCTGGTTTGCAGGTTGATAGATTTTTACATTTAGAGCCATCTTTGCCACATACTGCTACAGTCTGATAATATACCCCAAGGTTCATAATACCATCAATATTCACATAATTTGGTCCTTTAAATACCTTACATCGGCAATTTGCAGTTTTACCATCTTTAGAAACCTTACATGGTAGCGCTTGATTATTTGGATTTATCCCAGTTGGAGATAGCGGTCCTGAATAGTGACAGTTAGCATATGTAGCATTAGCACAGTATAACTGTTTTGTCTCACTAGTTGCACCTCCTCCTGACCAAGCTGAACCGTGTTTTGTAGGTTTGCATAATGTTGGATAAAATGGGCTATTAGTACAATTATCACCACAGAATGGCTTTACACTATCACACAGCTGCTGAGATTCAAATAATGGATATTTAACAATACTATTACCAAAAACTAAGCATCCTGAAAAAATAAATACTACTGCAAAAAAGATCTTTCTCATAAAATTAACCTATATTTTGTTTTATAAAAGCGACTACTTCTTCCATCTTATAACTTCTAGCACCTTTGACTATTATTTTAGCCTCAGATAGCTGAGATTTTTTTATAAAATTTAGCAAGTCATTATTTAAGTTTTCCTTCGACTCATAATAACTTACTCTATGATCATTCGCTTGCTTAAGTACACAACTCATTAGCTGACTATCTCCAAATAGATATACCCTATCTAAATTTGCTTGCTTTAACCACTGCCCCATTTGTCTATGATAATTCTCAGCCTCATCACCTAGCTCTCTCATAGAGCTTGCAACAAGTATTTTCTTACCTTGAAAATCAGTCAAATCATCAACAGCAGCTTTCATTGCAGCAACACTAGCGTTATAAGTATCATCAACTAAAGTTAATTTATCAGTTATTTTCTCACTAGTAAATCGTCCTTTGTAGCTCTTGATTTTTTGAGTATTTGATAAAAATTCAGCTGGCTCAATACCTGTAGCAACTACGCTCGCTATAGCTAATATACTATTCAGTAAATTATGCTTACCAATATTAGGTAACTTATAGTTATATTCTTTATCAAATATTCTAACTTTAACATCATAATACTCTGATGATACTTGGTAATCTAGAAGTAAAATATCAGCAGATTTATTACTCATTGAACAGGTTATCTTATGACAGTCCAACTTATTTACATAAGTAGGAATTCTTTCATCATCAAGATTTACTACACAATAGCCATGGCTAGGTAATGCCTTCAAAAGCTCGCCCTTTTCTATCATCACACCATCTAAAGTTTTTAGATTTTCTAAATGGCTTGCTCCAACATTTGTAATCATAGCGATATCTGGTTGAATAATATCAGCAGCTGCTTTTATCTCACCACCAACATTTGTACCTGCTTCAACTACTGCAAAATCAACATCTTGTGATGTTTCTAATATTGTCATTGGCACACCAAGATAGTTATTAAAATTACCTTGAGTGAAATGCACTTTTTTACCAGATAAAAGAGTTACAATCATCTCCTTTACTGTTGTTTTCCCACAGCTTCCTGTTAGAGAAATTATCGGCATCTTTAATGATTTACGATATTCTTTTGCTAAAGCTCTTAAACCTTTGATAGTGTTAGCACAAACTACTTGCGGAATATCTAAGTCTTGTTTTTTTGAAACTAAAAGCGCTTTAGCACCATTTTCAATAGCACTTGGAATAAATTCATGTCCATCACGACTAGCTACAATCGCTACAAATAAAGCATCTTGTTTTATTTCATTTGAGTTAATAGCTACTGTTTGAATTAAAATATCTTCACCGATATATTCTAAGCCTGCTTGTATCGCTAGCTGTTTTAGTGATTTGATCATTTAATATCCTATAATGAGTAAATAGTTGTAAAATCATTAATTTGTAATTTTATCAAAAATAGTATTATTTGTTACTATTACTATCTATATTTGCAAGTTTATTAACATCATCAATAAATTCCCTAAATAATATAGTATTTTCTGCTTTAAAATTAAACTCTTCTAAAACTTCGAGTGTCGATGCTATAGCTGTATTTATTGATGAAGATAATATAAATGTAAATTCAGAGTTACTTATTAAAGATCTATTTAATTTAATTTTATCATCCTCAAAGTGTTTAGACGCAAGCGCCGTAATATTGCCATGAGTATGTCGACATAAATAATTATAAACTGTTCTATAAAAATCCAACTCGCCCACTTTCTCAAACTTTTGATATATTCTAATATGCTTTGACTTGTCGTTATCTTTATAAAGCTTTTTTAACCTATTTTGAACATCATTTTCAAACTGTAATCCATAATACTTATTATTTGGACTAAAATTTTCTAAATATTTTTTTTCAGATTCTCTTTCAGATTGTATTAAAACATCAATAAAAGAATCGTCTTGAACTAAGCATTTTAAATCTATATATGTCTCAATTGTGCTTCTCATTAGAATTTGACTTGAAGTATATCTTGAGTTTCTAGCTAGGAAAAGTAGTTCTTCAGTTAAAGAATTAATTCGTGCCTCTAACACTAATATAAATTTTTCTTTCTGATTTTTAAATTTAATATCCGAAAATAACTTATCTCGTGTCAGGATAAACTTATCCCAAATTTCAAAATATCTATATTCCATTAACATTATATCTTATAGAAACACATAATCCTTAAGTTTAAAATAAGCTACTAATAAATACCATTTAGAAATTAACTTTCTCAGAGTCTAAAGTTACAAAACTCCCGGGAGTTGAGCTAAATCTAACCGAGCTACAACCAGATAGAATCAATAAGCTAGAAAATAACAAAGTTAATGTTTTAAGCATTATCTATTAGAGAAAAGCTATATATAAAAATCATTATAAAGAAATCTTAGACTAAAAACAAAAAGCATTACTTATACTTATTGACAACTTCTCGTTCATCAAAATATTCTTTGACGCCATTTTTATCTAAATAGCATTCATGACCTTTTCCAGCTAAAAGAATAATATCGCCAGCATTAGATTTCTCAATTACATATTTGATAGCATCCCTACGCGATGGAATAAACTTATGCTGATCTACATTATTAAAGCCTTTTTTTATATCGCTAAAAATATTATCTATATTTTCAAATCGGTTGTTATCTTCTGTAACAATAACCTTATCAGCATATTTTTCAGCAATTTTAGCCATCTCAGGTCTCTTTGTGGTATCTCTATCTCCACCACAACCAAAGATACTCCATAAAGTATTTTGAGAATAATTTTGTAGTGTTTGCAAAGCTTTTTCTAGAGCATCAGGGGTATGTGCATAATCGATTATAACCTTAGCTCCATTATCTAGCTGGATAACTTCCATACGCCCTTTTACAGGCTGGATATTAGCTATATTCTCTAAAAGTTGTTCTCTAACAAGATATCCATCTAAAGCAGCAAAACTTAAAGCTAAATTCATTAGGTTAAACTCACCAACTAGAGCTGTTTGATAAGTCCCAAGATATTTCTGAGAAGCATACAACTCAAAACTTGTTTGCATATTTTCAATAGTTTTTATTTTCAAATAAACATCTGCTTGTTTTGATCTCATACTCACTGTTATAACTTCACAACTACAAAGATCACAAAGCTTTTGACCATAAGCATCATCTATATTTATAATTGCTTTTTTTAAGCTCTCAAACTGAAATAGTTTAGCTTTTGCTTCAAAGTAACTCTGCATAGTTTTATGGTAATCAAGATGTTCATGACTAAGATTACTAAACACCGCAATATCAAAATCTAAACCTTTAACACGCTTCTGATCTAATGAGTGGGAAGATACTTCCATTACTAGATTCATTAATTCTCCTTCAGATTGCTGAGCGGAGTCGAAGTATGAAGGGGTGGATTGCGGAGGTAGTTTTGGTTTATCTTGGCGAGATCCTGAATCAAGTTCAGGATGACAGTAGGATTGCTCTGGATAATAGCTATTTATTTGACCATATTGGTTTATTGTTTGATACAGCGACAGGATATCAAGTGTAGTATGAGAGCTTTCTTTTAAGTTGGGATAAATACCATTACCATTTGTGCCTAATAATAATGATTTCTGAGCATTTAAATCTAAAAGTTGTGCAATATAATTAGAAATTGAAGTCTTACCATTTGTACCAGTTATACCTATGATATTTTTTGGCTTTTTGTAGTCATAAAACCATATAGCTAAACTTGCTAGCTTATTCTTTAAACCCTCGACACAAAAGATCTTATCCCTATCCTCAAATTCAATACTATCAGTTAAAACTAAATTAACTCCTTTAGAAATAACAGTTTCAATATACTTATTTCCATCTGTTGTTTGACCTTTTAGCGCGACAAAAGCTGATTGACTATCGCATTTACGACTATCTAGATAAAGTGACTCAATTTGAAAATCACTTTTAGATAAGTATTGAATACCAAGAAACTCCAATATTTGACTGATAGATCTCATAGTTAACCAACCCAACGTGTCATTCTATGGCTTGACCATAGAATCTATTCAAATTTTAACAGATATATGGATACTACGGTCAAGCCGTAGTATGACAGATTAGAAAATTACTTTTTAAAAGCTGGAAAACCTAACCTTTCTCTAGCATTATAGTATTCTTTAGCAACTTCTAAAGCTAACTTTCTAACTCGCAAAATATAACCCTGTCTTTCTGTAACAGATATTGCATGACGAGCATCTAGCAAGTTAAAAGTATGTGAAGCTTTCAATACAAATTCATAAGCAGGAATAGGAAGATTCTTCTCAACTAAACGATAGCCTTCTTTTTCCAACAAATCAAACTGTTTAAATAGCTCTTCTACATTTGCCTCTTCAAAATTATAAGTTGACATTTCAACTTCATTTTGTAGAAATACATCACGATAGTATAAAGGCCCATTTTGAGTATTTGCCCAAAGTAAATCATACATACTATCAACATTTTGTATATACATTGCAAGACGCTCTAGACCATATGTAATCTCTCCCATCACAGGTTTACATTCAAGTCCACCAACTTGTTGGAAATATGTAAATTGCGTGATCTCCATTCCATTTGACCATACTTCCCAGCCAAGTCCCCAGGCACCTAATGTTGGCGACTCCCAGTTATCCTCAACAAAACGAATATCATTTTCCAAAGCATCAATTCCTAGCTCTTTTAGTGAACCTAAATATAGCTCTTGAATATTATCTGGTGATGGCTTCATCACAACTTGATATTGATAATAATGCTGTGTACGGTTTGGATTCTCACCATAGCGACCATCTGTAGGTCTTCTAGATGGTTGAA
The DNA here is from genome assembly GCF_001895265.1 of Francisella uliginis. Taxonomy (NCBI): domain Bacteria; kingdom Pseudomonadati; phylum Pseudomonadota; class Gammaproteobacteria; order Thiotrichales; family Francisellaceae; genus Francisella; species Francisella uliginis. Next base: position 1,702,176 of record NZ_CP016796.1, read on the forward strand.
CATAAGCCGCTGTCCATGGCTCTGGACCTATCGCTCGTAGAGTTGTAGCTGGATGAAAGGTACCAGCACCTACTTCCATATCTAATGGCTGAATAATAGCACATCCTTTAGATGCCCAATAATGATGTAACTTTAAAATAATCTCTTGAAATGTAAGCATACTAATTAAAAATTTCACATAACTATAAATTTGTAAAAGATTCTATCATATTTGGGTGTTAATAAATATTATATAAAAATATCTATCTTGCATTATCTATAAGAATTTAATATATAAAATTTCTTATTCTACTAAAGGATCTATTAACTATCTATTTAGAGATAGTCGCTTTTATTTACTTTACTTATCTTGTTTGTCATATAAAATTGCTATTATATAATTTTTAAAATATAAGAAATATAATTTTATGAAAATAGCTATTAATGGCGCAGGAGTTGCGGGATTATCTCTAGCCTGGTGGCTTGAAAAGTATGGCTTTGAAGTAACTGTTTTTGAAAAAAAGCAAAAACTACCAACCGAAGGATATCTTATTAATTCCTGGGGATCTGGATACGAAGTATTAACAAAAATGGGGTTATTATATAACATAAAAGAAAAGGCTATCGAATTAAAGTATTTAAAATGTCATGACAATACAGATAAAAAATCTACTCCTATAAATATTTCATCAATAATAAAAAATAATTATGGCAAATTTATCAGTATTAAAAGAGTTGACCTTCTTTCTATAATTTATGGTAATCTTGAGAAAACTAATGTGGTTTTTGGCACTCACATCGTTACCTTTGAAGAAAATAGTGACTCAGTTATTATAGAACGCTCAGATGGTAAAAAAGAATCTTTTGATATATTTATAGGTGCAGATGGTTTTCACTCTCATACACGCTCTATAGCTTTCGATAAAGATGAATATAATGAAGTTGATATAGAAACTTGTATAGCTTCATTCTATAGCTATAGCTCTAAACTAAATACTAATAACTCTTATGATTTATATCTAGATAAAGATAAACAAGTCTCATTAATATCCTTAGGTAATCAAGAAACTATAGTTACTTTTGCGTTTGATAAATCTCTGATTACAAAGAAACCAGAAACACTAGAAGAGAAAAAAGAGATTCTATTATCATTATTTAAAGACTTTGATGGTAAAGTACATGAGGCTTTAAAAGGTATTAACAACGTTGATGATATATTTTTTGATAGTGTTGGCCAGGTGAAAATGGAAAATTGGCATAAAGGTAGAGTAGCCTTAGTAGGAGATGCTTCAAGTGCCCCTTCATTACTAGCAGGTCAAGGCTCAATATTTGCATTATGTGAAGCATATATTCTTGCTGGAGAATTACATGAGTCTAAGGGTGACTATGCAACAGCATTTGCAGAATGGCAAAGAAAGTTAAAAGATACTATCGACTTAAAACAAGCTAATAGCCTAACTAACTTATCTTTATTTATTCCTGAAAAAATATTTTTAGAATATATTTCTCCTTTAAGAGGAAATCTTACATCAGTTCCTATATTTAATCAGATTTTTGGTGCAGAAATATTAAAGTATACAATTGACCTACCTATTTATATATAATCACCCGATTAATTTTCATCTTCTTATTTGAACTAATTTAAGCTTTTTTGATATATAAGCAATAGCAAATATTGGATACCATCCAAAAAAGTATATATGTAAATATAACTAAGCCATCCAGAACTTGTTTCAGGATCTCAATGAAATCAATACTTATAGAGAGGGATGCTGAAATAAATCCAGCATGACATTTTTATTTATAACTAACTCTTTCCTTACTTTTTGGATAATTTGTCACGTTTAAGATTTCGTGTGTTTTAACGCATTGCCTGTCCCTACAACTTGTTATACGTATTTAGAACTCAATTACAGGCTGAATTATAGTTTTGCTATATGGAATACAAGAACAATTTTTGTTAAAAACCTCAAGAGCGTCAGTACCAAGCTGAACATTGGAATTCTCTTTACACCAAGCACATTCACTCTCGTCACCAGCCAATAGTAGAGTAAATTTCTTTATCCCTATACGAGAGGCTTTGGCAAAACTATCTTCTCGGGACTTTGCCATTGCAGCTTTATAGTAAATATCAGAAAGAACTGCTTTAGGGTTACTAAGTTTTAACCCATCCTTGTTAAGAACTTGGACAACCTCTTTTGTTATAACTTGCCTTGGATTTAAGCCTAGAGCTTTCTTTTCATCAGAACTAAGCTTATTTTCTGTTTTTGTAATATTGATCTCATGATTCAAGTGCTTCATTACTAAATCATAAGAATCTTCCTTAAGATATGGAGAGTCTTCTACCTCGGCCTTAAAGTATTCTTGAATAGGTACATCTGTTGAGACTACCTCCTGAGGGCTACTTTCGCTCTTTGAAAAAAACGTTTTTAGTTTATTAAACATAATTACTCTCGTGTGTTCTCGTATAACTCCAATTATAATTATATATTTCTACGCATTCAAATTATCTTACAATAGTTCAGCCCTAACTACATATAGGTTATATATGATAATCCCATCTATATATAAAATATTTAAGCAAAAGAGGCTATTAATCTAATCTAGATATAAATTGGTACAACCCATCAAAATCAACTAGTTTCCATTGCCAATTTGGCGAGCCAACTGTACCAGGAGTATTTAGTCTAGCACTGCTATCTAACTCAAGAATATCTTGCACTGGCAATATTACATATTTAGCGTCACAATGAAGCAAATACTTAATAATTTTTCTAAAAATATTTCTATCATTAGCTCTAAAGTAACGTTTTAAAAGTTTTCTTTGGTATCTATTTAGCTCATCAAAATACCAACCTTTTAGCGTATTATTATCATGAGTTCCTGAGTAAGCAACAATATTTGCATCTTCAATAAAACTACCAGTCTTCAGATCAAAGTGAAAAGGAAAAACCTTCATCCCTTTTAAATTATAATGATCGCGTAGCTCTAATACTTCAGGACGTAAATCTCCAAGATCTTCAGCAATAATATTTGCATTAGGTAATTTCTCAAAAACAGTATCAAAAAACTTATATCCTGGAGCTTCTATCCATTCACCATTGATAGCTGTCTCAGCACCTGCTGGAATCTTCCAATATGTATCAAAGGCTCTAAAATGATCAATCCTAACAATATCAAATAGCTTAAAATTTCCTTTTAAACGTTCTATCCAAAATTCAAAGCCAGTCTCTTCTAATCTATCCCAGTCGTATAATGGATTTCCCCATAACTGTCCTGTTGCAGAGAAGAAATCTGGTGGAACTCCAGCAACAAATGTTGGATTTTGATCTTTATCTAATAAAAATACATCTTGATATTCCCATACATCCGCAGAGTCAAAACCTAAATAAATAGGTAAATCTCCCATGACTTGTATAGAATTTTGATTGGCGTATTCTTTTAGCTTAAACCATTGCTTATAAAATACATATTGTAAAAATAGTTCATAATCAATATCTGACTGATATTCTTCAAGCTCTATAGATTTATCCTTTATCCAATTTTTATACTCTTGTGGCCAAAGATTCCAAGCTTGATTATTATTAGCTTTTCGAAAAGCTTTAAAAATAGCATAGTTTAATGCCCAACTATTTTCATCAATAAACTTTTTATATTCTAGTTTAAGACTCTCATCGTTAGATGCTTTGAAGTTTTCAAAAGCTTTCTGCAATAATTTATCTTTATGCAACCTAACTACTTCGTAATCAACTTTATCTAAATCAGCATTACAATATTTGATATCAGATTTATCTAGTAAACCTATCTCAACTAAACTATCAATAGCTATATATATTTCATCACCAGCAAATGAAGAGCTAGATTGGTATGGTGAGTTTCCATAGCCTAACGGTGTAAGCGGTAATACTTGCCATATCTTAATATTTGCTTGTTTTAAGATATCTACAAATTTATAAGCATTTTTACCTAAGTCGCCAATACCAAAGTGACTAGGAAGACTTGATATCGCTAATAAGACTCCAGTTTTTTCCACAAAAAACTCCAATATAAATTGTCATTCTATGGCATCGACCATAGAATCCATTGATAATTCAGTCAATGAGGATGGATACTACGGTCAAGCCGTAGTATGACAGTAGTTTATTAAAATATAGTTACCTATATCTTCCAAATGTGCTTATTGTATTGGCCAATAGTTCTATCAGAACTAAAGAAACCAGATTTAGCTGTATTTACTAAACTCATTCTTAACCAATGCTCACGATCTTCATAATCTCTAAACACTTGATCTTTAACTTTAATATACTCAACTAAATCTATCAAAGTCATAAACCAATCTTTACTTATCAACTCATTAAATAAAGGAATTAGCTTATCTTTATCACCAATAGATAATAAAGTTGGCGAGATTATAAAATCAACAACATTTTTAATAACTGGGTTGTGATAATAATCTATCGATTTATAACCACTAGTTTTATACAAATCAATAATCGTATCACTATCTTTACCAAATGTATAAATATTAGCACTTCCAACTAACTCAGCTATTTCAACATTAGCACCATCCATAGTACCAAGAGTAATAGCTCCATTTAGCATGAACTTCATATTACCTGTACCACTAGCCTCTTTAGAAGCCAAAGATATTTGCTCAGAAACATCCGTAGCTGGAATCAATTTCTCAGCAACACTAACATTATAGTTCTCAACAAAAAGTACACGGATATATTGATTAACTTCCTCATCATTATTAATCAGCTCTTGTAAGCATAAAATCAAATGAATAATGTGCTTAGCAATAGTATAAGCAGGAGCAGCCTTACCACCAAAAATAAAGTTAATTGGACGCTTAGGTTTTGGATATAGGCCTGATTTAATCTCAAGATATTTATGAATAATATATAAAGCATTCATCTGTTGACGCTTATACTCATGAATACGTTTGATTTGAACATCAAAGATACCATCTTTTAATAGATCAACACCTGAGTAATAACTTGCAAACTCTACAAACTGATCTTTTTTAGTTTTTTTGATTTCATCAAGCTTAGCTAATACATTTTTATCATTATGATATGCTAATAACTTCTCTAATTGCTTAGAATCTTGAATGAAACTATCACCTACTAAACTTTTTAGATAAGATGCTAATTCTGGGTTTGCTTGTAATAGCCAACGTCTAAATGTAATACCATTAGTCTTATTATTAAATTTATTTGGATATATATCATTAAAATGTTTTAGTTCTGAATTCTTTAAAATATCAGTATGAAGTGCTGCAACACCATTTACACTAAAGCTATAGTGAATACAAATATGCGCCATGTGAACGCAATCATTTTCATCTATTATAGCAAGTTCATGATCTGTGTATTGCTCTTTAATTTTTTTATCTAGATACTTGATAATATCTATCATTTCTTTAGATAGAACTTTCTCTAAGTAACTTAAAGGCCATTTTTCTAAAGCCTCAGCTAGAATAGTATGATTCGTATAAGCAGCTGTTTTACTAACAAGCTCTATAGCTCTATCTATATCGATACCATTAGCTATTAATTGACGAATTAATTCAGGAATAACTAAAGTTGGATGAGTATCATTAATTTGTACAACAGCGTGCTCTGGTAAACTTTCTAATGAGTAACCATTTTTAGTAATATCCGAGAAAATTAAACTCACAGCGTTACTAACCATAAAATACTGTTGGAAAATTCTTAAAAGATGCCCATCTTCATCACTATCATCTGGATATAAGAATAGTGTCAAGTTTTTCTCAATAGCAGTTTTATCAAATGTAATATCATCTTCTATAACATCAGGATCAACGCTAGTAATATCAAACAAGCATAATTTATTTACAAAATTATTTGCATAACCGACTACATCAATCTCGCATAGCTGAGACTCAACACTAAAGTTATTAAAATCTACGTTATAGCTAACATCTTTTTTATTTAACCAGCCTAACTTTTCTATCCAAGGGTTTGGCTTTTCACTTTGGCTGTGATTTTTAAACTTTTGCTTAAATAAACCATAGTGATAATTCAAGCTGATACCTGTTCCAGGAATACCTAATGATGCTATAGAATCTAAGAAACATGCTGCTAATCTTCCTAAACCACCATTACCTAAAGATGGTTCAGGCTCAAACTCTTCAATTTGTACAATATTTTTGCCACTGTCTTTTAATATGCGGCAAACGTCATCATAAACACCTAGATTAATTAGATTACTAATTAGCATTTTACCAATTAAAAACTCACTAGAAATATAGTAGATTTTCTTTTTATAGACTTGTTCAGGAAGCTTTGCTGTTTGCTCTTTAGCATAACTTAGCAAAGCATAGTATAAATCTTGATCATTTGCTTGGCTAACATCGCAATTTAGTATTTTTTCAAGATATAGTTCAATTTGATTTTTTTCATTCATTTTAATAAAACCTTTAATAAGAAATTTACTTTAGTTTAAAAATATTGATTTAATTAGGCAATATAATGTCATTAAAACATTTTCTATACAAGATATATGAGATTTTTTTAGTCTATTTCTTTGATTAACTGTTGATAAATACCATGTAGTCTGTCAGCAGCTGCGTTCCAACTAACATCTTGTTGCATTGCTATTTTTCTAACTTTTCGCCAATCAACTTTGCGATCATATAGTGCAAAAGCTCTGCGAATAGCTCGTTTGTAATCCTCCACTGTAAATTTCTCAAATACAAAACCTGTAGCAGTATTATCTGCTAAGTTCTCTAAAGATGTATCTGTAACAGTATCTGCTAAACCTCCGACCTTATGAACAAGAGGTAAAGTACCATAAACTAATCCATAAAGCTGTGTCAAACCACACGGTTCAAAACGAGAAGGAACTAAAATAACATCACAGGCTGCAACAATTTCATGAGCATATTTTTCATCATAACCTATATATACAGATACAGATTCAGGATATTTTTCTGCTATAGCTTTAAACTCATCTTCTAAAATACGATCACCACTTCCCAGTAAGACAAGTTGGCCACCTCTAGAGATGATTTCCTCTAATCCAGCAATAACAAGATGTAATCCCTTCTGCTCCGTTAAACGACTTACTAAACCAAATAAAGGCGCAGTATTTTGCACCTTTAGACCTTTTGATTTCTGTAGGAATGACTTATTTTTTGCTTTACTAATAGCAGCAGACTCTTTAGTATATTTATTTTTTATAACAGGATCTATACGTGGATTCCAAACATTAGGATCTACTCCATTCAAGATACCATATAAGTCATTTTTCCTTTTAGATAATAGCCCATCTAAACCACAGCCTTGTTCATGTGACTGAATTTCTTTTGCATATGTTGGACTAACAGTAGTTATCTTATCAGCAAAATGTAAACCTGCTTTCAGAAAAGAAATTTGACCATAAAACTCCATACCATTCATACCTAAGAAATCATTAGGTAATCCTAGCTCTGGAAAAATATCTGTGGGGAAAAGCCCTTGATATGCTAAATTATGTATAGTAAAAACAGATTTTACACTTTTTATACCTGTTGTAATTTCAGCTGCTTTTATATATGCAGGAACTAGTCCTGAATGCCAATCATGCCCATGCACTATATTAGGAATCCACTGACAATCAAGACCTTTTACTAACTCAGCAGCAACCCAACCTAATAAAGCAAACCTTTTATAGTTATCCGCATATTCCTTATTATCTTTATCAGTATAAGGATTTCCTGGTCGATCATATAAACTAGGAGCATCAATCACATATATTTTGATTTGTGTATTAGGGATTCTTGCTAGAAATATAGATACTTGATCATCAAATTTAGTTGATAGCTCTATTAAAAGTTCTTTTTCTTCAACACTATTCATAAATGCTGGAAAGCCAGGAACTAATACTCTACTATCAACACCTATTTCTGATAACGCAGGAGGTAATGCAGCTGTAACATCTGCAAGGCCTCCAGTTTTTAGCAGTGGATATAATTCACTACAGACATGTAAAACTCGCATGATTTTCTCTTATATTCAATTAATTTATTTTTTTATTAACTTATCAATCATAGGCTTAGTAACTAAAACTACACCTTTATCAGTTCTAAAGAAATTTTTTGCATCTTCTTCAGGATTCTCACCAATCACCATTCCAGCAGGAATATTACACCCTTTATCAATTACAACTTTCTTCAAACGACAATTCTCTCCTACCACAACATCAGGCATTATAACCGACTGATCAATTTTACAATACGATGATATTCTAACTTTTGAGAACATTAGTGTCTTAGAAAGCTCTGAACCAAGTACAATACATCCGCCAGATGTTAAGGTATTTGTAATTATACCATGATTACCTTTTTGATCTGGAACAAATTTTGCTGGAGGTAGTTGCTCTTGAGCTGTCCAAACAGGCCAATCCTTATCGTACAAGTTTAGCTCTGGCATGTTTGCTGCTAAATCAAGGTTCGCTGCCCAAAAAGCATCAATTGTACCTACATCTCTCCAGTACGGTTCAACATCATCACCTCTAGGTACACATGACATACTAAATGGATGAGCAAAAGCTTGTTGTTCTTTTACTGCTCTTGGGATTATATCTTTACCAAAATCATGGCTTGATGTGCCGTTTTTTATATCTTCTTCAAGAAGGTCATATAAATAGTCTGAATTAAAGATATAAATACCCATACTTGCTAAACATCTATCTGAATCGCCTGGTATTGTTGGAGCATTCTCTTGTGGCTTCTCAACAAAGCCTGTTATTTCACGCTCTTCATTAATACCCATTATTCCAAATGCAAATGCTTCTTCTTTAGGGATTTCAACACACCCAACTGTACATTTGTAACCACTTTTCACATGATCACGTAACATTACAGAGTAATCCATTTTATAGATATGGTCACCTGCCAATACAACGACGTACTCTGGAGAGTATGAACGTAAAATATCAATATTTTGATAAACTGCATCAGCAGTACCTCTATACCAATGCTCTTCATCTACTCTTTGCTGTGCTGGAAGCAGATCTATGAACTCATTCAACTCACCTCTTAAAAAGCCCCAGCCACGCTGTAAATGACGTAATAAAGAGTGTGATTTATATTGAGTCACAACCCCAATTTTACGTATTCCAGAATTCAAACAGTTTGATAAAGCAAAATCTATAATTCTAAACTTACCACCGAAATAAACTGCAGGCTTTGCACGAGTATCCGTAAGATTATATAAACGCGAGCCACGGCCTCCTGCTAAAACTAGCGCCATAGCTTTTTTATACAACTGATGATTTGGTGAAGTATCAGGATTTTTCATAATATTATTAACTCCTTTGTTTAATATTTTTCTTAAGAATTATGTTATAACAGTTGGTTCTTTCATTCCCGTTAAAGATTTAATATTTGTTAGACTCTCTGCAGCATCTACTAGCTCTGCTAGGGCTTGTTGTGTTGGGATGTCAAAATTATTAACATCTGCTTCATATTTCTCTAAATATACCCTTAAAGTAGCTCCTTGTGTTCCTGTACCAGATAGTCTAAATACAATACGTGAGCCATCCTCTAAAATAACTCTTATACCCTGGTGATTTGAAACTGAGCCATCAATTGGATCTTTATAACTAAAATCATCCGCTTTTTCTACGATCTGACCACAAAGTTTACTTCCCTGTAACTGTGATACTTTTTGTCTTAATGAAGTCATAATTTCATTAGCAATTTCAATATCAATCGCCTCATAATCATGTCTAGAATAGAAGTTACGCCCAAACTTTTGCCAATGTTCAGCCACTAAATCATCTATATTTTTATTTGTTGCTGCTACTAAGTTTAACCAATATAAAACAGCCCAAACACCATCTTTTTCACGAATATGGTCAGAACCTGTTCCATAGCTTTCTTCACCACATAGAGTAATCTCATTAGCATCAAGAAGATTACCAAAAAACTTCCAACCTGTAGGAGTCTCATAACAAGAAATATTTAAAGATTCTGCCACCCTATCGACAGCTGCCGATGTTGGCATAGATCTTGCAACACCTTTAAGACCTTTCGAGTATGCAGGAATAAGATTAGCATTAGCAGCCATAATAGCCAAACTATCTGAAGGTGCTACATCAATCTTTTTACCAACGATCATGTTTCTATCTGCATCACCATCAGAGGCTGCCCCGAAATCATATTCACCACCACGCATATGTTTTACTAAATCTGCAGCGTTTACTGGATTAGGATCAGGATGAAGACCTCCAAAATCTTCTAGAGGTTCTGCATTAACAACAGTTCCAGCAGGAGCATTTAATGCAGTTTCAAAAATATATTTTGCATACGGACCAGAAACAGCACTCATAGAATCAAAACGAACTTTAAAGCCTTTTTTGAAAAGATCACGAATTTTATCAAAATCAAATATTTGTTGCATTAATTCAGCATAATCAGCTACTGAATCAATAACCTCTACAGTTGTACTTTCTATTGCATATGTACCAACTTTACTTAAATCAATAGCATCTTGACTAGCATCACTTATATAATATTTATCAATACTTTGAGTTTCTTGATAAATTTTTTCTGTGATTTTTTCCGGTGCTGGGCCGCCACTTGAAATATTATATTTTATACCAAAGTCACCGTTTGGCCCACCAGGATTATGACTTGCAGATAGGATAACTCCACCAAAAGCTTTGTATTTTCTGATTACATAACTAGCTGCAGGAGTTGATAATATACCATTATGACCAACTATTATCTTAGCAAATTTGTTAGCTGCTGCTATACGGATAATAGTTTGTATTGCAACTTTATTGTAATATCTACCATCTCCACCTACTACTAAGGTTTTTCCTGCTATATTATCTAAGGAATTAAAAGTTGATTGAACGAAATTTTCTAGATATCCAGGCTGCTTAAAAGCTTTGACTTTATTACGTAACCCAGATGTTCCTGGTTTTTGATTAGCAAACGGTTTTGTCGATACAGTTTGAATTGCCATTTTTTTATTTTACCTTAGTGTTTTGTTATTGATTAATACATAATCAACATTCCATAAATAAAACTAATATGCTATTCATCTTACCACTATCTTTCTCAATTTAGAATAATTAATAAACTTATTATTTATAGATTTTTTTTAGAGAATTTAGCTAATTTATCAAGCTGATATAAACTTAGTAATACTATAGCTGTTAATAATTTGTTAGTATAAAAATAGTGATATTTATAAACTTACTGAGTAGACCTTATTTTTTATAAAAGGTGCTGTTGGTTTTGAATTATTTTATTAGGAGCTTTTATGAAAAAATTAAAAAAAGATTTTGACACAAACACAAACATAAGCGATTTAGATAGATATTACTTTCATGAAGGTAAGCATATCTACGCATATAACTTTATGGGTGCTCACGAATCTCAAGAAAACGGAGTTACAGGCATCAGGTTTACAACATGGGCTCCTAATGCTAAAAGCATTTGTGTAATTGGTGATTTCAGCCTGTGGGGAGTAAATGATAAATATTATATGAAACCCGTTAGTGAATCTGGACTATGGAGTATTTTCATACCTGAAGCAAAAAATGGTGACAAATATAAATTTGTTGTTACAAATAAACACACTAATCAAGAAGTCCATAAAAGTGATCCTTATGCTGTTTTTTCTGAATTAAGACCAAATACCGCTTCTATTATCAATACAAAAACAAAATATAAATGGAGTGATGATAAATGGCTTAAAAAGCGTGCAAAAACTAATCATTACGAAACTCCAATAAACACTTATGAATTACACCTAGCATCTTGGAAAACTAAAGATGGTGAGTTTATGAGTTATGATGAAATAGCTAAAACCCTGCCAAAATACGTTAAAGAAATGGGATATACCCATGTTGAATTTATGCCACTTCACGAGCATCCTTTAGATGCATCTTGGGGATACCAACCTACTGGATTTTATTCAGTTAATAGTCGCCATGGAGATCTCGTGGGCCTAAAGCTTCTTATTGATAAATTACATAATGAAAATATTGGTGTAATTTTAGACTGGGTTCCGGGACACTTTTGTAAAGATCAACATGGTTTAATAAACTTTGATGGTAGCCCCTGTTATGAATACCAAAACTATAATAAAGCAGAAAATAAAGGCTGGGGTACAAAAAACTTTGACCTAGGCCGAAATGAAGTTAAAAGCTTTCTTATATCAAATGCAATGTATTGGATAAGTGAATTCCATATTGATGGAATTCGTGTTGATGCGGTATCAAACATTCTATACCTAAATTATGATAGAGAAGATGGTCAATGGGAGCCAAATATATATGGTGGTCATGAAAATTTAGAAGGCATAGCATTCTTAAAAGAGCTAAATAGCGTACTTAAACACACATGCAAAGGTGTTTTGACAATTGCTGAAGAATCATCATCTTGGCCAGATATCTCAACACCTGTCGAAGATGGCGGTCTTGGTTTTGATTTCAAATGGAATATGGGGTGGATGAACGATACGTTACGATACATTGCATTAGATCCGGTTTATCGTAAATATCATCACAATTTAATTACTTTCTCAATGGTATACCACTACTCAGAGAAATTTATCTTATCAATATCTCATGATGAAGTAGTTCATGGCAAGAAGTCTCTAATTAATAAGATGTGGGGAGATTTGTGGAATAAATATGCCGGCCTACGCTTATACATGACTTACATGATAGGTCATCCTGGTAAAAAACTTATCTTCATGGGTAGCGAATTTGGACAGTTTGTTGAGTGGCGTGAGTATGAGCAGTTACAATGGCAAGTTGTTGATGAGTATGACTCTCATAAACAAACATTAACATTTTTCAAAGAGTTAAATGATTTTTATCGCCATGAAACAGCATTATGGGAATGTGACTATGATCATCAAGGTTTCCAATGGATAGATGCAAATAACTCTGAACAAAGCATCTTATCTTTTGTGAGAAGTGATAAAGCTGGTAATCATTTAATTTTTGTATGTAACTTCACACCTGAGGTATACTACGATTATCATTTAGGTGTTCCAAAAGCAGGCTCGTATAAAGAAGTATTTAATTCAGATGAGCATAAATTTGGTGGTTCTGGACAGATTATCGAAGATAAAATATTTACAGAACAAGAAAGTTCACATGGATTCGATCAAAGAGTGAGTATCAAAATACCTCCAATGGCTACATTAGTCCTAAAACCGGTAGCTTCATAAAAAGAATAATTATTCGTATATTTTAATTGAAAGAGAATTATATTATATGCAAACAATAGATCAAAATATCTGGATTCAAGATAAACATGGAAACTTTAGTCTACTAAATGTTGCCCATGATATTAACTTAGATTATGAAACAAATAGTATTAGATTTAGAATACAAGCAAATGGATTTTTACATGGGTATGTTGTCGGGAAATTTAACAATTGGCAAAAGCAAGAAGATCTTAAACTTAATTGGACTATAGATAACGATGATGGCAGTTTATGGCTAGCTAAAGATATATTTTCTATAGAAAATCTTGTTCCAGGAACAAACCAGTACTCATTTATATTAGTTGATTTAAATGGTAATGAGTTTAAAGTTTCAATAAATGATAATGATTTTATCCCTTTAAGTTTCAACTGGCTTGTTAACTCAAATAAACTAGAAATTAAATCATCTGAAAATTTTATAGCTTTAGGTTATAAAGTTGATTTAGTCGCTGTTACTAAATCAGTTAGCCAACGTTGTAAGATTGTAGATGTCGAATGGGAAATCTTTCCCAAAACGCATCAAATTCACATAACGGATAACAAGCTTTTTGTTGATCCAAACATAAGTGATGAAATATCTCAAATTGACATTAAATGTTTTAGTAAACAAGATCCTTCTATTACTGCTGAAAAAAGTTTTGAAATAGTTAGAGAAAAACGCCAAGGAGCCTTAGTACATTTTATTAAGAAAGATGGTCAATATCATGGAGAAAACTTTAGCTGGGATCTATGGACTTATAGTGAAGATCAATCAACTGAAATAGTATTTTTGTCTAGTCGAAGTGATTTTGGAGTTTATGCTCTGTGCGATAAAGATAACGTTATTGCAAGAAAAAAAACATGGGGAATAAACTGGCATAATGAATGGAGCGAACAAACTAACTCCTTTGATATATCTGAACAATATAATAACTACTATATTATTCAGGGTGATGCTCATATTTATACTTCTCTTGTAGATGTGGTTAATAGAACAAACCCTAGAATAGAATATGCTGTAATGGATGAGAGTGATAAAATCAAAGCTTACTTATCTGATAAGCCGCAAGTTGGAACACTTTTTGAACTATGGTTAAACTCTAGTAAAGTTGATAATGTTGATATTATCATAAAAGAAAAGGCTCAGCAGATAGTATTTACAAATCTTCCTGAAAATATAAAAGGCTCAGATCTAATTGAAATCCGTGCAAATAATACTTTTTTACCAACAAAGGTATTGATGAGAAATTATTTAGATAAATTTCATTACCCTAAAAATGATATGGGAGTAATCTTTAATGAAAATACAATATCTCTAAGACTATGGGCACCTACTGCAAAAAAAGTTGAAGTTCTTTTATATAATCAAGACTTAGCTAATAACAAAAAGCAACCTGACTTCTCATATGAACTAATTCCAGAACCGGAATATGGAACTCATCATGTAGAAATAAATCGTAGCAGCTATGAAAACAAGTACTATTTATATAGGTTATATTTTGATGATTTAGACCCTAGAGGCAACATCTATACAAGAATAACATACGCTGTCGATCCTTATGCTTGTGGATTAGGTATAAATGGTGACAGTGGCTTTTTAGTAGATTTAAATAGCTCTGAGCTAATGCCTGAGAAGTGGCAAGAAGACCAATCTGAGAATGTTTCAAACAAAAATGATGCTATTCTTTATGAAGTACATCTTCGTGATCTTACAATAAGTCCTGAAAGTGGTATAGATGAAAAACTTCGTGGCAAATTCCTTGGTGCTGTAGAAGAAAACACTACTTATACCGATGGTGATAAACAAGTATCAACTGGAATTGATAGTTTAGTAGAGCTTGGTATTACACATGTACATCTACTACCTATTTTTGATTTTTCTTCGGTTGATGAGAAAAAAATTGATGAAGAAGACAATAGAAACTGGGGATATGACCCTAAAAACTATAATGCCCCAGATGGTAGCTATTCACTAGACCCTTACGACCCTACTCAAAGGATTAAGGGTGTTAGAGAAATGATTCTAAAATTCCATCAAAAAGGTATTGGTGTTGTGATGGATATGGTTTATAACCATATGACTGACACATCAAATCTAGATAAAATTGTACCTAAATACTATTTTAGAACTGATGAGCTAGGTAATTTCACTAATGGCTCAGGTTGTGGTAATGAACTAGCGACTGAACGCCCTATGGTAAGTAAATTTGTTCAAGATTCTGTCGTGCATTGGATCAAAAACTATAAAATAAATGGGGTTCGTTTTGATCTAATGGAGCTGATTGACTTAGATACTATAAAAAATATAGTTACAAGGGCAAAACAAGTTGATCCAAATGTAATAATATATGGTGAGCCATGGAAAGCTGATAATTCACCTCTAACAAATGGTACTCACAGAGGCACGCAAAGAAACCAAGATTTCTCAGTCTTTAACGATTCCTTTAGGGATGCTATTCGTGGTAACAATAATCCTGGTAACGGCTTTATAAATGGCAATCCTCATTGCCCTGGAAATATAGGTAATGTTATTGAAGGTCTAAGAGGCTCCATCCATAACTTAACCGCTAAACCAAACGAATCTGTCAATTATGCTGATGCGCATGATAACTATACATTATGGGATCAAATAGAAAAGAGTCAAAATCATAATATCGCAACAAACAGCTATAGAAAGAATATACCTAGTGACATTTTCCAAAGTACTCTTGTGCGTCAAAACGCTCTAGCATTAGGAATAATCTTAACTGCCCAAGGAATACCATTTATCCATGGTGGTGCAGAGTTTCTAAGAACTAAACAAGGTGATCACAACAGTTATAAAAGTGGCGATGATGTAAATGCTTTTCACTGGTCTGATAAACTACATTACAAAGATTTCTTTGACTATGTTAAAGGATTGATAAAGCTACGTAAGGAACATCCTGCATTTAGAATAAATGATAGAGCAATTGTTGATAAAAACCTAAATATAACAACTGCCCATCATGATAGTAAATCAGGAGTTATCATTTCTCACTTTAAAAACTATGCTAATGGTGATAGTTGGAAAGATATCGTTATTGTCTATAATGCGACAGCTATTGATAATTATGATATAAATGATCTTTTACCAAAACCTGATAGTAAAGAGTGGCATATTGTTGCTAATCATAAGCAAGCAGGTACAGAAACTATACAAAAGGTTAGTGTTGGTGAACTTCCAAGCTTAAGGTCTCATTCATTAATGATTATCCATAGTTAATAAATCATAGGTTAAAATATATGTTAGATATCTTTAAAACCCCTATAAATACTAAAACTAAACTGTTACTGTCAACATCAGGTAGTAACTCTTCGATAACTAGGCATAATACAGCTATTCAAAAATTAGGGCTAAATCTTTGCTACTTCACATTTGAGGGAGAAATCTCAGCAAAGACTTATACTGATACAATTAAAGCACCTTTTATAAATGGTGGCACTGTTACAGCTCATAATGGTCTAAAATCAAAGGTAATCCCTTTCTTAGATTATGTCGAGCCTCTTGCTCAGAAGACTCTAGCTGTAAACACTATTATTAATAAAGATGGCAAGCTTTATGGTTATAATACTGATTGTCATGGTTTACAAACAGCTTTAGCTAAAGGTATAAAAGAATCTAAACAAGATATCAAAACTGCTATAATCTACGGTAATGGCGGTGTCTCTGGTGTTGCTTTTAAGGTACTGCAAGATTTAGGTATCAAAGTAACTATCATCGGTAGAAATGCTGAAAAAGTAGCTCAAAAAAGAAAAGAGCTGGGTATAGAAAACATCCCCCACTTTGAAGGGCCTTATGATCTAGTAGTTGATGCAACTCCTATTTCATCATCGCCTAATCTAGAGCAAAATACTCAATTTATAGATTTGGTTAAGAATACAAAAATAGTATTTTGTCATGCTATGCCTGAAAAGGATAATAAGAAAAATCATCTACTAGAATATTGTAATAAAAACAGTATCTTTTATATCTCAGGTGAAGATATGTATATTGCCCAACTTATAAAGCAATATATGATTTATTTTGAAAACCTCAATCAAAAGAAAATCTCTGAAGAGGATATAATCGCTGCTTGGGGATTGTAAAAATAGACATCATAGCAAATCTTATCCTTAAATGTTAAACTCTAACTGAAAAGATAGGATATAAATTATGAATAAAAAGCTTACTCGCAATATTATTCTAGCTATGATCTTAGGGGCTATTTTCGGCTCAATATTTCATTTTTTTTCTGATGTCTTTTGGGTTAGACAATACCTTGTAAACGGTATTTTAGATATCGTTGGTACAATTTTCATTACCTTAATGAAAATGCTAGTTGTGCCACTAGTTCTAGTATCAATAATTTGTGGTACAAGTAATATATCTGATCCAAAAATCCTTGGCCGAGTTGGTGGTAAAGCCATTTGTCTTTATATAATGACAACAGCTATAGCAATTTCATTAGCTATTTCAATCGCGTTATTATTCAATATCGGTGCTGGAGCAAATATAGCCACAACAGATTTACACTATAATACAGGTCAGGCTCAAAGTTTAACTCAGACAATTTTAGGGCTATTTACTGAAAATCCTTTTAAATCATTTGAACAAGGTAATCTATTACAGATAATAGTTTTTGCTATCTTATTTGGCTTAGCTATAAGCCTTACACAAGAGCCTTCTAGACAAAGGATAAACCAGTGGTTTCAAGATATAAACAATGTAATTATGTCACTAACAAATATTGTCATAAATCTTACCCCATACGGTGTCTTTGCTCTAATTTCAAAACTAGTTATAACGACTGAATTTAGCAAATTTCTACATATTTTCAGTTATTTTTTTACAGTACTGCTAGTTTTGATTATTCATCTTTTTATCACAAATGGAATCTTAATAGGAATTCTCGCAAGATTAAACCCTATCAAATTTTTTAGTAAATTGTTACCTGTTCAACTTTTTGCTTTCTCAACTGCTAGTAGTAATGCTACTATCCCTTTAACTTTAGATACTGCAGAAAATAAAGTTGGTATCGATAGACAAATATGTGGCTTTTCAATCCCTCTTGGGGCAACTATAAATATGGATGGTACTGCTATTATGCAAGGGGCTGCTACAGTATTTATAGCCCATATTTATAATATTGACCTTAGTCTTTCTGCATATATCACAGTTATATTAACTGCTACATTAAGCTCAATAGGAACTGCTGGAATCCCTAGCATAGGTCTTATTACTTTAACTTTAGTATTATCGCAAGTTGGACTTCCTGTTGAAGGTATAGCTTTGATAATTGGTATAGATAGGATATTAGATATGGTTAGAACAGCTGTAAATATTACCGGTGATCTTGCTGTATCAACAGTTATTGCCAAATCAGAAAATTATTTACATAAAGATATTTTTGATAAATAAAGGATTAAGATTTATTTTCTTTTAAGGTATCCAACCAATTAGAATAAAAAGCTACTCTATCATTTTGCCAAGAGTAATCTATATTTCCATTATCATTATAATAGCCATAAGGCTTTGTTATATTTTCAGCTGCAGCCTTATCTCTTAAATATTCAGTTTCTAAAGTAGCTTGCGTATACTCCAAATGATTAAGCATATATGTGATTTTATGAGTTTTATCAACCAAACAATCCAAACCATCTATAGGCGATGCTAAGATAACATCAGTATATTTTAAGACATTATTATCTTTTATTGTTGTTTGTCTTGATACACAAGCTTTAAGTTGACCCTCTACACCTTTTAGCAATGGATGATCATGCTTAATAGGTTTATGCTCATAGACACCAAATAACTTATGATCTAAACATTCTTTTTGAATATCATACAGGTAATTTAGACCTGCTTGAGCAGCCCAACAAACTAGCATTACAGATAAATCATATTCAAGACTTTTTGTGATAATTTCACAAACTTCTTCATAAAAATCTACATCTTCAAACGCTAATAGTTCTACTGGTGCTCCAGTAATAACAATCCCATCTAACTCGGCAAAATCATAATCTTGCCAATTGGAATAATTCTTCTCTAAATGACTCTTCTGGACTCGAGTACTAGGCCTTACTAAAGAATGAAAGAAGACAAAATCAACAATCGTAGAACTATTCTGAGAAAGCACATCTTTCCATTGTTTTTCTGTTTCTTTGACAGTTGGCATTAGATTAACAACAGCTATGCGAAGATGTTTAATACCAGTACTTTTAAAACTAATTTGATTTGAGAAATTAACTTTCAAATCACTGAAGTAATTAAATGACTTTTTGACATTGACCGTCATAATTCACCTCCGAATACTCTAAAGCTTGTGTTAAATCTTCAATCAAATCATTAGGATCTTCTAAACCTACAGATAATCTAACTAAACCATTAGAAATCCCTGACTGTAATTTTTCTTCTTCACTTAATTGAGAATGAGTTGTAGATGCTGGATGGATTATCAAACTTCTAGCATCACCAATATTTGCACAATGAGTAAATAGCTTTGTTTGCTCCACAAGATTCTTACCTGCTTCAAAACCATTTTCTAATTCTATTGTCAAAAGCCCAACTAACCCCTTCGTGAAGTATTTATTTGCTAGAAGATTATATGGTGAGTTTACTAAACCTGCATAATTTACTTTTTTAACTTTTGGATGAGCATTTAAAAACTTCGCGACTATTTCAGCATTTTTAACATGTCTATCTAGTCTTGCACCTAAAGTTTCTAAACCCTGAATTGCTAAAAATGCTGTATGTGGACTAAGTGTAGCTCCAATATCACGTAAGCCTACAGCTAATCCCCTAACAGTAAAAGCAAGTTTTCCAAATGCCTTAGCAAAAGAGATATTATTATAAGATGAATCTGGTTCTGATAATAAAGGGAATTTATCATTTGCTGTCCAGTCAAAATTACCACTATCAACAACTGCCCCACCAACTATAGAACCATTACCACTTAAATATTTTGTTAAAGAATAAGAAACTATATCAGCACCATGCTCAATTGGGTTGAGTAAATAAGGTGTAGCAACAGTGTTATCTACAATGAGTGGAATACCAGCCTCATGAGCAATCTCTGCAAGAGCTTTTATATCAGCAATAACTCCTGATGGATTTGATTGCGACTCAATATACAATGCTTTTGTATTATCTTGAATAGCATTTCTGACTTCATCAAGTTTATTTATATCAACTAGAGTTGACTGCCAACCGAACTGTCTTGGAAATGTATGTGTTAGTTGTGTTATAGATCCACCATACAAATATTTTGAAGCAACAATATGATCTCCACTTTGAAGTAAGTTCAAAAGTATCAACAACTGTGCAGCATGACCTGATGAACAAGCAAACCCTCCAGTTGCACCATGTAAATTGGCTAATCTTGAAGCATATTCATCTACAGTAGGATTCGTTAAGCGTGAATATATACTACCAAATTCTTCTAGTGCAAATAGCTTAGCTGCATGCTCTGTACTTTCAAATACAAAGCTAGATGTTTGATGTATCGGTGTTTGTACAGAACCACTTTTTTCTGGAATAGATCGATGTACCGCTAAAGTTTCTAAAGAATATTTACTCATAGTTTTCTCCTATTTATAAAACTCTTTAGCTTGGGAGAAAATCTGAGAATGGAGGATTGATATCCAGCACCCTTTTAGCAGATTATTTTTCGTGTCCGCAAGCTGAGTTACCAAATCAACACGTTTATAAGCCTTAGCTTATAAGTCTATATGAAATTTCTTTCATACTATTTAGCTTAGTCTTTAGAGATACTATTGTCAAATAGTTATACCACACTTTTTTAAAGTTTTTTCCAAAAAAATAATCTAGAAATAATTATAATTTAGATTATTATTGAACATTCTCTAAATATTTTTTCATACCTTCTATGCTACTAAAATCATTACAGCTTAAGCAATTAGTATAGGTATTATGTGAATTAAAGATATTTTTAAGAGCAAAACCTGGTCCAATTTCAACCACATTAGAATAACCATATTCAAATACACATTGAGAAAGTTTACCAAATTGTAGAGTTGTACTTAACTCTTTTGCCAAAAAACTTGTAGCTGATGCTGAAGTATAGTTTTTACTAAGGCTCAAAGAATCTATAATTGGGTATCGAAGGTAACAATTATCATACTGTTTAAGATAACTAGCAAACTTAGATGTCGCATCTTTTAGAAAATATGTATGAGATGGAACATTTACACTAACTTTTTTAACAAACTTCGCTCCTAACTCTTTAACTGCATTTGCAAATACCTCAAGCTCCTTATTTGATCCAGCAATTACAGCATGAGTATCTGAAAGACAAATAGCAAGCTCACATTTATACTTATTTGCGACTTCTTTGATTTGGGAAATATCAAGACCATCTTTGACTGATACCATTGAAAATTTACTCTCATCATTATCTATCGCTTCAAGCATAAACCTTGCACGCATTGTTACTAACTCTAGAGCCTTATCTAAACTTAAATTAGCAGAACAAATAAATGCTATAGCCTCACCTAAACTATAGCCACAAAGACCACTATCTGACTTCATAGACAATAAATCAAAAACTCCTTTAGACAGTATAGTTATAAATAATTGGGCAAATTTTTGATCAAATAAATACTTACTAAATTCATTCTTGTTTAGAAGATTTATATCAACTAGCTTTGATGCTTCCTCTAAAAAAGTAACGCCTCTTTCATCCCCGGATAAAAGTTTAAACATATCTGCATTTTGTAAACCTTGCCCACTAAAAGCATACATTATCGCCATACTAAGTCCTTATGATAATACTGTCCTAATAACAATAGTAAAGCTATCATATCAGCTACCCCTCCTGGACTAATATTTGCCGAAGAGAATTCTCTATGCACAGAAACTGCCTTGTTCAATAATTCTGTTGATTGACAATTTAATAAATCCTTTGAGCGATTTTTTGCATATATAAGAGTATCATAGCCACACCTATTTAAAATATTTGTATCATCCATATTCTGCATAAGATACACATAAGCATTGATAACAGCCATATCTAAGCTATTATGTTTATAGTCATAAATAAATTCATCAAAATAATCAAAAACTATAGAATAACCATCTATTGCTAAATCTTTAGCCCCTTTAATATTATATTTTTCTCTTTGCTGCTGACGTGATTTAGATATCAATGTATCATGCATTTGTAACGGCTTTTGCCACTGTAAAATAAAATTCTCTTTTAAATCTGACAAACCTATAATTTCATCAAAAGATGCAAGTGTTGCACTCATAAGCCCTAAGGCAAATATTGCTCCTTTGTGAGTATTTATACCATTAGTCACTCGTAACATTGTATTTTCAGCTTGTATTGCTAATTTTTTAAGCGCAAAAAAGTCACACCCTTTATTTCCATATCTAACAACTTGTGAAAAATAATTCCTTAAAGCAAATAGACTTTTATAGAAAGTATTAGCATCCATATCAGTATGGGCACCACTATCCACAAAACTAACCAAACCAGGCTTAGGATAGCTCTTTAACTCTAAAAAAAGAGCCTTTACAGCATAGCCAGCAACTTTTTTATAATCAGTTTTCATACAAGGTCGGCTCAAGCTCATATAATTTTGCTTTGTTGATAACACATATTGATGATTTTGTCTTACATATTAAATCATTAGTTTTATCACTAATTAGCTCTCTTAGGTTAATATCTCCAATATTATTAAAGCGTATTTCAATATCAACCTTACAGCTTAGACATGTTTGAAGACTCTCTAGAAGACCTTTTAAAAAGAATAAAGTTTGTCCACCATATATCAAAAGCATATCAATATCTGAAGTTTCTGTAAAAAGTTCTTTTTTAGTCAAATAACTAATAGCATAAGACCCATAAACATAAATTTCGTTTTGATCAAAAGCTTTAGTCTGCCATCCAAAATACTCAGATATTTCTCTTAAGGTTGGTGGTAATTGTATCTTAATAATATCAGTACTTTCAAACAGCATTGCCGCTTTTATTTTATGGCTTTTTTCTAGTGTAGAGACAGCAAGCTTAATTCCATTTTGAACATTATCTTGTCTTGCTACAATTAATGGATAAGAGTTTCCAACCCAAGCTTTAACAATACCTAAATTATTTTTATAAAAATCATCTAGCTTAAATGTAGCATTAGGTTTCACATAAGCAATATTATGACGATCTAGTAAACTTTCTAGCTGTTTAATATCTGCTCCATCACAGGTAAAGCCCACTTCCTCCCTCCTCGCTCAAAACCTAGTTTTGCACGCTCATCAGCCTCATAATCAAGATATAAATCTTTTTTTAAGTTTTCTGCAACTTCTTCAATTTCCAGAACCTTATGTATACCACCTAAGTTTTTAAAATTTTCTATTCCCGGAGCAAATACTGCAGAAGTTTTACTAAGCTCTTCTAATCTTGATTGAGGAATTTTTGTAACTTTAGCCATTCCTTCTAACCACATCACTGCTACTTTAGCTTCTGGAAGCGCATAGATTTGATCACACATTAACCCAAAGGCAATAAAACCACCACCAATTGCCTGATTATATACTGTAGATATCAAAGAGTGACCGCTATTTCTAGCTACTTCTAAAGTTTCTAAAAGATGAGCAAAGTATTGATTCATACTTAACCACTCATCTTGCATTGCTAGCTTTTGTCCCGCAACATCAACAGGCATAAATATAGGAGTCTGCTCACCCTCTTCAATAATTTCAATAATCTTCTCAGCCATTAATAATGCTTGTTTAACACCTAAGAAAGTATCATTTTCAACACCCAATATCTTAACAGGTTTACCATCTAAAATAGCTTGACCAAACACAACGCCATCAGTAGTTTTATAGTCACAACCTTCAACAAACACACTATTTAAAAAATCATCTGTTTTCATATCAACTCCTTTTGATATCTTCAGCTATTTTTAGAAAATCACTATAATTCATATCAAAAATCTTATCAGCCAACTCATCATAATTATTTACATTAAGATACTCAGCTTCTTCTCTACAATCTCCAGAGTCTAACAATCTTTGTTTAAGCAGTTTTTGTTCAGCTTTAACTACTTCTAAATCTAACCTAGCCTCTTTTTGAAGCGCTTCGCCGATTCTCATTCTAATCGTATCTATATTATTATCAGCAAAAAGTTCAGCTTCACTATTTAGATAACGTGTTTTACCTCCATAAACTCTCCATACAAGAGCCCGATCATTAGCATCAAATGCTTCAATCCCTTTAACTGCTTGAATAACCTCTGCTCCTGAGACTCCTATACGAGATACTTCAGAGACAATTCGACAATCTAGCGTTGCAGCAATAATTCCCATGCCTCCATAGGCACCATTTTTACCACAGATTACACCAATTGTCTTAACTCCATTTTTTCTCGCTATAAATATGGATCTAATAATTTCTGATATGGCAATTTCCCCGGCATTTGCCTCATGTAAACGAACACCTCCACTATCAATCAGTAAAATAACTGCCTCAATATTTTCTTTCACAGCTTTTTTAAATAATGCATTTAGCTTTGCACCATGCATCTCACCAACAGCGCCACCAATAAAATCTTTTTGCTGAGCAGCAACGAATACTTCTTTATTTTTTAAATTAGCCCTACCTAAAACAATACCATCATCATGCTCACCAGTTATTCCGAGATCGTTAAGATGGCTACTATAGCAATCTCCTTTACACTTAAATTCTTCAAAATTATCAAAAAGAGAAGCTATTCTACTTCTAGCATCAAGCTCTAGATAATTACTACCTTTTGGAACTTCTTGTTTATAGTATACTTCAATTGCTTGTCTTAGCCTAAGAGCTACAACAGCAGGTGTTGCTCCACTATCATTTATTCTAAAACTTAATGCTTCTGGCCTATACTCATCAACAAAATCTGTACATACTGCTTGCCATAACTGCTCAAATCCATCCACTGATGTAAATATATCAAATGTTACTTTGCCTTCTTGCTTACTTTTATCTACTAACACTTCACAATTTCCAGATCCTACAACACCTACAGTACAAGCTAAGCCTTTCGTTGTTGAATTTGTAGATTCAAATATATAATTTAATTTTTGCATATCTATTTCACCTACCAGTTTCTAAATTTACTTGGTGCTTTATATAAGCCTCCTGAAATATCAACAAGATCACGTATAGATTTAGCCGCCAGCAAATCCCTAGTTGCATCACTAAGTTTTATCCCTAAATCCTCTGGGCGCTGAATCACTCCCCTTTCTCTTAGCTCAGCAACCTTTTGTTTATCTCTTGCTAATCCAACTGGCGTATAACCTGCTACACCTCGAATTGCCTGCTCTCTCTCATTTGTGTTCCTACACATCAAAAGATTTGCAATACCTTCTTCTGTAACAACGTGCGATATATCATCACCATAAATCATTACCGGAGGTAAATCTGCTTTCATTTCTTTTTGTAAATCCCAAGCATCAAGATTTTCAACAAATGTTGGTTTACCAGAACCCTGAAATGTCTCGACCATTTGTATAACTAATTTTCTTCCACGTGGCATATTGTTAGATGTTGCTTGTGTTCGTTCTTGTCCTGCTTTTAACCATGCATAAGAAGAGTGTCGCCTACCCAAAGAGTCGCAGCCCATATTTGGAGCTCCTCCAAATCCAGCTACACGCCCTTTTGTTGCCGTTGAACTATTTGCTTGTAAATCTATTTGTAAAGTCGCCCCATTAAAAGCATCACTTCCATAATGTCCAGCTAATTGACCAAATAACCTATTTGATCTAAGTGACTCATCCCTACCTGTAAAAAATATATCGGATCTTGCTTTGACATAATCATTCATCCCTAATTCTCCACCAAAACAATAGACAGACTCCACAAATCCCGCTTCAATTGCTGGAATCAATGTTGGCAAAGGGTTAACTACCCAATGTTTACAAACCTTACCTTTCAATCCTAATGATTCGGCATATGTAGGTAAAATAAGTTCTATAGCACAGGTGTTAAAGCCTACACCATGATTAAGTCGATTAATCTGATATGGAGCATATATGCCTTTAATAACCATCATTGCCATTAAAATTTTGATTTCATCTATCAAAGCAGGATCTCTAGTAAATAGTGGTTCAATATAACATGGTTCGGGAGATTCTATAATCACATCTATCCAATCACCCGGTATATCAACTCGTGGAAGCTTATCAACAATCTTACTAACTTGTACTATTATCAAGCCCTTTTTGAATGAAGTTGCCTCAACAATAGCTGGAGTCTCTTCAGTATTTGCTCCAGTATATAGATTTCCCTCTCTATCTGCTTGCTCTGCAACAATAAGTGCCACATTTGGTGTTAGATCCATTACCATTCGAGCATATAGCTCGTTATAAGTATGGATATTACCTATCTCAATCTTACCATTTTTAATCATCTGCGACAGTCTGATTGACTGAGGACTCGAGAAACTAAAATCAACCTTTGAAGCAATTCCTTTATCAAAAATATCCAAGTGTTGTGGTAATGAAATAGCAGATTGTATCATATGAAGATGATTAACTTTTGAAACATCACAAGCCAGTAATGACTTGGCCAAGAAACTTGCTTGTTTTTGGTTATCTCCTTCAATACAAACTTTATCTCTTGGTAAAATAGCACTCTCTAATAGTGATATACAATCATTACTCTTACAAACTTTACCATCTAAAAACTTACTTATAGAGCTAACTCTATTTTGATACTCTTTTTCTAGACTATTCCAATCTTTCACCAACTCAGACTCGCACAAAATCACTCAGATATAAGATCAGTCTATGAAAAAAATATATTCTTCTCAAGCCAATAAGATCGAAAGCCTAAGATTTAAAGCCTAATTTAGATTTGAATTTTGAAATAACCATTGGAATAAGGATATCTTTTTTCATTTGCTTCCATGGTTTAATAACAGCTTCT
The DNA here is from genome assembly GCF_001895265.1 of Francisella uliginis. NCBI lineage: Bacteria > Pseudomonadati > Pseudomonadota > Gammaproteobacteria > Thiotrichales > Francisellaceae > Francisella > Francisella uliginis. The sequence continues at coordinate 1,729,300 of NZ_CP016796.1, forward strand.
TTAAATGATTCTCTCTTCCAAAGAGTTTCTGTATATCGCTTTATACACTGGCTATCGCCCCACAAATATTTACTAAGATTTAAAAAGTCTAATCTCCATAAGAATACTCCAAGATAAATATCTATCGCAGAGAAATCTTTACCTAGAGCAAACTTACCATCATGACTTTGTAAATACTCATTTAACTTAGCTATAGCCTCTTTTGTGCCTTGTAAAATTTGCACCATTGACTCTGGATTATGGACAATATTGTTTGTTTTCGAAACTGTTTTAAGCTTATTTTCAAACGCTCGCCTTAAAAAAGGATCTCCTGAATACTCCTTTACTTTCTTCTCTAAAATTTCGATCTTATGCTGATGCCCATTTTTAGAAAGAAACCTAAACATAAAAGGCCTTTTAGCAACCAACACATCTCCATAAGTTAAAGCTTCAGCATTGATTTTATCCACTAGTGTTTGCAAATATCCAAACTCTTTTTGTAGTTGTTTATCTGTAGGAAAGAGTGAAGCATGTATAGAAAAATATTTATCTGCAAATTTAGCAATATTATATGCATCATTTGTCACTTTGCCATCTATAACAAGAATAGGCACAACACAAAATGGTGAGATTCTTACAAACTCAGGTTCATACTGCTGATAAGCATTATTTATTAAGATGATATGACTCTCATATTTAGCTTTTTTCTCAGCTAATGCTTGTCTAGCAATTTGTGAATAAAGTGAACCAGGAAAGTGATATAGGTGTACTCCTTTTTGAGGAGCATATTTATTATATTTTTGAGTAAAGATCTTTTCTTTGAGATCTTGCAGACTATATTTAAATTCGTTCATCAATTAAATCCTCTATAACGAATATACTTACAGTATTACAAATAAAACTACTCTTGTCACCTTAAAACCTACGTTTCAATAGCTTTATATAACTGATAATATATGAGAAATATGGTGAAAATAATTACTTTTACGAGATAGTTTTCAGAAATTTTTACATAATTTCTTTTGTGTAAGATTTTGCCCCAAGTTCTTTAACAATATGATCATATAATGCTCGATGGATTTGGTAAGTAGGATGAACATGATCCCAAAATGCATAGTTTTGCGGATTATTACACATACTTCCTGTATAACCTGCATCTATAATACTTTGCATCGAAGGTTGGTCTAGTAGCTCAGTCATCTTAACTCTAGAACTATCCTTATTTTCTAAATCATTATATGCTTTGTTTATTTTAGCTTTCTCAGATAAAAAATACCCTCCCAACCAACATGAATCTTTGATATGCTTCAGGCTTATATTTGCATGATATTTCTTATTAAAGTTCTTCGTATTATTAATCATTTCATCAAATACTGGTGCGATATCTATAAATTTCATATTATGTTTATTAGCATATGCTTTTAAAATTTCATTATGCTTTATATATATCTTTTTCAAGACATCTTGATTTTTTAGAGACTTAGACTCACCAGTTATACTAAGGTCTGGCAAACCTATAATAACCACTTTTTTTACGCCAACCCTCTCAATAGCAGATATAATGCCATCTGTAACTTGCTTAACAGCATTATCAATATCTTCCATTTTTGGATTAGATGTTAAGTAGTCATTTCCACCTACAAAAAATATTGCTAGTTTATCTTTAATATTCTCATTCGAATCTAAATTAAGGTATAAACCAACCTGATCACCTAACACATATGGAGTATCATTATCAGCCCAATCTGGAAATACTATAACTGAACTACCCCCAACAGCATAGTTATTAACAGAAATATTATTTAGATATAACCTATTTGCAAATTGTTCTGACCATACTTCTCCATTAGAAAACATCCCTCTATAATATGGTGTTGACTTTGGTAACAATTGTAATGAATATTTATAAAGATTCCCTTTATCACTTAAGCTATCACCAAATATTAAAACTTTTTTAACACCAAATAATAAACTATCAAAGGTATCTATTTCTTTATGACATGCTGAAATTGTAAAGCTTGGCGTAATTAAGCTGCCATTGATGAATGTTTTTATGTTGACGGAATAATTAGTCCAATAGTATTCATAATTATCATTATGTAATCTGTGATTTACCTCTATATTACCAATCGCATCTTTAAATAATGCTTTATTTGCGCCCTTCTCACCGAAATAAAAGAATGCATTTGATAATTCATATTTAACAGAACCGTATGAATTTCTTGACTTAAAATTTATATTATAGTTTGAGGTTGTAGCGAGTAGAAAATTATCATTAGATAACTCTTTAGTAACATAATACTGATAAGGTTTAATAACCTTCTTAAAACTATAACCACTATCTTTATCTGTGATAGTAAAGATAGCATCTGTACTACAATTATTTTCTAGCATTAAATGAGTATGCGCATATCCAAATGATTGTTTTGCTAAAATAGTACAAAAAAATAATATAGCCGAGCTTGTGAAAATATTTCTTATCATCTAAGCCACACTATAAACCTTATCAATCTCTTTCATCAACTTATCAGTTTCAGTAAGTGCTAGAATTATCTTTTGATAATGTAAGATATCTTCAAAGCCTAGCTCTCTACCCTTACGATCTTTGAGCCATTTTTGAGCTGGTTGATAACCACCAATATAAAAATTCCAAGCTACTTCTGGGACATTATCAAAATACTGCCCTTTGTTGATGTAAACTTTGCCATCTTTATAGCTTGGTTTATCGACAATATTATCGCCATCTATCGGGTAGCTTGTAATGTAACCTGTAACTACTGGCGACTCTAATAAATGAATTTGGCGAAGTTGTCCGCCTAGCTCTACCAGTTGCCAAAAAGTATCTATAGTTGGATATGGTACGCGTGGGAAATCTATTTTTAGAAATTCTTTGTATCTCTCACGGTAGCTAGGACTGTGAAGTACCGCATAGATGTAGTCGAGTATGTCTATTGGGGCAAATGTTTTAGATAGGTCACTGAGCGGAGTCGAAGTGCCGTTATTACATGATTGAGTACCTAAATCACCATTCAACACTTCGACTCCGCTCAGTAAACTTGAATGGTGTGTTTTCTCAGCAACAAACTCCAAGCCAAGGCTCTTCTCAATCTCTTTAACAATACTCATATCTAAATTTGGTACTCTGCTAGAATCTAGTGAGTCATCATCTGGGTAGAGATATAATGGAAAAATTGGTGCACTACCAAATTTTTTTGCAGTTGATAAGGTATTTCCATCTACAGGTTTTTTAGTTATAAAAATATGTCTATAGTCTTGAGATGTTTGTCTAGGTACAAGTAAAGCAATATTATCATATAGTAAATGTTTCATAGTAGAATATCTAGAATAAGCACTAAAGCCTTTAGATGATTTTGATAAATAACAATATCTACTATCAAATATTCTATAATCGATTTTAGCAATGCTATGTAATCCATTTGCTTTTATATCTTCTTTTGCATTTAATACAGTCCAATCTCTCTTATCTACTATTTCATATTTTGCTTTAATTGCTGCCTGATCTAAATCTTTAAAATCTTGACACACTTTAATAAGTTCTGCTTTATTCATATTTATAGCAAGCTTATCTTGTTGGGTTTCAATGCCTGAACTATAAACTTTAAATAATGAGCTTACATTAAACCCTCTCTCATATTGTTTAATCAAACCAAAATCTTTTTTCACAAAAAAATAATTTGGCTTACTATATTCTAATTTATTCCATGAAATATTTTTTAAATCATTTTGATTTAAAAAGTCATACTTATAGTTTCTCTTACCAAACAAATCATAATGGTAGACTTCAGCTAATTCGCCTTTTTTCTTAGCTCCAGTTTTAACAAAAATATTGATAGATACGCCTTGCATAATATCAAAGACATTTTCATCTTTTGAGCCATCTGGGCAAATTTCTTTTTTCTTAGAATTACCATGTAAATCTATGATATAAATCTTATCAAAGCTCTCTAATAGTGACTTTCTCATCTGCCTATGAGTTATACCATCTATAAAAGAGTTATTAGATATATACGCTAATACACCCTCACCTGTTCTATCTATGTAATGCTGTCCATAACGAGTAAATTTGATATAATCATCATCTAAATTTATCTTTCTTTCATTAAGGTTTTTCTTATAGTCTTTAATTAGGTCTTGTATCCATTCGCCTTTATTACTAGAGCTAACCGAGTACGGCGGATTACCCATCACTACCATTACTGGAGTATCTTTTTTGATTTGGTTTGCCTCATTGGCTTCATTACTTAGCCAGTTAGCAAAAAGTGTCCCAGTATCAGGGTGATGCTCCTCAAGTGAGTTTGTCAGATAGATATGGAAGCGTTGGCTTTGGGTAGATTTTGGCTTATAGCCGGTATCTGTTAGAAGCATATCTAACTTTAGATGTGCCATTGCATAACTTGCCATCAGTAGCTCGAAGCCATTTAACCTAGGTATCAAATGCTCCTCTACATAACCACTCCAAGCACCTTGCATAGCTTTGAAATTGTTATTGTAAATAAACTTAATCGCCTCTGCCAAAAATGTCCCTGTACCAGTTGCTGGATCTAGAACTTGGACTTTGTGGACTTCTTTTTCTATTTGTTTATAGCCAGATTTTGATCTTTTATCAGTTGTTTGACTGTCAATTTGTATCTTTGTCTTGGTAGTATCTGCTAGCCCTTGGCTTAGTCCAAACTCTGATTTTAGCACCTCATCAACTGCTCTTACGATAAAGCTAACTACAGGTTGAGGTGTATACCAAACTCCCTTTGCCTTTCTAAGCTTTGAGTCATATTCAGATAGAAAATCCTCATAAAAATGCACTATTGGATCTTGGGTTTTGGTACTTCTACCAAATTTTGAAAGTATCTTGCGTAAATCTACCGCACGGAAAACATCCGCTAAGTTATCAACTGTATGCTTAATCCTGCCATCAATATTTGTACCAGCGACATAGTCAAACAGCATTCTTAGAAATGGATTTGTCTTGGGTATCTTCTCAGCTGCTTCTTGACGCGAGAAAGTGTCTAAAACCTTATCGTGATACCTTGCAGCAAACATCCCATACGCTAGCGTTTGAGCATAAATATCCGCAAAGCCCTTTGGTGTCAAATCATGGATTAGAATATTTCTAAAAGTTTCATATTGTGATCTTAGCCCACTATTTTGCTCATCTTCGATATCTTTGTTTAGTGCATTTTCTAATGTATTTTGCAATAATCTTGCCTTACCTGCCATCATCCCCGCTAATTTCTTCGGCGAGCGGATAGTTTGACCTATATATGTACAGAAATCTTTGATTAGATTTTCAAACTGTTGGAAGTTTCTAACGATTGGTTTAATCTCGCCATTTTCAATAGTCGCAATCTCAATCTGTGTAACTAGCTCACCCTCTTTGAAGAACTGAAAACGCAAATAATCTGTGATAATCAAATTATCCAAAGCCTTGCGGTAGCGACTAAACTGCTCTTTGTAGTTCTTTGAATCTAAATCTTTACCAATATCTTTCGCCTCGATATAACCAATTGGTATATCTTTTTTGGTAATCACATAATCAGGGTTACCACAGTCTGTAACATTTGCCGGCTCATTTGTGACATCTATATCGGCTACTAGAGATACTAGCAAATCTTCTAAATCCTTGCGGTATGTATGTTCACGAGATATACCAGTTTTATAGCGTTTGTTAAGTTGCTCGAGATATTGCTGAGTTGTCATTCAAAATTATAAAATCTAAAAGATATTATTAAGATTATAGATTATTTGATATGAAAATGTAGTTTACTTTTCTAAAAAAACTCTCATCAAAAAATAGAATCAGATATTTTTGGATAGTTCCATTAGTATTTATTATCATATCTGCACATTAGCGATTAGCATTTACTAAAGACAATGAATTAAAAATAGAATTGTCCGAGTTCAATACAATTGGACGAGTTTTCTATTTTTTCATTGGCTTAAAATGCGGCAGCGTAGTGCTAGGCAATTTTGCATACTTTTTTTGCTATACAAAAAGTATGTCGTTATAGCTTACGAAGTAAGCAACGAAACCTGTATGACTTAAACGAAAAACAAAGTTTAATACTTTACTTTTAAGATATAGCTAATTCTAATAACTTTTGAAACCATTTTTGTCATCCTATGGCTTGACCATAGGATCCAATTATTATGAGCTTTAAATTTGGATTCTACGATCAAGTCGTAGAATGACATTTTTCTTTCGAATTAACTATATATATCCCCGTATCAAACATGATGGTGGGAATAATTTTTGATGGTTATTATTTAGGCTGCCAAACAATATCAAGCTCTTTGGCTGCTTTGACATCATCTAAACGACGAGATGGTAAACTATATGGTGCTTTTTTAAGATACTCAGGGTTTTGTTTTGCAATATTCCTAATCTCAACCATTGCCTGGATAAACTTCTCCATACTATCAACATTCTCAGTTTCAGTAGGCTCTATTAGTAGGCATTCTGGTACTAGCAATGGGAAATACATAGTAGGAGCATGCACGCCTCTATCTATCAAACACTTAGCGAAATCCGTAGCTGTCACGCCATACTTTTGAAATTCAGGTTTTAATGTCACAATAAACTCGTGAGATGCTCTTCTATCAGGATATGCTATTGTAAAGCCTTCTTCTTTTAAACGCACCATCATATAGTTAGCGTTTAGAGTTGCTATTTCAGATGCTTCAGTTAAGCCATTACCACCTAACATTGCGCCATAAATATATGCTCTAAGTAACACCCCAATATTACCGTTAAACGCAGATAGTCTACCGATAGTATTAGGTACATCTTTTTCCTCTAACCATACAAATTTATTATCTTTTTTACCAACCATTGGTACAGGTAAAAACTCTTTTAATTTGTCATTAACAGCTACTGGACCAGCACCTGGACCGCCACCACCATGAGGAGTTGCAAAAGTTTTATGTAAATTCATATGTAAAACATCAAAGCCCATATCTCCAGGGCGCGCTTTACCCATGATCGCATTTAGGTTTGCGCCATCATAGTATAGTAAACCGCCAGCCTCATGAACTTTCTTTGCGATCACAGCTATACTTCTTTCAAATACCCCAACAGTAGATGGATTTGTAAGCATAATACCAGCAGTTTTTGGTCCTAGCACTTTATCAAGAGCTTCGATATCAATATCACCACACTTCTTAGTTGGAATCTCGATAACTTTTAAGCCACACACTTTTGCAGTAGCTGGGTTTGTACCATGAGCTGCATCTGGCACAATAATTTCATTACGCTCAAAATCACCACGTTTATGATGATAAGCTTTGATCATAGCTACACCTGCAAACTCACCTTGAGCGCCTGCCATAGGTGCAAGTGAAACACCAGTCATACCTGTTAGCTCTTTTATCAAATCTTGTAGATCATATAAACACTCTAGAGTACCTTGAGCACTTTGTGTACTTGCATACGGATGTCTTTCTAAAAAACCAGGTAGCGAAGCATACTTATGTGCTGCACGAGGATTGTACTTCATAGTACAAGAACCTAGTGGATAAAAATTTGTATCTATACAAAAATTCTTACGTGATAGTTGTGTATAATGTCTAACAACATCTAACTCAGCTTGTTCAGGCAAAATAGGTTTTTTAGAACGAAGCATATTTGCTGGAATATCCGAAGTATCACCTTTTTTACTTGGCATTACAGCTGGTGAGTTTACACCTCTAGTTTTTTCAAAAATAACCATTTAATTAACCTCCTAACCTAGCTAGAACTTTCTTAGTCGCTGCAATATATTCATCTAGATCTTCTTGTGTATGAATTTCAGTAGCGCAAATCATAATAGATTTTTCTAAGTCGTTACTATATTCACCCAAGAAATATCCGGCATCAATACCTTCTTTTTCCATTTCTGTTACGAAAGTTGTTGCGTTTACAGGTAAATCAATAACCACCTCATTAAAAAATGCTTTATCAAACCTAATACTTACACCATCTAATTTAGATAACTCATTTGCTAGGTTTGTTGTATTTTCATGAGATACACTAGCAACTCTTTCTAGACCTTCAGCACCAAGCAAACTCATATAAATAGTTGCAGCTGTTACCATAAGACCTTGGTTAGTACAGATATTAGAAGTAGCTTTTGCACGGCGAATATGTTGCTCTCTAGCTTGTAGAGTTAAGCAAAAACCTTCATTACCATCTAGATCAACAGTTCTACCAACAATACGACCTGGCATTTGACGCACATGAGGCATTTTACAAGTCATAAAGCCAAAATATGGACCGCCTGAAGCTAAAGGCACACCCATAGGCTGACCCTCACCACAGACTATATCAGCACCTTTTTCACCCCATTCAGCTGGTGATTTTAAGATTGCTAAGGACATTGGATTAGTTACAGCTATAGCTAAAGCTCCATGTTCATGCGCCCAATCTGTCAGACTATCAACATCTGCAAGTTGACCTAAGAAATTAGGACTTTGGACAACTACCGCAGCATATTGAGTATCAGCAAAATCAGCTAGCTTTGCTATATCTGTTTTACCATTTTTAGAGTCCAAGTTTACAACATCAATCTCAATACCTTGATGCTTCGTAATTGTTTCTAGTACATTTAAGTACGTTGGATGTAACGCTTCAGCTATTAGGACTTTTTGTGATTTTGCCTTTTTATTAGAGCGAATCGCCATAAGTACAGACTCTGCTAATGCAGTTGCCCCATCATACATAGATGCATTTGATACATCCATACCAGTTAGTCCTGCCATCATGGTTTGGAATTCATAGATAACTTGTAGACCACCTTGAGAAGCCTCAGCTTGATATGGTGTATATGCTGTATAAAATTCTCCACGAGCTACAATATCCCATATCGCTGAAGGAATATAATGACTATATGCCCCAGCTCCTATGTAGTTAGTATTATGGTGATTCTTATTAGCTCTTTTTCTTGCAACATTTGCTAATTGTATTTCATTGATTCCGTCTGGAATTTTTAGAGCATTGGCTCTTAGCTGAGCAGGAATCTCATCAAATAACTGATCTACAGAGCTTGCTCCTATAGTATCCAGCATTTTTTTAATTTGTTCAGACTTATGTGGTATAAAAGACATACTTCCTCCATGCCTTTGTATAAGAATTTCTTAAAAGAGTAAATTAGTAAGACTTTATAGTGTTATAGAAACTAGTCTAGTCTTGCATATTTTTTGCATAATCTTCAGCACCTAATAAATCACCTAGCTGAGACTCATCAGAGATTTTTAGTTTAAATAACCAACCATCTTTGTATGGTGCATGATTTACTTGCGAAGGATCATCTACTAAAGACTCATTTACTTCTATAATTTCACCATCAAGTGGAGAATACACATCTGATGCTGCTTTCACAGACTCCACAACACATGTATCATCACCTCTTGAGAACTCTTCTCCAACCTCAGGAAGCTCAACATATACCAAATCTCCAAGTAATGACTGAGCGTGCTCTGTAATACCTACTATTACTTCATCACCCTCTACTTTGATCCACTCATGTGACTTTGTATATTTTAATTCATTAGGAATATTTGACATTTTTTACCTCCAATAATTAACCAATTTAATTTTTTACTTAAAACTTGCAATACTAATAGTTTAAAATTTATTGTCACTCTAAAACTTAGCTAAAATGACATGAGTACTTTATATAATCTATATTAAAGATTTACCATTTTTGACAAATCTAGGTTTCACAATCTCAACGTCTAACTCTTTACCACGTATATTTACTTTAGGATTACTTCCTTGTTTAGGAACATACGCCAAAGCTATAGCAATTTTCAAAGTTGGTGAAAAGCTACCGCTTGTAATATAACCTTTTTCACCATTATCAAAAACTATCTCTTGACCAGATCTTAAAACACCTTTTGATCTAAGAACTATGCCAGCCCACTTAGTATCTATACCTTTTGCTTTCTTAGCCAATAAGGCTTTTTTACCTATAAAGTTTCTATCCTCATCAGATAAGTCAACGCTCCAGCCAAGACCTCTTTCTAAAGGTGTTGTTGAGCTATCCATATCTGAGCCATATAAGTGCATACCTGCTTCTAATCTAAGCGTATCTCTAGCACCAAGGCCCGCTGGTGTTGCTCCATATTTTAATAAGCTATTCCAAAATTCTACAGCTTGATCTGCAGGAAGCATTATCTCAAAACCATCCTCTCCAGTATAACCTGTACGAGCAAACATCCACTTACTAAAAAACTTAAATGAAAAAGGCTTAAGATGATCTAACTGTTCAGCAATATCTGATGTTACTACATGCTCAACTATTTCAGCTGCCTTTGGCCCTTGAACTGCTACTATAGCTAAATCTTCTTGAGGAGTTACATCAACAGCAAAATCTTTAGCATTTTCTCTAAACCATGCTACATCAGATTCTCTATTACCTGCATTTACAACGATTCTAAAATTTTCTTCATCAATTTTATAAGTAATTAAATCATCAACAATTCCAGCTTCATGATTTAGCATACAGCCATACTGCGCTTTATTGCTTAATAATTTAGCCACATCATTTGCTAACATATGGCGTAAGAATTTTTCGGCATCCTTACCTTTGATATCTACAGCAAGCATATGTGAAACATCAAATACACCACAATTTTCTCTAACATTATTGTGCTCTTGAATCTGTGAGCCATAGTTAATTGGCATTGACCAACCAGAAAAATCAACCATTTTAGCATTAGCAGCTACATGCGCTTCGTAAAGAGGAGTTTTTAACATAAGAAATTACCCACTAAATTTGAACTCTAACAAAAGACACTATACATCTTTTTATGCACTTTTATAAGCATTTTTTCTCAAAAAAATTTACTATTCTTGTTCATCAAGAACTTTTATATATAGCTTACCATCTTTAGCTCTCTCTGGACCATGAATATCCGTATCAAATCCTGGTAACATCGAACCTATTTTTTCTAACATTAATAAGAAATCTAGAATTACTTTTGATTCTGCTGTTACTCTTTCTCCTGGGAATATTACTGGAATTCCTGGCGGATAAGGAAGTACCATAACAGCACAAATATGCTCGTATATATCAGCTAAAGGAACTTTTTTAACTTTACCCTTTAATAATTTTTGAAAAGCTCTATGCGGATTTAGTTTTTGTTCTGGTAAAACATTAAAAGCATGATACATAAGGTTTGGTAAATTCGCATCTTTCATATATTGATGTAACTGTTCACTAATTTCTTGTATCCTTTTACCATCATAAAATTTTGGATCTTCAGCATATAGAGTTGGTAGCATTTTTTCTATCAAAGTATTTTCATCGTACATCTGTTTAAACTTATTTAGCACAGATATAAGTCTTACAGATTTGGCTTTTGTAGTTCCTAAACTAAAGATAAACAATAAAGAATAAGGTCCAGATTTCTCAACAACAATATCATGCTCATCTAAGAACTTAGCCACAACATCTGCCGGAACACCCCAGTCTTGGACATCATTATCTTTTATACCTGGCGTCAAAATAGTTATTTTAATAGGATCTAGTGATAAAAAATCACCATCTACATTTTTAAAACCATGCCACTTCTCAGCATTTCTTAATAGCCAAGCTTCTTTGTTTGATATATTATCAGGTTGCCAAACATCAAAAAACCAACCATTGGCTTCAGACTTTAATTTAACTAACTCTTGCCTAAAATCTATCGCTAAATTGATAGTTTTGTCTATAAGATTATAGCCTTGTTCACCTTCCATCATAGCGGCTGCCATTTCTGTACTTGAGACTATAGGATAAAACGGTGATGTTGAAGTATGCATCATGTATGCTTCATTTAAAACTTCTTCATTATAATCACCTTTGATATGAAGCATAGATGATTGGCTAAATGCGGCTAAAAGCTTATGTGTAGATTGTGTCTCAAAAATTATATGCTCAGGTTTAGGATTAATCTGCATTGCAGTTTTGTGCTTATATATCGGATGAAATATTGCATAAGGAATCCAAGCACTATCAAAATGTAACTTTTTAACATCTAATTCATTATGTATTGTATCAGTATTATATAAGATTCCATCATAAGTTGAATTTGTAACAACTGCATATTCAGGCCATTTATCTGCAATATTACTATTATCTATTTTTTCTTGAATCGTTTCTCTTTGAAACTCACTTTTAGGTATCCCTCCAATTATGCCATAAGCATTTCTAGTTGGCTTAAGATATATAGGGTTAACATCAACCATCATCATAAGATGAGTTATCGACTTATGACAATTTCTATCAACTAAAATAGTATCGCCATCAGCAACACTATACATTCCTACTATTTTATTTGCTGTTGATGTGCCATTAGTTACGATAAGAGACCTTTCAGATTTAAAAACTTTTGAGATGTATTCTTCAGCATCTTTGTGAGCCTCTGAATGATCTAGCAAACTACCAAGTTCTTTCATTGAAATAGATAGGTCAGTTTTAAAAATATTCTCACCATAAAAATCATAAAACAAAGCACCTACTGGAGATCTTTGAAAACCATAGCCACCCTGATGTCCCGGTGTACAAAATGATGAATTAAAATCTCTTGAATATTTAAATAACTCATAAGTTAATGGCGGTAATATATCATTAAAATAATTTGTAATAGTCTTATGAATAAAATCAGAGTCCTCACCAGCTAAAGCGTCATACTGTAAGAAGTTGATATTTAGATTAAAATCTCTGAGATTAAGTTTGATACTTTGATTATAATCAGAGGCAACAAATATGGGGAGTTTTGTATTTAAATGCGCAATATTATGAAAAGCCTCCACATTAAAGCTTGCCCTATCTAAGACAATACAACATATTCTTGAGTTCTCTTCAAGTATCTCAACAACCTCTGACATATTATCAATAATCAAAGTATTATATTGATATCCTTTAAGATCTCTTTCGATCTTTAATAAAAAATTTTTTTTATATGACTTTAAAGAATCATTGTAGACAAATACTACTGTTTTCATAATTTACACAGCCTATAGAAATATAACCACCTACTAATGCAGTATACTAAATGTCAGTAAATTAAAAATGATTTTTTTTATTAAAGAAAGAGAAAAAATAAAGTTATTTAGAGTTTTCAACCAGCTCTATCTCGCCATCTACTAGCCTATAGATTTTATTCATTCTTTGAGCTAATTTTTCATCATGTGTGACAATCACAAAACTAGTACCAAAATCATCACTTAGCTGTTGCATTAATTGAAAAATGCTTTCTGATCTTTGACTGTCAAGATTACCAGTTGGTTCATCTGCAAGAATACAATTTGGATTAGTTACTAATGCTCTAGCAATCGCAACTCTTTGACGCTCTCCACCTGATAGCTCTGCCGGTTTATGATTCGCACGATGATCTAGACCGACTTTTTCAAGAATTTCTTGAGCACGTTTTATTGAATCTTTTTTATTATATTTTTTAGTGATTGCTAATGGAATCATAACATTCTCAATAGCAGTAAACTCAGGTAAAAGATGATGTAATTGATATATAAAACCTAAATGTTTATTACGCATTATCGCTCTTTTATTCACAGATTGGTTATCAAATCTTTCACCCATTAAATGCACCTCACCAGAATTACATTTATCTAATCCTCCAAGTACATTTAATAAAGTAGTTTTACCAGAACCTGATAGACCTAATATAGCAACCTTCTCACCTTTTTTAATCTCAAGATTAATATCCTTAAGAATAGCTATATCATTCTTAAATTCAGTATATTTCTTTGAAACATTCTTACAGCTTAAAACAATATCACTCATATCTTAAGGCCTCTACTGGTTGAACTCTTGAAGCACTCCAAGCTGGATACAATGTTGCTAAAAAGCTTAAAAACATCGAAACTAAAGTTACTTTAACAACATCAGAAAACATTAGCTCTGATGGAATATAATCAATTAGATAAACACTTGCACTTAAAAACTGTCTACCTGTAACATGCTGGATAAAATTAACGATCTCTGTAGCATAAGTTGATAATATCACTCCTAATAATACGCCAATAATTGTACCTATCAGACCGATTATAAAACCTTGATATATAAATACTGTAATAATTTGACGTGATGACATTCCCATAGTTCTTAAAATAGCAATATCGCTACGCTTATCTGTAACGACCATTACCAAAGATGACAGTAAATTAAATATTGCTACAGTTATTATCAATAGCAATATAAAGAACATCATAGTTTTTTCCATCTTCAACGCATCAAAAAATGATTTGTTTTCATCTGTCCAATCACGCGTGAAATAATATGATGATAAACCACCATCATTTAACTTATTTTTAATGGCTGGAGCATCATAGACATTTTTGGTACCTAACTGTAACGATGTAATAGTATTTCCAGTTTCAAAAACTTTTTGAGCATCTTTGATATTAATCATCGCATAATAAGCATCATACTGATAACTCACAGAGAAGATACCTGTTACTGTAAACTGCTTAATACGTGGGATCATACCTGCAGGAGTTAGACTGACTTTAGGTACTATGAGAGTAACTTTATCTCCTACAGATACTCCTAAATTACCTGCTAAGACACTACCTAAGACTATATTATATCCTTTACCATCATCCAAAGATGACAAATTCCCTTCAACAATATGCTTTTTAATTGGTAATACTTTAGTTTGATATTTTGGTTCTATGCCTTGAATCTGAACAAATGCCGTAGTACTGCCGCCAGCATTAGCACTAAGTAATCCTTGAGATTCAACTATTGGTGCAGTTGCTGTAACCTTAGGGTTGTCTGCTAATATTTTTTTTGAAAGTGACTGCCAATCTTCAAGCTTGCCACCCATCTCATAAACCTTTAATGGTGGTACCATCATTAAAATTCTGCTTTTAATCTGCTGATCAAAACCATTCATAACAGACATTACTGTAATCAAAACCGCAACACCTAAGGATATTCCCAAAAACGATATCGCTGAAATAATAGATATAAACCTATTACGCTTCTTAGCGCGAATATATCTCAAACCAATAAATAAGGGTAAACTTCTAAACATTTAATTTTTTAATCAGAAAAATTGTAGTATAGGATAACATATTAGATTCTGAAAAAACATTTCAAAAATAATTGCCAAATATTTATTTAATTTAAATTTTGGCAACCTTTGTTAAAAATTAATTGCCCTTGTTAATTTTACATAATTGCCATAGCTCTTTTTTATCTTATAATAGTGGCAAAGATTATTTTTAGATAAAAAATCAATATATAGGATAAAAATGTTTTTTAGACCTCAACTTAACTATCTTTGTATCTGCTTAGGAGGATTAGTTATAACTTACACAGGTATATCATTATTAATCTTAGAGACGATGTTCTAAATACAGTTAGTATTAATTTTATAAATCAGATGTTGCCCCACACGCTATAACTCTATGCGACATCTAGATAATAAATCCCGTAAAATATACTAACTGTATTTAAACAATTTAATAGTACCCTTTCTTTAACAACTAAACGATATTTACCAACGTTGAAAAATTTCCATACAAATATCTTTTATAGCTTTGCCTGTTTGTTTGGCTTTTTCAACATCTTGAGCATGAATATTTGTTAATACAATAGTATCAAATGGTCGAGTTTTATATTCAGGAAGTAAGTTGACTATTTCATAGTTTTCCTCACTTGGCTCATCAAAATATTTTTCAGGAAGCAACCCTATTCCATAACCTAAACGTACAAGATCTCTTAACTGAACTAATACATCCGTGGCAAAGTTACCATTGATTACAACAGAATGCTCTTTATTATCATCATCAAGCAGATTCCAGCGAGTTTTTGACCAAAGATTTGTATATAAACAATTATGATCTTTCAGGTCTTCTAATTTCTTTGGTTCACCATGCTGTTTTAAATATTCTTTAGAAGCAAAAATCTTCATAATATCTGAACGTCGTGTAACAATATTCCAGTGATCAGGGTTTATTGCATGAAAGAACAAATCTTCTGTTATACAAATATCAAAATGTTGAATAAAGTTTTTAAGCTTAAGGATTTCACGCTCCATCATATTAAATGTATATGTTGATAATTCAATTTTAATATTTGGAATTTTTTCTTTTAACTTAGGATAAATGTTATAAATAAAAAAGTATGAGAAACCAATAGATAAAAATATTTTGATAGGAATATTCTCATCATCAAGGTTACTAATATTTCCCTCTACATCATCTAATGCTTTATCAATACTCTCAAGATGGTTTAATGTCGAGTTATATAAGATTCTACCTGCAGAAGTTAACTCAATACCTTTATTTGAGCGTGTTATTAATTTCTTACCGATTTGATCTTCAAGTTGCGAAATTTGTCTTGAAATAGTGGTATGAGCTATTCCAAGCACTGCGCTTGCCTGGGAAAAAGAACCACTGTTTATTAATGTCTTAAAAAAATATAAATTATCGTAAACTTTCTTCATCACTATATAAACTATAAAAGGCTATATAGAGTAATAATATCAACTTATTCGAGCTTTTGTTTGTTATTATTAAAAATTAACTTCAGAAAGCGACTTCAAAAACAGAAAAAAAACCTCTTAGACAAATTTATAATATTAGTAACAGCAAGCTTTAATCGATAAAAATAGACTATAAAAGCCGCTCTATAGAACTTAACTAATCGATATATAAACAATCCCTCTAATACTACAAAGGTCCCAGTAAAATAACACATCAAAACAATAAATAAAGCTAAGATCCAATTACGCATTTCTAGTGCCTCTTGATAAAATAAAATATGCTCCGATATCTGGTCTTTTGCTTATTATTGACTCTGGTAATTGATGTTTCGTTAAACGCATATCTTTGCATGACTGAAACAAACGCGTTAAAAAATTATTTTTTACATTTTTAATCAACGTTTTCGAAGGGAATAAATGAAAAGTGTTAATATTAGTATATAGCTTATAAAATACTGTCTGAGTGAACTTATATTTATAAATAAACATCATCATTGGCATTCTATACTTTGGTTTAAAAGCATGCAGATGTAACTCACATTGAGAATTTCTATTATCTATATTCTTAACTAAAACATATCCAACAGGAGTCTCTTTTTCATCTATAAAAACAATATGATCTGACTTCAGCTCAAATATTCTTTGATAAAATTTCTCTATAGTTAATGGGCTCTGTATATAATCTAAAATACCTTTAACTAAGTCATCTGTATAGCTAGTTCTCTTAGTATCATGATAAAGTATAGTATAGTTTAAACTCATTTTACTCTCCTAGGATTAGTTTCTATCTAAATAGCCTCTGCAACATCATTACCATATGCCCACACTCGATCAATATACTCTTCACCCCAATCATCCATTAAAAATAATAGCTGCTGCTCAAAGGCTTCCGGATCCATAGGTTCACCTTTAAATGGATTTTCTGGATTATGGTGAACACACTCGATACCAAATAACTCTTTTGACATCGCTAAATAATCTCGTGTATGTAAAATATATGCATGCCAAACTTCATCTAAGTAATTCATTGAGTCCATCATAAATGACTTTTGTTTTTCGATACGCCATCTTTGTGCAGAATAAAGCCAACACATAAAATCTGTAAACCATTGCTTAGCTTGTGCTCTATTCATTTTTAGCTCTTTCATAACTCTTAATACTACTGACTCATTATCCCAATTTAGAATATCTGTCTTTGATGGAAGTTTAATTTCTTGCATACTATCACCTTATTATTTACCAATTTTTGTAACTATAGTTATTAAGCTGCACACATCATTCCACAAGCTTTACAAGATAATGATGTCTTTGATTTTAATTTTTTTAAGTTTTTAATTGTTTTCATTTTGTCTCTCCTCTTTAATCGTTATCTTAAATCTTATCTCTATCGCTTATTTATTAACCGCCACATGGTGGAATACTACATGCTGCTAATGTTTGTGATGTTAGTTTCTTTAAATTCTTTATTGTTTTCATTTTGTCTCTCCTCTTTAATCGTTATCTTAAATCTTATCTCTATCGCTTATTTATTAGCCGCCACACGGTGGGATGCTACATGTTGCTAATGTTTGTGATGTTAGTTTCTTTAAATTCTTTATTGTTTTCATTTTATTTCTCCTTTTTATTTTCTTTTCATTTTTCAATTTGTTAGCTGATAGTGAGTATTATAAGAGGCATAACTCTTCTCTGGAATACTATAAAATGAACACTGCTGTGCAATTTTGCATAAGATGATTTTTAAGAGCTAAAATAGATGGTCTAACGCTAATATGTAGCATTACAATAGTGACTTATAGTTAATCCGAATGACTTATGTAAAATAAAACCTGTCATTCCGGACTTGATCCGGAATCTCCTAGCCAAAGTAAAGAGATCCTGAATCAAGTTCAGGATGACCGCATAAAAGTACACAATACAATCGGATTGACTATATAATTTTGGGAGATGATATACGAGCTTTAAAAGAGCGTCTATGTATCACTTAACTCTAGGCAGCAGACATATGCAATAAAAACAATGAATTTATAAAATAAATGGAAGAGACTGTTGATTTAATGTTAAAAAGATCATTGAGCTTGTCAAAATGACTTTTATAAATCAAGTAAAATAAGGCTTCGACTCCGCTCAGCCAACTTGATTTTATAAAAATAATGATTAAATCAACAGCCTTTGGAAATATAAATTTTACGTGATTAAGTTTGCACATCCTAATCTGACAGATTTATAGTGTGCTAGTTATAG
This sequence comes from Francisella uliginis, assembly GCF_001895265.1. Taxonomy (NCBI): domain Bacteria; kingdom Pseudomonadati; phylum Pseudomonadota; class Gammaproteobacteria; order Thiotrichales; family Francisellaceae; genus Francisella; species Francisella uliginis. The sequence continues at coordinate 1,748,011 of NZ_CP016796.1, forward strand.
ATATATTATAAAACTCTAAAATATAAAAATATGTTGGGAAGGAGTTTGAAAAAGGTCTGACGACTACCTACTTTCACCTGGGCAAATGCCAGACTATCATCGGCGTGAGCCCGTTTCACTTCTGAGTTCGGAATGGGATCAGGTGGTTCCAGACTGCTATCATCGTCAGTGGGTGTTATGATACTCTTCTTAATTTATAAGTCAACAACTAAAAATTTTTTTAATAAAAACTAACATCATTTAGACAGCATTACCTATTTGATATTTTTCTAATAGTAAAGGAGTTTCTTCATTGCACTCCTCGTATGGACGAAGTTCTCCATTTGCAAACTTTACTTGAAGTTCTTCACTATCCATATATTCAGTGTCAAAATCAACATATACAGAGCCAAGCAAATGATTAAACTCATGTTGAAATATTACTGCAGCAATCGAATCCAACTTACCAGTTATTTTCTTACCATATTGATTATATGCCTGATATTCAATTTCTTTGTATGTAGCAAGCTTGCCTCTTTTCTCACCTAGAGCACTTAAACAACCATGCCAAAAGCTAACTCTTTTAGTAGAAGCTTTTGTTATTTTTGGGTTTATAAATACTTGGAATGGAACTTCTGCAAAATCTACAGGATATCTAGAGTTAGAGCTATCAAATTCAAGCATAAATATTTGATAAGGATAGCCAATCTGATTAGCCGCCAGACCAATCCCATTACCACTCATCTTTTGATGCATTTCTGTAATAATTTCTTGTATTTCAGCACTTTTAATATCTGTTACAAGCTTACACTTTTGATATAGAACTTCATTATTAGAATCATTATATTGTATAAATTGTGAATTCATTTGATACCTCGATTAGGATATATTTTCTAGATAAAGAATATATTAAGTGACTTTATACTAAATTATCATTTGACTTCAATAATATCATCAAGATAATCAAATTAAATAGTTTTATCAGATACAATTTTTAACAAACACAAATATAGATTTAATATGTAGCATTTATATAAATCTTATAACCTATATTTAGTATAAATATAATTATCAATTTTTCGAATTTTTATTCATTGAAGAAATATCCTCATACATAACGAACCTCCAACAATAACTTTGTTAAATATCATATTTTAATCATAAAAATATTCCAATACAGTAGTTTTTAAATTACCATTACAGAATAATTATTCAAATAAATGAAATATGAAGCAGTTTGTAGGTATATTTTTGATTATTGGTTCAACTATAGGCGGTGGTATTATTGGCCTACCTATAGCTGCTGTTAACTTAGGATTTGTAGGAAGCCTATTAGCAATATGCTTAGTATGGTTAATAATGACATTTACAGGATTATGTATATTAAAAATCTCATATAATATGCCTGTTAAACATAACACATACTACTCTTTGTCTACTAAATTTCTAAATTTTAAGGGCGCTAAGATTAGTGTTTTTGGTAGCTACTTATTAATCTTATATTTATCACTAACTACTTATATATCAGGGATTAGTTCATCTATAAGCTTATATTTCCCACAAAATAGTAATTTAAGTTATTTACTATCTGGGGTAACTCTTATCTTCATACTAGGTGGGATTACAACATATAACTCTAAACTTGTGATTAAAAGTAATGTGTTATTTGTTACGGCTAAGCTTTCACTTATTATCATAGCTATATTTCTGATCATTTATACGACAAAAAAAGTTTCTATAAACGTTGATGGTTACCCTATTGAATCTATAGGAGCATTTTCATTCTTATTTGTACTATTTAATGCTTTTGGTTACCACTTTATTATTCCAAGCCTAGTAAAATTTTATAATCAGAATATTTCATATAAGTCATTCATCTTTTTACTTATTTTTAGCACAACATTAATAGCTTTTATTTATCTAGCATGGATCTTAGCAATATTCTTTACGATACCTGCGAAAGGTAGTCATGGGATGTTAAGTATTTATAATAGTAAAAATCAACTTGTAGCTTTTAATAATAGTATTAGCTTTTTTACTCAATCATATACTATTAGTAATATGTTAAGTGCTTTTCAATTAATATCTATGATAGGCTCTTTTTGCTGTATCTCAATAGGTGTAATTGATGCGCTAAAAGATGCTTTAGGGCAAAATGCTTATCTTAAAGTTCTAATTTGCACTTACTTGCCTCCACTTGTTTTAATGTGCCTATCACAAAACATGTTTCTAATTGCGATGTCACTTGCTGGCATACTAACATTCTATGTTGAGGTATTTGTGCCGATTTTAGGAGTAAGGAATTATTATAAAATGTCTAATAAGATAAAAGACAAATCTTTATTTAGTCATCAATATTCAAAGCTTTTAGTTAGATCATAAAATAAATTTATAGTGACTTTAATATAATTTAAACCCCACTCAAACTAACCGTACTACCCTCAGCTATTAATCTACTAATATCATTAACAAACTTATAAATAGAAAAAGGCTTTTGTAAGTAATCAAACTTACCTTCTACATCATCTAGAGAAACAGTTATTTCTAAAACATTTTCTTTGTGAATATCAGTTGATGCTATATTTGTTTTTAGATTATCTAAAACCTTTTTAAGGTTTGTAGGGTTTACATTTTTACTTCTAAGATTTAGCTCAACTTTACTAAAGTTCTCATCAATATATTGTGATATCGGTTGAACCTTATCAACACTTAGTTTATTACACTCTCGTTGAACATCACGACTAACTTTACCCTCTACAACAACAATATCATCAACTTGAATATTATCTTTTACTAGAGCAAATACATCTTCACCGACTAAGCAATCTGCTCTATCAAACTCATCATCAATATTGATAATATATAGAATTCTACCAGTCTTGGTTTTTCTACGGATAGCTGGAGTTATCATACTGGCAATAATTCTCACAGAATTACCATCCATATTAGGCTGCTGGATCTTTTGCAAATCACTAAAACTAACATGATTACGCCAATGACTTTCCTCATCAATAATATGCCCTGAAAAGTACATCCCTAAAGCTTTCTTCTCATTGATTAGCAGTTCTTTTAGGCTCCACTCCTCAGATATACACTCCCTTTCTAACTCATTATCAGTATCGCTCTCTTGCTCTGTAAAACCAAATAAATCATTTTGTCCAGCCGCTGCCATTTCATTGACATAACCAGCATTTTTGATAGCTTTTTCAATGGAGTTAAATGCTGTAGCTCTATTTCTAGATATATCTTTGATAGCTCCTGCAAAGCAAAGTGCTTCAAGAGCTTTTTTATTAACCTTACGCAAATCTACTCTACGCGTCAGATCAAATATAGAACTAAACTCTCCTTCAGCATCACGCTCTGTAAGGATACTTTTAATAGCCTCACCACCAAGTCCTTTAATAGCTCCTAAGCCAAGTAAAATTGTACCTTTTGAGATAGCTATACAGTCATAAACACTCTTATTTACATTTGGTGATAAAACTGTGATGCCCATGTTTTTACAATCTAAGATAAACTTAACTAGCTGGTCAGTATTACCCATATCCCCTGACATTAAAGCAGCCATATACTCATCAGGATAATGCGCCTTTAACCAAGCAGTTTGATAAGCAATTAAAGCATATGCAGCAGCATGGGATTTGTTAAATCCATAACCAGCAAAAGCTTCCATTTGGTCAAATATCTCATCAGCAAGGCCAGCCTCTATATTATGATATTTTGCAGCACCCTCTTTAAAGATTTTACGCTGTTGCTCCATCTCTTCTGGCTTTTTCTTACCCATTGCTCGACGTAATAAATCTGCTGCTCCAAGAGTATAGCCAGCAAGCTTTTGCGCCATCTGCATTACCTGCTCTTGGTAAACCGGAATACCATAAGTTTCTCTTAAAACTTCTTCTAATAGTGGATGTAAATATGTAGTTCTTTTTCTACCATGCTTACGATCAATGAATGTTGGAATATTCTCCATCGGACCTGGACGATATAGTGCTACTAGGGCGATAATCTCTTCAAAATTAGAAGTGCCAAGATCTTTGACAATCTGACGCATCCCTTGTGACTCTAGCTGGAATATTCCCGTAGTATTACCTGCTTGTAAGAGCTTAAATGTCTTTTCATCATCTAGAGGAATATCTGAGATATTTAAAGGAATCTCATCACTAGGTCGTTTAGCATTAATACTTGCAATAGCATTTTTAATAATCGTTAAGTTTTTTAATCCCAAGAAGTCAAACTTAACAAGACCAACATCCTCAACATCGCCTTTATCAAACTGAGTTACAATATCACCGCCCTTATCCTCACAATATATCGGAGCAAAATCTGATATTACAGTTGGTGATATTACAATACCTGCAGCATGCTTACCTAAACTACGTGGTAAACCTTCTAGCTTTTGAGCTTTCTCAACAATTTCAGCAACATCTTCATCTGCCTGCATCTCATCATATAAAGGTTCACCTTCATGGAGAATCTTTTTAAATGTAGTTCCAGGAGTTTCAGGGATAAGCTTGGCAATCCTATCACCAAAACCAAAACTTTGACCCATTACACGCACTACATCTCGCACAACACCTTTAGCCGCCATAGTACCGTAAGTTATAATCTGACCAACACTTTGTTTGCCATATTTTTGCTCTACATATTTGATAACTCTATCTCGACCTTGAATACAAAAATCAATATCAAAATCGGGCATTGATACCCTTTCTGGATTAAGAAATCTCTCAAAAAGTAGTCCATACGGTAAAGGATCAATATCTGTAATAAGTAACGAATATGCCACTAGTGAACCAGCACCAGAACCACGCCCTGGACCAACTGGTATATCATTTTCTTTTGACCATCTGATGAAATCCTCTACTATCAAGAAGTAGCCTGGGAATCCCATATCACAGATAATATCAATCTCTCTTTGTAATCTATCTTTATAGACTTTTATAATATGATCGTGTTTATCCTGTGGTTTATTTGCTAAGACTTTCTCTAAACGATTTTCTAAGCCTTGATAGCATAGTTTAGAGAAATATTCTTTCTCAGTTAAACCATCTGGAATATCTACAGTAGGTAGGCAAGGTTTACCTAAATCAAATGTCACATTACAACGTTTTGCAATCGCTAATGTATTATCAACCAAAACTGATAAAGAGTTAAAAGTCTCATACATTTCATCTGCTGATTTTAGATACTGTTGTCGTGTGAATCTTGATTTACGTGACTCATCAAGAATTGTAGTTTTTTCGTTGATACAAGCTCTAATCTCATGGATATCATAATCATCTGACTCCATAAATACTGTAAGGTTTGTCACCACTGCAATTAGATTATGCTTAGTTGCTAGTTCAAGAGCCTTTTCATTATACAAGCCTTCGTTTTCATACTCTAACTTATGAATTTCAATAACATAATTATCTTGACCAAATATTGCTATATCCTCGGCGATAATCTCTTGGACTTTAGTATCATCTTTAGCTAAGATTGCCTTACCAAGCTCACCATGTTGACCACCATTTAGGCATATTACATTCTCTAGGTTAGATTCTTTAAGCCAGCTTTTGGGGATAAGTGGTATTGAGCCTACTCTATCAGCTTCTTGGTAAGCTTTTGATACTAGATCAACTATGTTTTGATAACCATCGTTATCTTCAGCTAAAAGTATCAAATCAGAAACACCTAGTTCAGTATCAATTTTTAGCTCAACACCAAATATAGGCTTAACACCACTTCCTAAAGCTTGCTTATAAAACTTCACCGCCGCAAATAAATTACAAACATCTGTAAGCGCTATTGCAGCAATATCTTTATCTTTTGCACGAGAAAAAAGATCCCCTAAACGTACCGTACTGTCAACAACAGAAAATCCTGTATGGACTCTAAGATGAGAAATCATTATTGATTCTATTTTATTTTATTAACTTAGCTACAAATATTACTATAAATAGCTTAGAAAATCATATCACTTTACGATATTGATGTTTTTTGTAATTTAATAAACTTTATCTTCTTCTATCAACGATAAAAACTACAATAATCTTTAATAAAAGAGCTAAACTAAAGCATACCCATAAAGCTAAAAGAATTAAGTGATAGTTTGACATACCTATATGTGCTTTTATGAACCCCCATATAGACATACAAAACCCAACCGAGAATGTTACCATAGCTGCTGCTGTACCATGATTCTTGGTAATATCACTCATCGCTGCACCTGTTGCTAAAGGTACAAAGAAACCTAAAAAGTAACATATCAACTGTAGTGATATTACAGTACTATATAATGATACTTTTAAAAAGCTATATGAGATTATAAAGATAAAGGCCAGTCCTAAGACTCCAAGCCTATAGCGTTTCTTATGTGCAGAGCTAGCTTTCATTCGAAAGCTAATTATCCCTAAAATATAAAAAACAGATGCTAATAAAAATATGACTGTGAAAACATTAATAGATACACTTAACTCATCTACCAATAGTCCCCTATAAGAGCTCATCAAGACCCCAAGATAGAAAGAAAAAAGTATTGCAGCAATCATGACATTCAACAAATATCTAGGTTTTGATAAAGCATGAATAAAACCTGATAGAATTTGTGATGCTGGAATTAAAACCTGATTTTGAGCATCTATTCTTAATATATTTATAGAAAAAAGAAACAATGCAACCTCTATTAGAGCCATAATAAAATAAGCAAGCCTCCATGAAATAGATAGTATGCATAAAACTAAATAAGTACTCACAATTGGAGCAACTATTATCATTGTAGATAATATAGCATATGCCTTTTTCATCTGAGTAATATCATCAGCACTACGTGATATTAAAGCTCTAGCAATAGATGAATAACAACCTGTACCAAGTCCCAAACAAATAAAACCTATGTATGTAACATCAATATTATTTGCTATACCTAAAATCACTAAACCAGATATTGATAAACTCTGCGATAAAAATAGTACTTTCTTTGCTGTAAATATATCTGAAAGAGTTGCAAATAATATTGCCGAGAGACTAAACATAAAAAATGATAAACTCATCGCCATTTGAGCCTCATCCTCAGAAATATCTAGGCTAGTTGATAAGGCAGATATTAATGACATTGATATAGTTAGCGTCATATAACCAACATATGTTAGAAAATATGCCAGTAAGTTCTCTTTTTTAATATTTCTAAACATATTTATACTTTCTTTATTTTAAAAATTAATACAGATAAATAAACAATTCGTAATATTTCTAAGAATTTATTAGGCATAACTTACCTATAAAACTTAGCTTTAAAGGTTATTATAAATGATTTAGAAAATCTTATCATTTTACAATAAGCTTAGCTTTAGAATAATCAACTCTTTATATATTACTTCATCCGATAGTTAAATAACTGATTTAAAAACAATTGAATAGCTAAATTTATTGCTTTAAAATCAATAAATGTAGTTAGCCAAGATATAAGATATGTTAACAAATAAAAAATATACTCTTACTTTAAAGTTTTCTAAATTAATATTTTTAGTTCTTTTTATAATATGTTTATTTGTTTATATTAAACCTTTTACAACTGCTACATACCTATCCAGCAAACAATTTAAAACCTTTGAATATCAATCATTAGGATTCCTGAATAAAGATCAAATTACAAAATTCCACAATGATACTCCTCGAGGTCTCTTTGCAAATTTTTACTATAAATCTCTAAGCTTATGGATGGGATCTCATAAATACTATTATGATGTAATAAATTGCATCTCACCCCAAACTGTAAAAATAAATGATTACACAATTAGCGAACAAGATATTAATATTGATAAAATGCTTGTGGCTCTACTTAAAACTGATTTTAGACTTAAAGATATTCCAAATAATACAAGCACAAATAAGTTAAATCTAACCCTAGGCAAAGGTAGCAATAAGCAGACTTTTTACTTAGCTAAAAAAAATGATGGCGACTGGTACTTTACTCAGAAAAACTTTACAAACCCAGAAACACATAAAAAATTTAATATTTATAAGAATGAAAAAAATTCTACTGAAGACAACATAAGAAATATTTCAATGCCTATTTTGTCATATATGAGATTTGTTTTTGGTGAAAATCAAACATATAAATTTACCACAAAAGATGCTCTTGACACCATGAATATCAGCTGGATTCCTCAGAATATCAGACAAGAATATGCAACTTTTATAGCTTTCGCTATGAATAAAGTCTTTGAAAATGCAAAAATCACAATTAGAAATATACCAGGTGAAGTTCTACCCGGTAGCAATTTGGTAATGATATATACCTCACCTAAATCAGGCAATAGTATATATTTAGAAAATGTTAAAAATAATAGTAAGAATACTGATAACTGGATTTTTACAAAAAATGCTCAAATTAATGGTATAAGTATTTTCTTAAATGATTTGAATAACAATGTAAGAACATCTATAAGTAATAGTCTACAACAAGATATCTGGGAGAATATACCTGTCCTTCTTAAAGAATATGGGCAATCAACATATATAGTCATTATATTTATAATATCAATAATGCTTTTATACCTAACTTATGAAATATTTTTTAAGATTTTAAATCCTGTATTTAGAATCCTTGGAAATATCTTTGAGAATAAGGATTATAAAACCATCAAAAAACTAACTATTGCAACATCACTAATAATATCAATACACATCGCATATTTTTTCTTCTTCAACTCAATGATAGTTTTTGAAAATGCTTGCTACTATTTTGACTTAATATTTAGAATTACATATGGCATTATAACAATGTTTTTATGTACTGAGATCTTAAACGTTCTATGTTCATTTATTATTTCATCGTATAAAAAAGCTCAAGATTCGGACAAATCGGCAAGATTTTCTTTTGCTATAATTATTGCTAACAAGGTCATCAACCTTATCATAATACTTATTATCACCGGATATATAATAGAGCAGCTTGGTATTGATATGTTCCACTTTTTAGCTGCACTTGGTATTGGTGGACTTGCTATAGCATTAGCAGGTAAGGATACAATCGAAAACCTTTTTGGCTCAATTATTCTAGCCGCTGAAAGACCTATAAAAATCGGTGATTGGGTAATAATAAAAGATCAGCAAGGAATAGTAGAAAAGATAGGATTAAGAAGCACTATTATTAGAACTTTTGAAGATTCTGCTCTTATAATACCCAACTTTGCATTTGTTACGTCACAAATAAATAATATGGGAGAAAGAAAGTATCGTAGATATACAACTATGCTTGAAGTTGATGAATCTACCCCAACAAATAAGCTTAAATCATATATAAATGCTCTAGATAAATTAGTTCAAGATACTCCATATATGAGAAAAGAGGGATATTATATAAGAGTAAACGATCTAAAACCGTCATCCATTGAGATTTTAATATATGTATTTTTTGTTTCTCAAGACTGGGGAGAAGAGCTAGAGCAACGTGAGCAATTCATAATAGATGTATTAGATATAGCTGAAAAAATGGGAATTAAACTGGCTCCTTCGCAAACAATTGATATAAATAAAAAGTAAAGAAGGCATTCCTCATAACTCATTATTACCTATTAATTAATTTTTAATTTATGCTATCATAATATATTTTTAAATAATTGGCATACGATTTTTCTATAGTCAATCCGATTGTATTGTGTACTTTTATGCGGTCATCCTGAACTTGATTCAGGATCTCTTTACTTTGGCTAGGAGATTCCGGATCAAAGCCTGTGCTGAACTTGATTCAGTATCCGGAATGACAGGTTTTATTTTACATAAGTCATTCGGATTAACTATATCTAAGATTACTAGCCTTTAAAATAATGAATATAAAAAAGCTTTCTTTAATAATATTATCTTTTTTTGCATTACCACTAATTAGCGATGCTGATTCTGTAGCAGCTATAGACTCTGATATAAATACTGATGCTAAAAAACTAGGCAATGATACAAAGCATGTTGAAAAAGATGCAAAAGGTCTTTATAAGCTACCTAAAAACTACTACAACATTAATGATCTTGATGATGTTACAAAAAAGACATTTAAGCCTATGGCATATATTAGTGTCAATGGTGGTTGGGGACAACAGACAAATATGGCTAAAGGTGGTGCAACAATAGTAGCTAGCTTAGGCTATAGATTTACAGAGTCTTTTGCTTTAGAGTTTGTTTATCAGAACTTCTTAGTTAGTGAATATAATACAACTCAGAATAATAACTACTTTGCTGGAGCTGCCAAATATTACTATAAGATAAACGATTATGTAACAGCATATGCAGCGGCTGGGGTTGGTCTTGGTCATACAAGTATTAATGGAATAGAAAACCAACAAAATGCTCCAAAAGATTATTTAGCAACAGATGACACTTGGGGAGGTTTTGCTGTATTTCCAGTAGGTTTAATGTTTCCCATCAAATATGTTGATAATCTCAGTTTAAAGGTCACATATACGTATACAATTTCTTTTTCGGGAGAGTCACAAAACTTTGTAACATCAGGTTTACAGTACTCTTTTTAAGATTTATTTTCTAAAGCTCTGTTTTTCAGATAATTTATAATCTAAGTATGTACTAATATGATTCTTTTTGTCTTTAAAGACAAAGTTGTTATAAACTATCATATACATTAGTACTTTTCTTATATAATGTCTAGTCTCACCAAATGGAACATTTTCTATCCAAATTGGTGCCGGAACTTCTTTTTCGTTCAACCATTTAGCTACATTACCAGGTCCTGCATTATATGCAGCTATTCCAAGCACTGTATTTTTATCAAATAACTTCTCTAGGAAATATAGGTTTGCTGTACCTAACTTAATATTATTCTGAGGAATAAATATCTGACTATTCATCCCTTTAGATTTATCCCCAGCTAAAGATAATTTATATTTTTTAGCAATAAATTTAGCTGTAGGTTCAGTAACTTGCATTAAACCTTTTGCACCAGCCCAAGATCCAGCTTCTATATTAAATAAAGATTCTTTACGCATAATTGAAAGTACAAGATCTCTATCAATACCAAACTTCTTAGTATTTTTATCAACAATACTTATAAATGCCTTAGGGAAAAGCATATCGATATTATCATACTTACCAATTACAGCCATATTAAATATAGCTGCATAATACATATGTTTATCTTCAGCTAAACGTGCAAGCTCTTTAATTTCAGTAATCTGGTTTGCTTTTAATTTATTTCTTATGCTCCAACGCCATATACTTGTAGAGTCTTTATATTGACCCATCTGGTATAAATCAATAGCTTGCTCAGTAGCATCTTGAGATAATAATTTTTTAGTCTCACTATTACTTAATTTGTCAGCAGTATTATTACCAAAGTTATATGGCTTATTGAGTTTATCAGAAGCTAAGAATGAATAATAATTTAAAGGTTCTTTAATTAGCTCTTCATATATCTTTTTAGCTTTTGCAGCTTGTCCTTGCTTATCATAGCTATATGCTAACCAATATCTCCAAGCATCATCTTGTTGAGATTTTTTTGGCAACTGGTAATATGTTTTTATATAACCTGCAAAATTATTATTATACAAATCTACTCTTAATAACCATTCCCATGCTATAGCATCTAAATAACGTTTATCAACTCTTGCTAACCACTGTTTTGCTTCTGGTGATTGTGATCTTGCAAAACTAACAGCTATTACAGATATACATTCTTGTTTAACTTTTTTACTTAAATATCTTTTGTTTTTTAAGTTGTCCCAAATTTTTGCATATTTTGTTGGATCTTTTCGGATAAGATCTTTTGATATATCAAAAAATATTTTGTCAAAATGTCTATAATTATGAAATCTATTTATAAACTGATCTAACTTAGCAGGATTTTTTGTAGCCTCTTTCCATGCTGTAATATAACGAACATAATCATCATTATTTTTAACATAAGTATTTAACAACCACAAGCTATCACTAAACTTGTTAGCAAATGCAAGAGTATAAGCTTTGTTTGTTAAATAAGATTTTGGCTTATAGTCTGATTTATCCCAATATTTTTGCATCACTGAGCAACTAGAAGGCATATAGACACGATTTTGCCAAATATTACCATACTCTTTTAATGCTTGCGTCTTGTCTCCTGAATCATATTCAGCTTGCATGCTCCAGCATTTACCTGAGATACCAAGATCTCCTTTATAATACTTTTTAAAGAGCTTCCAGTCTTGCTTTTGTGCGTAATATTCTGCTAAATCATCAGAAAGCTTATCTTGCCAATATTTACTATTATCTTGTTTAAAATACGCATCAATTGTATCTTGTTTAAAAATTTCTGGATCACTACTGATTTCTTTATACTGAAAATATGGATATATACTAGTATTTTTAAGCTTAGATTTTAGATAATAGTAAGACTTGTAATTCTTTGCTTCTAAATCTTTCAATGCTTTTTTTGAAACTTGAACTTGCTCTGTAGTAAGGCTATACCCAATACCTACAGACAGAAATAACAAACAACTTGTTACAAACTTTTTATTAATCACAATAACTTATTATTAGAAATTTATTTTGCTAAAAATACTAACATTATTAAAGCTAAAAAACTAACCATTATAAATAATATGCTAGCAAATTATATTTTAAAAACTCTCTAGCCTATTGAAATTTAAAGTTTTAAACATCTAATATACTAAAAATTAGTACATTTACCTTAGGTTAGATTACAATTATAGGAATAGATATTATTTAAATTGATTTTAAAATATGAAAAACAAGCTAAGTTTAGTTGTTCTATTTGGTTTTATATATTTAATCTTAATGATTATTTTTTATAATTTAAATAATCAGCATAGTTATCATTTTTCAATCTCAACTCCAACAAATAAAGAGATCTCAAAAGATATAAGTGTAAAGACTATTGCTAACTTAGATTATCTAAAATATAACCATGCATCATCGGTAACAACATCTGGAAATACTCTTTTTGTGACTTGGTATAGTGGTGACCATGAGACAGCTCCAAATACAAACATAATGCTAGCAACAGCTAAGAAAATAGATGGTCATTGGAAATTCTCTAAAACAAGATCTGTTATGAATCGCCAAGAATTTCAGTCTATATTTAAAAAACATATTCATCACTTAGGCAACCCTATCATATATGCCCAAGGTAAAAAAATATGGTTAATTTTCACCTCATCTACCGGTGGCTGGGTTACATCTTCTTTAAATACTATGTATTCAACAGATCAAGGTAAAACTTGGAGCAAACCTAAACTAGTTATTGCTTCTCCTATTTTTAACTTCAGTACTCTTACTAGAGGTTCTGCTATTAAATTAGATAATGGTAATTTTGCAGTGCCTGTATATAAGGAGTTTAACAATCTCAATGGAAGATGGTTTATTTTTGATGGTGAAGGCCATCTTATAAAAGTATCAGAAATGACTAATGATGGCGTAAACTTACAACCAACTGTAGTACCTTTATCAAAAACACATGCTTTAGCTTTCTATAGACAAATGTATAGTTCCATTAAAAAGATCTACACAAATCAAACTCAAGATAGTGGACAAACCTGGACTACAGTAAAACCTACAAAACTTAATAATCCAGACTCAGGAATCGCTGCGATAAAAACTAAAAATGGCATACTTCTAGCTTACAATAATGCTAGCTCTGGTAGATCGAATCTTAGCCTAGCCTATAAATCAGATAACTCGCAAGATTGGAAAAATATATATACTTTTCCCAATAAGGCCAAAGGTGAGCTATCTTACCCAGCTTTTACTTTTTATAAAAATAGTATTATTTTATCATTCTCAGATAAGTTAAAGAAAACAATAAGAGTTGTTGAGATTCAAGGAGAAAAAACTGATGCTTAATTATTATAACCTTATAGCAGCAAATCTTTTTACAATATATTTTTTTCTTAGAATATTTGGTTTTCTACAAAAGAAAACATTAATAGTAATTGTTATTATTTTATTAGTTTTCAATCTAATAAATGTAACTATAGATAATGAAACTATATATTATTTTACTCTAGGTGTTACAAGCTACTTTAGTCTTTCAACTTTCTTACTTTTATTCTTTATTATCACATCAATATTTATCAATGATAAAAATACTATTTTTCCATATACTAGTTTAGCTTTTCTTCCAATTATAATTATTTTTTATAGCTTATTCTTTATATCTTCATATAAACTTTATGATTTTGGTTTTAGTCCATATATAGTTACACCTTTTATCTTCATCTATGCGTTAGTACTATTATCTATATCTAAAAGATTTATACTATTTAACATCATAATTGTTGTATCATCAACAATGCTATTTACTAATATATTACAAGCTAATATTTGGAATTATTTATTAGATCCTACTTTACTAATAATTTGTATTATTGAAATAATAAGATCACTGATTGTATATTCTTTATGTAAAAAGCAAAAAGATAATACTAAAATCAAATATTACTAGATTACTTCTTAAAGCTAAGTTTATCTGATAACTTAGTTTGCAAAAGATCACTTAACCTTACATTGTCATTTTTTAGTACCAAATTATCATAAACTACCATATTAGATAAAACATGTCTTAGATAGTTTCTAGTTTCAACAAATGGGACATTCTCTATCCATTGTTTTGCAGGAATTTCTTTATCAGTTAACCATTTTGCAACATTTCCTGGACCTGCATTATAAGCAGCAATACTTAAAACTATATTATCTTTAAATAATCCTGCCAAAAAGTCCAAATTAGCACTACCTACTTTAATATTAACAGTAGAGTTATATATTTGTTGCTCTTCAAAATCAGTTAGTCTATATCTTTTTGCAATAAAACCTGCTGTTGAATTTGTAACTTGCATCAACCCCTTTGCACCTACTGATGAACTAGCCTCTCGATAAAATAAAGATTCTCTACGCATAATTGCAAATATTAGAGACTCTTCTAAATCATATTTTTTTGACTGTTGGCTTACAAGATCTACAAATGGATCAGGAAATAAAAGCTCCAAACGGCTCTTAGCCCCTAACATACCCATAGCAAAAATAGCTTGATAGTGCATTTTATTATATGCTGCTAACTCTGCTAGATCATAAACTTGAAATCTATCTTTACTATTAAATTTATGCCTAATAATCCAACGCCATAATTTAGTAGAATCTTTATATTTCTTTGCATTGTAAAGAGCTACTGCTTGATGAACACTATTGTCTTTTAATAGTTCAGAATACTTCGGTTTAGATATTATAGCTGCTTTTTTAGAACCTAAATCATATGGTTGACCTAGAGCATCTGCAGATAATAAAACGTAATAATCAAAACCTTTTTTATTAGCAAGTTTTTGATAAATAGCATTGGCCTTTGGCTTATAGCCATTTTTAGCATAACTATATGCTAACCAATATTTCCAGACACTTTCTTTTTGTAAATGCTTAGGTAACTTTTGGTATGTTTTAATATAGTTTTTAAAGTCTGAATTATATAAGTCTGCCCTTAATAACCATTGCCAAGCATCATTACTGTAATACTTACTATCAACTTTTGAAAACCATTGCTCTGAAGCTGTATCATGATTTTTAGCTAAGCTAACAGCTATAGGTAATACAGCTTGGCTATAAAGTTTAGTATCTAAATATTTTGTATTTTTTAATCCTTGCCATATTTTTGCATATTTCTGTGGATTATGTTTTGTTAAATCTTCTGATATCTCTATCAACACCTCACTAAACTTAGGATAATCATGATATTTGGCAATAAACTCATCTAAATTTTGAGGATTATTTGTAACCTCTTTCCAGGCATTTATATAATCATTATATGATGGCTGTTTAACATGTTTATTAAGTAATGTTAGAGCATTATCAAAACTATCACTAAAAGCTAAAGTATAAGCTTTATCTATAACACAACCTTTGCCTTTATTTGAATAACCTTTCCAGTATGTACTAATATCTGTACACTCTAAAGCTGACGGTGGCTGATCTTTTTGAAATTTAGTAAAATCTATAATAGCATTCTGCCTAAATTTATCATCTTTACTATCTTGAGCTATCCAACACTTACCATCAGTTTCTAAGTTACCATCATAAAACTTTTTAAATAGCTTCCAGTTTTTATTTTTAGCATAATGTATAGCTAAATCATCACATAAAGCAGATGCCCAGTACTCATTTTGATGAGCATTTATATAATTAGTAATTTGTTCTTGTGTGAATACTTCTGGATTTTGTGATATATCTTTATATTTAAGATAACTATCTAGGTTGATATCTTTTAAACTTGATTTAGTCTGTAAATAATTGTTGTTTTGTTTCTGCTGTATTTGTTTAAGTTGCCGTTTTACATCATTAATTTGCCTATCTGTTAGACCGTAAGATAAAATCCAGAAAAAACTAACACTACAAATAACAAGCTTTTTAAAACACAAATTAATCTCCTTTTTATATCCTCTCAACTAAATTTATAACAAAATTTGCTGACTTTTGCGCAGCATTTTTCGCAAATTCATCAAAATTTTCTGGAGCATCACCATCTGCAGTATCTGAAATACTTCTTAAAATTAAACTTGGAATTTTCATTTCATTGCATACAAGATTGACACTGCCCCCTTCCATTTCTATTGCTTTTGCATCAAATTCATTAACAACAAAATCTTTCCTCTCTGCTGAGCTAATAAACTGATCTCCTGTTGCTATAATTCCAGTATGAAGATCAAGTCCAAGGTCTTTCGCAACATCTTTAGCATATCTAAGAATCATATCTGAAGTTTTAATCTCTACTTCTGATATAGGAATCTTACCGTGAGGATAACCGAATGCTGTAATATCAACATCATGCTGTACAGTAGCAGTTGCAGCAATCATATCACCTACTTTTAAATCTTGTAAGCCACCAGCAACACCTGTAAAGAGTAAAGCCTGGACACCAAAATGCTCAATCATTATAGTTGCTGTTAGGCTTGAGAATACTTTACCAATTTTACTATAAGCAATAACAAGTTCTTTATCCTTATATGTTGCTAAATAATATTTATTATTCGCGTATTCAACTGTTTCATAATTATCTAACTTTGCTAATATTGGTTGGATCTCTATTTCCATAGCTCCTAAAATTGCTATTTTTTTCATTCTTATTAACCTTCTATCTCTATTTTTGTTACTTTTCTAAATCCTTGAGGTAAAAGCACTCCTCCACCAGAAGGTTTATCTGTCAAATATGTCTCCATATTTTTATTATCTATACGTATAAATCTCTTACCTGCGTTTAAGATAACTTCTTGTTCTGAACTTAACAGCTCTACAAACTTAAGCTTATCTTTTTTATCAAGTCTAATAATCGCTTTACCTTTACCTTTTTTAAGTACAGCAAAATTAGCAAAATCTCGGATGACTGTTCGACCATTAGAACTTACACCAAGCATCTTTAAATTTTCAGCAAATGGTATAAATTTAAATACATCATCACCATCAAAGATATTTTTACCAGTAACTTTATTTGCTATAAGATCTTCTGCAGCAATAACAAAGCCTTTACCACTAACACTTGCAATTAAGAAATGCGAAGCTATATTAACAAATTCCATATTGATAATTTCATCTTTTTTATCTAATGGAATATATGTAGTTATATGTTCGCCATAACCTCTAGCTGAAGGGAATTTATCGATATACATCGAATAAGCTTTACCAAGCTTTGTAAAAAATACCACTTTAATATTACTATTACCTGAAACAGCAAGAAAAGGTTTATCCTCTGGCTTATAATTCAAACCTTTAGGATCAACATTATCACCTTTTGCACATCTAACCCAGCCAGCTTTTGATAAAATTACTGTAACTTTTTCACTAGGTATTAGATCTTTTTCTTCTAATGCTTGGGCTTTTTCTACGTGTATAAGTTTAGAGCGCCTATCATCACCAAAATCTTTTAAGATTTGCTTAAACTCTTTTTTCATTAAGTTTCTAAACTTAATTTCGCTATTTAAATACCCCTCTAAAAGTTCTTTTTCTTTAGCTAATTCTTTTTGCTCTTTCTTAATCTCAATTTCTTCAATTTTTGCTAATTTACGCAGCCTTATATTTAAGATTGCTTCAGCTTGAATTTCTGAAAGAGAAAATCTATTTTGCATCTCAATACTTGGATCATCGTAGTTTCTGATAATCTCAATCACTTCATCTATATTTAAAAATGCTATAAGTAAACCTTCTAAAATATGTAAGCGTGCAAGTACCTTATCTAGACTAGTTTGTAACCTTCTACGTAAAGTTTGTCTACGATACTCAAGCCATTCAGTTAAAATATCTAAGAGGTTTTTAACTTTAGGTTTATAGTCTAAACCGATCATATTCATATTGACACGGAAACTTTTCTCAAGATCAGTCGTTGCTAATAAGTGTCCAATTATTTTCTTAATATTTTTCTTTGTAGTTCCAGAATATAAAACTATCTTAACAGGTTCTTTATCATCAGATTCATCTTGAATATTTTTAATCCAGGTAATTTTTTGCTGCTTAAGCTGATTTGCTATTTGCTCCATAACCGAGGCACTTGATACTTGATGAGGTAGCTTTGTAATCACAACATTACCATTACTATCATAATCATATACTGCTTGCTGTCTGATTGAGCCTGTACCAGATTTATAAACATCCGCTATTTCTTCTCTAGTACTAATTATATTTGCACCACCTGGATAATCTGGTGCCTCAACAATCTCTAAGACATCTTCTATTGAGGACTTAGGATTTGACAACAAGTGTAAACAAGCATTAATAATCTCTGTGATATTATGCGGTGGTATATATGTCGACATCCCCACTGCAATACCCATAGCACCATTTAGTAAAATATTTGGTACTTGAGCAGGTAAAAGCTTAGGCTCATCCATAGTACCATCAAAGTTTTTAACCCAATCAACAGTACCTTTTTTAAGCTCATCTAATAACAAAACGGCATATTTAGATAAACGTGACTCAGTATAACGCATTGCCGCAAATGATTTTGGATCATCCACTGATCCCCAGTTACCCTGACCATCAATAAAAGGATAACGATAAGAGAAATCTTGTGCCATCAAAACCATTGCTTCATAACATGCACTATCACCATGAGGATGGTATTTACCTAATACATCGCCTACTGTACGTGCTGACTTTTTATATTTAGACAAATGACTTAAGCCAATTTCACTCATTGCGTAGATAATACGTCTTTGTACAGGTTTCAAACCATCAGATATATGTGGTAATGCCCTATCTAATATTACATACATTGAATAGTTTAGATATGCCTGTTCTGAAAACTCTCCTACAGATTGCTTGTTTTCTAAACTTGAGAATAAATCCATTTACTCAGAAAAATATTAATAATTTATCCCTAAATTATATATCAACTATAGTTTCTATACTAGTTTGCTATAACTAACTTAATCTAAAGATTTCTTACGATGATAAGCTATAGTCTCTAGCTCTTTTGAAAAAACAAATTTATTTCTCTTGAGAAAGTCTAATGTTTTTAGAATATCTGTAAATGCCGAAAGAATCCACGCCTGAATAGAATAATCGAAGGTTGTTTTAGCTTTTAAGTATCTGCTAACACCTGAGCGACATTCTTGAGTCAAAAAATCTGTAGCTGGGAATTTTATAGCAATAACTCCTCTTTTGTCATATACAGCTACCTTTGCATAAGCACCTAAACTTGAAATTTGCTCTTTTATATCTTTAAAATCTTCCCATGCTAAAAGAGTTTTTTCTACGGCTTCTTTTTCAATAAAACGCATAGATTTTGAGTTATAGTTTTGCTTTAAATTATAAGACTCTTCTTTAAGCTCATTATATTTTTCAAGAAGCTCATTATAGCGTCTATTTAACGTTAAGTTAGATATTTCTAAGCTATCATTTTTATTTGATACTTCGACTTGCTTTTGCTTTAATTTTTTAGATTTTTCAGATACTTGCTGATCAATGTATTTTTTTAGATTACTACGTAAGCTAAAAGCCACCTGATTTTCTTCAATTGAATACTCTTTTAATGTCGTTTGAATAATATCTAATAGCTGATCTCCTGGTTTATCTTGAAGTGGTTGCTCTTCTGATTCAGCTTTAGCAAGAGCATTTTTTTTATCTTGCTTATACAAAGTAACTTTCTCTACCAAATCAATAATAGAAATATTACCGCCAATAAGCTTTCTGACCTTATTAACCGTAATATCTTCATTCTGTGACTTTAATAATTCACATTTTTGATTAACGAGCTTTTGAGTTACTTTCTGCGACATCTTATACTTTTTCTTCTTCTCTTAAAGTCAAAACTTCATAACCATCTTTAGTCACTAATATAGTATGCTCCCACTGAGCAGAAAGAGATCTATCTTTAGTAACTGCTGTCCAACCATCTTTTAAAACTGAAACTGCTCTTTTACCAATATTTATCATTGGTTCGATCGTAAAGATCATACCTTCTTTTATTTCATCTCCAGTACCAGCTTTACCATGATGCATAACATGAGGTGGCTCATGAAAACTAGCTCCAATACCATGCCCACAAAAAGCATCAACTATCGAATAACCAAACTTTTTAGCATGTTTCTCGATAACTGCACCAATATCACCAAAATGATTCCCTGGCTTGACTACTTCAATACCCTTCCATAAACATTCATGTGTAACTTCAACTAATTTCTTAGCCATTACAGACGGTTCACCAATCATAAACATCTTACTAGTATCACCGTGATAACCATCTTTTTTAACCGTCACATCGATATTTAAAATATCACCTTTCTTAAGCTTTTTATCAGCGGGTATACCATGACAAACAACATGGTTAATAGATGTACATACTGACTTAGGAAAACCATGATAGTTAAGCGGCGCTGGATACGCATCTTGCTCATTAACAATATAATCATGACATATCTTATCTAACTCTCCAGTTGTGATACCTTCTTTCACATATGGAGTAATCATCTCTAAAACTTCAGCTGCTAATTTCCCAGCAACACGCATTTTTTCAATTTCTTCAGGTGTTTTTATAATTATTTCACTCATTTTACAATACTAAACTTTTCAAAAAATCTAATTAGATATTATAAACTATCATATAATGAATATACAGATGCTAAAAAAAGTATGTATAAAAGTATTGAAACATAAAAGTTCAGCAATGCTTATATGAAGAAAAATCTAAGCAATATATTATCTTTGGAGCTTTTTCAATAATCCTAAATCTTGATCACATCTTGCTTCTCAACAAATTCCCAAAATATTTTTTTCACTGGTGAGGCTAATGCTTCTTTTCTCATTACTACTCCAACAGATATATCTGGTAGACCTTGAGTTTTTATTATATTTACAGATTTAGATAAATGACTATGTTTTAGTATCACCTCAGGCACGATAGAAGTTCCTATACCAGATGATACCAATGACAAAATAGCCTCATTACCATCAACATCACCATATACTTCAGGTTTTAATTTTTGCTTGCGAAACCATTCATCTAAATTACTACCACCAATATAGTGGGCTGGCTTTATAAAGGGTATCTTTTCAATTGCCTGCTTCAAACTATTAACTTTCTTTACAGCAGGAGCAATCATTACCATTTTTGTAGTTAAGACTTCTTTAACACAAAGATTACTAGGAATATCTTTTGACAAAATAGCTATAATTACATCTGTTGCATCCTCTTCAAGATGGCTAGTACAGTTTTTTATTGAACCTGTAGTTAGCTGTATCTTTATACCTGGATAATTAATATGCAACTTCTTAATGATATTTGGTAAAACCACATATGATGCCGTCACGGTACAAGATAGCCTAATATCGCCAACTACCTGGCCCTTTTTAGGATGTAGTATACAATTTAGATCTTCATATTTTTGTAACATTTCTTTAGCAAACTGATAATAAATTTTACCTGCATCTGTTAGCCTAATATTTCTATTATCTCTTTCAAAAAGTACCACCTCCATTTCTTGTTCAATACGTTGGATAAGGCGGGTTAAGGCTGACGGTGTTAAGAAACATTTCTCACTTGCTTTACCAAAATGTAGAGTCTCAGCCAGAATCTTAAAGGCATTTAATTTTTTTTTATCAATCATATTCATCTTTTCTTGCACTATCTGCAATAAATAGTTGCAAAATTTTCACTTTATTTCAAGCAACTCTTTGTATAACTTTGTAGTTAGATAAATAATAAAAAAGCTAAATACTGGAGAATGTTATGAAAATTCAAAGCAATATTTTTGAAGTTAAAGAATATAACCTAGGCGGACATAATGAAACTATCGTTGCTGGTGGTCGTCATCTATTTGAAAAATTACCTCAAGCATTTGAAGGAATTAAGCAGATTGGTGTAATTGGCTGGGGATCTCAAGGTCCAGCGCAGGCACAAAACTTACGCGACTCTTTAGAAGCAACTGATATCAAAGTTAAAGTTGGCTTACGTGCTGGTTCAAGCTCAGAAAAACAAGCAGAAGCTGTTGGCTTTACTAAAGAAAATGGTACTCTAGGTGAAATGTTTGATGTTATTAAAGAATCAGACATGGCTATTATCTTAATATCTGACGCAGCTCAAGCTAAACTTTATGATAAAATTTTTGCAGCTGTTAAACCTGGTGCAACTCTAGGTTTTTCTCACGGTTTTTTAATTGGTTTCATTGAAAGTATTAATTACAAAGTTAGAGACGATATAAATATTGTTGCTATGTGTCCAAAAGGTATGGGACCTTCTGTTCGTCGTCTATACGAGCAGGGTAAAACAGTAAATGGTGCTGGTATAAATAGTAGTATTGGTGTTTATCAAGATGTTAATGGTAAAGCAACTGAACAGGCTCTAGCTTGGGCTATAGCTTGTGGTGCTCCATTTGTATTCCCAACAACTATGGAAATGGAATATCGTTCTGATATCTTTGGTGAAAGAGGTGTGCTACTTGGTGGTGTACACGGAATTATTGAAGTACTTTATCGTTACTTCACTGATAATGGTATGGACAAAGAAGAAGCTTTCCGTCGTACTGCTGAGGCAATTACTGGACCTATCTCTAAAATCATCTCAACGCAAGGAATGAAAAAAGTATACGAAAGTTTAGAAACAGCTGAAGACAAGCAAAAGTTTGAGAATGCATATAATGCTGCTTACACTCCATTATTTGATATCTTAATTGAATGTTATGAAGATGTTGAAAGCGGTAATGAAATCCGCTCAGTTGTAATGGCTGGCGCACGTCATGATCGTTTACCAATGGGTAAAATTGATAAAACTGAACTATGGAAAGTTGGTGAAAAAGTAAGAGCTGAACGTGATCAGCACACAACTCCTATTGATCCAATTACAGCTGGTGTTTATATTGCTTGTATAATGGCCCAATCTGATGTTTTAGCTCAAAAAGGTCATGCTTACTCTGAAATTGTTAATGAGTCTATTATTGAAGCTGTAGATTCACTAAATCCATACATGCACTTCAAAGGTGTTGCTCATATGGTTGATAATTGTTCAACAACTGCTAGACTTGGTTCACGTAAATGGGCACCTAGATTTGATTACAACTTGATGCAACAAACTATCCCATGCATTAATACTAAAGCAGGTGCTGATGCTCCTTTTGAAAAATTTGCTAACCATCCAGTACACGAAGCTTTAGCTGTTTGTTCAACTTTACGCCCTTCTGTGGACATAAGTGTTGTAGAATAAATAATAATATAAAATTTAATTCTCAAATCATATGCAAATCAAAGAAGCTCAACAAACTATAGACAAGCTTTTTAAAAATATTTCTCACCCAAGATTAGCTAGCTTTATTGCTCTTACAGAAGAAGTCGGTGAGCTAGCTAATGAAATCATGCAAAAAGAAATTTACGAAGAAATTTCTGATAATGAAAAAATCAAATCAGAGTTAACTGATGTTTTGGTATGTGTACTTGAAATTGCTAATTTATATGATATAAATCTTGAATCAGAATTTAATAAAAAAATACAAAGTTTAGAACCTCGAGTAAAGCAATGGCAAAGCTCTAGTGAGCTCCTTAAGGCAAAAAGAATAAAGCTTGATTAAGCATACATATACTTATAATAAATATTTTATACCTAACTATATCTTTTATAACATTTTTATACTACACTAACCGTGTAAGGATAAGAAAATTTTCAAAAAATTTAATTTTCATTATATTAATTTCAGTTTTTGCTTAATCTCTTAAATTGTCATTCACATATAAATCCATACATAATAAATTAATAGCTTTTTAATAAGCTATACAGAACTAACCAAATAAAAATTAAAGAGAATAAAAATGGATAATAAATCACAAGGTACAGTAAAGTTTTTCAATGACCAAAAAGGATTTGGTTTTATAACTCCTGAAAATGGCGGTAAAGATGTATTTGTACATATATCAAAACTAAATGGCGAAACAATCTTAGAAGGCCAACAAGTTACTTTTGAAACTCAAGAAGGTAGAAAAGGCCCTGAAGCTATAAATATCGAGGTACTATAATGCCAAGTATTAGAGTAGATGAGCGTAAACCTTTTGACATTAGTTTAAGAAACTTTAAACGTGCTTGCGAAAAAGCCGGAATCAAGCAAGAGCTTAGAGATAGACAGCATTACGTTAAGCCAACTGAAAAAAGAAAAATAGCTAAGAGAGCTGCTGTAAAAAGAGCTAGAATTGCTCAAAGAAGAGCTTTTGGTTAATTACTTCTTATTCACTAATATTTTTTCTTAAGAATTTATTTCTAATTTCTATTTCAACATAGATCAAATATTACTCCATATCTAGAAAAATCGACTTATTCTAGATTGCATATACTTTATTTATCAAACTTCTGTATAACCCATAGAGGCCCTATTAATAGAAACTGAATATCTTTTAAAAAAGATGGTTTTTTACCTTCTAGATGATGGCCATAGAATTGCAAAGCCCAACCAATGATAAATATAAGTATCGAAATCAATAAAATATTTGGAATAACAATAGCTACACCAAGCATTATCAGACTGGCCACTGACATAACTCGAGCATATCTAAAAGATAATGAAAAATAAAAACATAATGATAATACTATCAAGATCAAAGCTAACCAAAAGCTAATTGAGTATAGTATCCCAATAATTGAAAAAGTAATAGCTGGTACACAAATAGTATGAATTTTTTGATTAACAACATTTTTATGACTTAATGAGTATTCATACAGCCAACTTTGTAAATCACGCTTCATAAGTAATTACTCAAATAATAATGTTACTAAAAAGTTTACAGTAAAAATAATCTTTTAGAATAGAAGTTTGTTACTTTATGTTTTTAAGGTCTAACAGGCACTCTTCTTTTGTTAGTTTAAAAACAAATCTTTCACGTAAACTATCTTTCTTATAAAGACTAGCTCCTAATTTTTCGACGGCTTTTTGAGAGCGAAAATTATCAATCCAAACATCAAAAAATACAGTCTCAACAAAGTTAAAAGCATAGCTAAGCATTAAATTTTTAACTTTCTTATTTAGGCTAGTTCCCCAATATTTTTTTGCATAAAATGTATAGCCAATTTTTATTGTTGATGCAACAGAATCGTACTCATAATATCTTGTAGAACCTACTAATTCACCTTTGTAGTAAATCAAATAGCAATTTTGAGGATTACTTATACCACTATCAAAAAACTTCTTAAACACTTCCCTTTTATATCTTAACTTATCATCATGTTGATCCCAGATTTTAGGATCACTAGCTACCTCAAACAATTTATCAAAGTCATCTCGGCGCAGTATTTGCAGGCTAATATTTTTATAAGATAATGATTCATTAAAGTCCATAGAGTCAACTACTTTTTATCTATTTCTATATTAAAACATATAGTACTAAAGTTTTTTATATTTCCTTTAGCAAAAGATTATTCATAAGGATTAAACTTTATATATTTATAATGATGAAGATTATTCGACTGTTACGGACTTAGCTAAATTTCTTGGTTGATCAACATCCGTCCCCTTAATTATAGCAACATGATATGAAAGAAGCTGAAGAGGTATTGTAAATACTATTGGTGCACTAAAATCATGGCCACTATCTAACTCTAATACAATACTATTATCAAAATTAACCCTATCTTTAATTGCCTTATCAACAAAAAGAATTAACTTACCACCTCTTGCATGAACCTCTTGAAGGTTTGAAAGAGTTTTATCTAACAGTTCATCATTAGGTACTACCGCTACTATCGGCATATTTTTATCAACCAAAGCTAATGGGCCATGCTTTAGCTCCCCAGATGGATAGGCTTCTGCGTGAATATAAGAGATCTCTTTAAGCTTTAAAGCACCTTCTACAGCTATAGGAAAATATAAGCCTCTTCCAAGGAAAATCGTATGCTCTTTATCTGAGAAATACTCACTGATTTCATCTATCTCAGAATCTAGCTTCAAAGCACCCATAACTAAAGCTCGAGTATTTTTTAGCTCTTGTGTATATTTTGTAATCTCTGTATCTGTTAGACTCTTTCTAAGCTTAGCCATAGCTAATGTAAAGATTGCTAATGCTATTAGCTGAGTAGTAAATGCTTTTGTAGATGCTACGCCTATCTCAACACCTGCTTTTGTCATAAATGCAATATCAGACTCTCTTACAAGTGAACTGTTTGGTACATTACATATACACATACTTCCAGCATAACCTTGTTTTTTACTCTTTCTAAGTGATTCTAAAGTATCCGCTGTCTCACCTGACTGAGATATACTCACAAATAAAGAGCCATCTACGACAACATTATCTCGATATCTAAGCTCACTTGCAATTTCAACACTACATGGGATTTTTGCATACTTTTCTATCCAATATTTGGCTGTCATACCAGCGTTATAACTTGTACCACATGCAACTATACATATATGCTTAGTCTTTTCAAATAACTCTTTTGCCCTATTATCAAAATTCTCTAAGCTGATTTCATTATCATCTTTTAATGATGCTAAAATTGTATTTGAAACAGCTTCAGGCTGCTCATATATTTCTTTAAGCATGTAATGCTTATAGCCATCTTTTGAAGCGCTTGATGATGAGTAATTATATTCTTCAACCTCAAGATTTTTTGGAGCTCCCTGAATATCAAAAACTTCCACATCCTCTTTAGAAACTATCGCAATATCGCCTTCATCAAGATAAGAGAACTTATTTGTCACTGGTAATAAGGATAAAGCATCAGATGATACAAAATTCTCATCAATACCAACACCTATAACTAACGGTGATCCAGAACGTACGGCTACAATTTTATCAGGAAAGTTTTGCGATATAATTGCTAGAGCATAAGCACCTTTTAATAAAGCTATAATACGCTTAATATTATCTATTATAGATTCTTGAGCATTCCACTCTCTATCTAACAAATGAGCTACAACCTCTGTATCAGTATCTGATTTAAAGCCATAACCATCTGCTATTAATGAATTTTTAAGCTCAGAAAAGTTTTCTATAACACCATTATGTACAATACAAAATTTTTCTGATGCATGAGGATGAGAATTTTCTTTTGATGGTTTGCCATGAGTTGCCCATCTAGTATGTGCTATACCTATATTTCCTTTGAAATCTGGCAAGGCACGCACTGATTTTTCAAGTTCAATAACTTTACCGACTTCTTTACATATATCTATATCTTTTTTATTATCAATTATAGCTAGTCCAGCTGAATCATAGCCTCTATACTCAAGCTTCTTTAAGCCTTCTATTAAAATATTTGTAACATTTCTTGTTGAATTTGCACCAACTATTCCACACATAATAAAATCCCACTACCTATACTATTTATCAGTCTTTTTCACAGGTCTTTCCCAACTATTAATATGACGCTGTCTAGCTCGCGATATTGCTAAGTTATCAGCCGGAACATCTTTTGCAATTGTTGATCCAGCACCAACAGTAGCACCCTGGCCTATACTCACAGGAGCGACTAGTTGAGAGTCAGAACCAATAAAAGCATAGTCCTCAATCACCGTTTTATGTTTATTTACACCATCATAATTACAAGTAATAACTCCAGCACCTATATTACAGTTAGACCCTATTTCACTATCGCCAAGGTAAGTTAAATGAGAAGCCTTTGAACCTTTACCAAGAACAGTTTTCTTTGTCTCAACGAAATTACCGATAACAGCCTCTTCTTTTATATCACAGTCTGGTCTAACTCTAGCAAATGGACCTACAATAGCTCCTTTCCTTATAATAGAGCCGTCCACCATAGTATTTGCTTTAATCTTAACATTATCTTCAATGGTACAATTTTTTAAAATACAATTTGCGCCAATAACAACATTATTACCTAGTTTCACATCGCCTTTGATAATGACATTAACATCAAGCCAACAGTCTTTACCAACCTCCAAATCACCTCTGACATCAAACCTACTTGGATCAGCAATGCTAACACCTTTAGCCATAATTCTATCAGCTATAGTTCTTTGCCAAGTTCTCTCAAGATCTGCAAGCTGCTGCCTATCATTAACACCTAATATTTCAAACTCATCAATAGGATGAGTTACGTTTATAGATAAACGATCATTCTTTGCAAACGTAACAATATCAGTTAAATAATATTCCTTTTGGGCATTATTAGCTTCTAAATTAGGTAACCATTTTTCTAAAAGATTTTTATGTGCGCAATAAATACCCGTATTTATTTCTTTTATCTGGCGCTGCACATCATTTGCATCTTTTTCTTCAACAATCTCAGATACCGAACCGAATTTATCTCTCACAATTCTTCCTAAGCCTTTTGGATTTTCAACAAAAGCAGTTAATACTCCAAGATCATAGTCATGAGTCGTAGAAACAAGGTTATCTAGGACCTCTGGAGATATTAAAGGAACATCTCCATATAATATTAAGACTTTTTGACTTTTTAAGTGTGGTAATGTTTGTAAGACAGCATGGCCTGTTCCTAACTGTTCCTCTTGATATACAAATTTTATATCTCTACCATCTAATATATTTTCGACCTGCTCTTTTAAATGTCCTGTTACAACAACAATGTTATCAGGATTTAATTTTTCAACAGATTCAACAACATGCTCTATAAGAGGTTTTCCTGCAAGTGTTTGTAAAACTTTCGGTTTGTTTGAGTTCATTCTAGAACCTTTACCTGCCGCTAAAATTACAACTGATAAGCTCATAATATAAAAATCTCCCTACACTTTATTCATACAACAGTTTTCTAATAAAACTGTTATAATTTGATAATGGTCTTCTAGCATTCTATCATACATATCATTAATAATTGACCTTATAGGTAGCCATTTAGCATTCTTTGCATCATCAGCTGCTTTTACTTTAGGTAAACTTGGCCATTTTTCAAATATAAATAATCCCACATGACTAATTGTTCTACCTCGCACAGATCGAGAAGGATAATCAAAGACCTTTTCTTGCCTTTTTGCTATAGCTAACTGCTCAATAGTTAAATCAATATTTGTTTCTTCAAATAACTCTCTAACAATTCCTTGAGATACTGTTTCAGTATAATCTAAAAATCCTCCTGGCAATGCCCAAAGATTTTTACCGGGAAAACCATCTCTCTGAATCAAAAGTATATGATCATTTACTATGACTAGAGCATCTACTGTTACTAAAATTGGTTTATATGGAGCAGGCTTCCATGATTTCTTGTGCTCTATAACATAATTATTTTCTTTTACCAAATCATAATAGCTTTGTGTTTTCATAAAATCACTAAGAAATTTATACGTAGCTACATTAGGATCTTCACTGCACATGTAATCAGCTTTAATAGAGCCTTTATAAAACTCTAACCTAAAATCTGTTGCATTATAGTTTTTATAATTATCAACAGCAATAAAACCCCATTCTGGAAAACTTTCAAGATAGTAACTAGAGTCATCTTTCATATGCCCAACAATAGCAACTGTCTGATACTGTTTTACATGTTTAGCAACATTTCTACGTAAAGCCTCTTCCCACTTTTGTTCTTCATAGAAGAAATCTGCTAAAGGTTCTATCATAACTCTAGATAAATCGACCCCTGAAGCCTTTAAATCCTCTTTTATCATCTGCTTTCTTTGCTCAAAAGAAAAAGGATTTTTGATATTAGGCGCATTGAAAGAACTACCAACATTTATTATTATCTTCTGACTTTTTGAAAGAGCTACTAAAATATTATGTAAATGTCCTTTATGAAAAGGCTGAAATCTACCTATAAATACTGAAATATTATACATTTTATTACCTATGTATTTAATACTTGAGCTTGTGTATTACTATCATAAACCTTGCTATCTGACGGTGCTGTCATTTGAGTATAGTCTTGATATGATTGAGATTCTTGCTGTTGTGCGTTTGATTTATTCATTGTTCTATCATATGAGCCAAAACCAAAACTACTCTTCTTCTTAGAAGAACCCGAAATGCCACTCATACTATTTTTATTATCTTTTGTACTTTTCACTGATGGATCTAGCTGAGCTTCTGTCTGTTTGACTATTTTAATATTAGCATCACTCTTAAGTTTAGTATCATTTAATGCTTTACGTATTTGAGTCAATAGTTTAACACTTTCATTTATATGATCTGGTGCTTGGGTTTTACCATCACCTGTAAATACTGCATTTATTTTTACTAAACTAGATAAATCATCAACTTTACGAGCTTTAATAACAAATATTAGATTCTTTTTGATATCTTTAACCCTTATTAGATTACCCTCTAATATCTCATCATCCACTGACAGTAGTTTATAATCTTTTGGTCTATCTTTAAAATACTCTTCAAGTAAATTTAAAGTTATAGCTATAGGTTCTCTAAATACTAATTTCAATGCTCCAGTATCATCATAAAGAACACTAATCGATACTTTAGCAATTTGATCATCAATAATCTTCGACATGTTAAACTTATCAGAATAGTTAGGAGGTAACATCTCTTTTTGAGCTTCACTAACCTGTGATTTGGCATAATTATTATTACCTTCTGGAAGTTTAAGCGCTGGCTTTATTTTATTACCATTCAAGCCTGTTGGTATTTTTAAAGATGGTTCCTCACTTACTTGAGCTCTTGCATAGTCGTATTTTCTATTCCTAAATGGCGCACCGCTTACAGTTTCTGAAAGGTTTTCATATGAAAAATCGTTATCAACTTTATTCGTTGAACAATCTTGTAATAAAAAAGCAAAACCTAATATCACAAGTGTTTTAGATATATTTCTCATTATTTTAAATTCATATGATTTGACTGATTAAGTTAGCTAAATATTATAACACAGTGATATACTAATATATAAAAAGCTTTTAGTAATAAAACACGAGTAAACATAATGAAAGATAACTTATTTATATTTTTACAATATTTACTACCACATGGTTTAACATCACGTTTAGTAAGTAGACTTGCTGAATCAAAAAATAAAGCTATAAAAAACTACTTAATTAACTTAGCCATAAAGAAATTTAAAATAAACATTGATGAAGCAAAAGAAACTAATCCAGATAACTATTTATCATTTAATGACTTCTTTACACGAGAGTTAAAAGATGATGTAAGACCTCTAAGCGAAGATCCAAAAATTATAACATCTCCTGCCGATGGTGTTTTAAGTGAATTTGGAAATATAGAAAGTGGCACCCTTATCCAAGCGAAAGGAAAAACTTTTACCTTAGAATCATTGATAGCAAATAGTTCTCAAACAGATTTCACAAAATTTGCAACAATATACTTATCGCCTAAAGATTATCATAGAGTTCATATGCCTATAGACGGTAAATTGACAAAAATGGTTTATATACCCGGTAAACTCTATTCTGTTAATAAATTAACTACAAGTAAAATAGATAACCTATTTGCCAAAAATGAAAGATTGGTTTGTTATTTTGATACACAAATTGGCGAAGTTGCTGTAATCTTTGTTGGAGCTCTTTTAGTAGCTGGCATAGAAACTGTATGGCATGGTAAAGTTGCTCCTAGTTATTATAGAAATGTCCAAACATGGGATTACAAAGGTAGTGAGTTTGATATCAAATTTAAAAAAGGTGACACTATAGGCTGGTTCAACTACGGCTCAACTGTCATTATTCTAACACCAGGAGAAAAAGTGTCATTTAAATCTGATAAGAGTGATTTAGCTATACAAGTTAATCAAGATTTAGCTTTTATAGTTGAATAAAGACTCATATTTATCCAACAGCGACTAAATATATTTGTTCTCGTTAGATTTTCCGACTTACACTCATTAACATAAGCTACTTCTTTATTAAGATCCGCACTATCCTCATTCATTCTAAATCGTGGAGGTAACTTAATATCAAATCTTTTTGCCCATTTCCTAATAGTTACATGCTTAAAGCCTAAGACTTTTTCCGCATCTTGATAACTTAAACCTTCCCTTTGACATTTCAATAGCATTTCTCGTGCTGAACACTTAAATTTATCTTCAACTATTTGTTCAAAGTTCCCCGAATATTGATTTGCCATAAAATTGAGCCTCCTTTAATTTATAATTAAAAAGCAAATGACTCCCCCCAACAAAAATATTACCTTTTTTATTTATAACAACAAGTTTTTATACAGCAAAAATTAAGCTTTTAAAAACTTTTATTACAAAAAAGCTCAACAATCTACTAACTTATAACAAAAAATTAAATAAAGTACAATTAACTTAGAATTAATAAAAATGGCAAGCTTATGATTTATTCATTTTACTCAACTATATTTATAAATAGTTTTGTCTGAATAATATCATTAAATAATAAATATTATAGCTAAAACCATATAAAAGTAGTACGTCATTGTGCCAGGCTTGACCACACAATCTAGCAAATAGCGTGCATACAAGCTATTTGATCAAGTACTACTTTTAAAACATAGTAGACTATAACAATACACTTATCATACTGTCATAAAAACAATAGAGTAGTAACTTTAACTCAGTTTATCTATAGCTCAACATTATTACAAGACCTCTTGCGAAATACTAATTATTCACCATATATATAGAAAGATTGCTTAAGAGATCCATAAAAGTGCAAATAAGCTACGCAATATTGTCAAAGAAAGCCAGAATATTTAGAAAACTAACAGGTTTAAAACTAAAACATTTCAATAAAATCTTAACCGATGCCTCAAAATCCTTAGATGAAGGATTTCCAAGGATTGGCAGAAAGCCAAAAGTTGATAATCATGCAGATAGATTATTGTTAGTTTTAATATATTATCGTTGCTATATGACACAAGAATTTTTAGGCTACTTGATAGGATTAGATGAATCAAATGTAAATCGCCTAATTAGACGAGTAGAGTTACTACTAGTTAAAGAAATACATATAAAAAAAGATAGAAGCATGACTAATCAAAAAGTAGAAAGACTTTTAATAGATGCAACAGAACAGCCAATCCAGAGACCTAAGAAATTAAAACGAAGAAAGGCTAACTATTCAGGGAAGAAAAAAAGCCATACACAGAAAGTAGAAATAGCTATCAGTGAAGCAGGTCAAATAGTTAATGTTTCGAAGGTTTATCCAGGCAGTGTTCATGATATAACTGTTCGCAGAAAATCAGATAAATTAGCTCGTGATGTTGATAAATATTGTGACAATGGCTACCAAGGTATTCAAAATGAATCTACTAAAGTAAAACTCCCCTATAAAAAGCCCAAAGGAGGTTCTTTAAGTATAGAGCAGAAGAATTATAATAAATGGCTTAGTAAGATTAGGATTTATGTTGAGCATAAAATTGCAGAAATTAAAAAGTTTCGTATACTGGGTGAAACCTATAGAAGTTTTGGTAAAAAAGCTAATCTTAGGTTTAATTTAGTGGCTGGAATAGTTAATTTACAAAACGGATTCTAAAAAGAAAATACCTACTTAGAAATAAAATGCCTCTGAAGTAGTATTTCGCAAGAGGTCTACAAATTATAAAATCATTTATTAGTTCTTCATATTAACAACTATAGCTACTATAATCATATGCATAATACTTTAACTACTAACTACTGAACATGGACATAAATCACATTCTAATAACTCTATTAATGGCAGGAATTCCATTGATATTTGCCATAACTATGCATGAGGCTGCTCATGGACTTATAGCAAAAATAAGAGGAGATAATACAGCATATAACCTTGGTAGAGTTACTTTAAACCCTGTTTCACATATAGATCCTATTGGAACTATAGCTATTCCAGGATTGATGTTATTATCTTCAATGGCTGCGGGATTCCCTTTTATTTTTGGATGGGCTAAACCCGTGCCTGTAGATTATAATAAATTAAAAAAACCTAGACAAGATATGGCTCTAGTTGCTCTAGCTGGCCCTCTAGCAAATTTTATAATGGCTATATTATGGGCTGTAGTAGCAAAATATATAACCTTACACCCATATATACAAGGCATGGCCTTTTACGGTATTATGATAAATATAGTTCTAATGATTTTAAATCTAATACCAATTCCTCCACTAGATGGAAGTAAGATAGTGACAGCTTTTCTACCACAGTCTTTAGCATTCAAATACAATAGTATACAAAGATATGGCTTTTTTATTTTACTTGCCTTAATTATTATTC
Organism: Francisella uliginis; assembly: GCF_001895265.1. Classification (NCBI taxonomy): domain Bacteria; kingdom Pseudomonadati; phylum Pseudomonadota; class Gammaproteobacteria; order Thiotrichales; family Francisellaceae; genus Francisella; species Francisella uliginis. The sequence continues at coordinate 1,782,504 of NZ_CP016796.1, forward strand.
CTTTCAATGGCTCAAATTTATTGTTCTATATTATGAAGCCATTTATAGTAGCAATTACAAATCTTATTCAACTTATTGTCTTCTAAAGAAATAAAAATCATCTTCTTTATCATAAAAACATAATTTAATATATGACTTCCTAGATAACTTATTTTTATTAAGTTTTTACAAGTTAGACCTAAATATACAAATCAAGTATAATATTGATATTATATATTAGGTTCTAAGACAAGGCATAAGATGCTAAAACTATCTAACTCTCTAATATTTATTATGCTAATTATGTTATCGATGAATGCATTTTCATATGGTAGCACACCTCCGGAAAAGCCAACGACTGTATACACAACAGCTTTTATTACAGATATTCAAAATCTTGATGAAGTAAATGAACAAATTCAAGCTGATACTATATTTAAGTTTAAATGGCATGATCCAAGATTAGCATTTGACTCAAAAAAAGAAGATACCGAATATAAAATTTATCAGGGAGACTTCCAGCATGATGAAATTTTCGAAGGGTGGAGACCACAAGTATCTATAATAAATGAAATAGGAAATCCTCAAATAAAATCTAGGCAGCTTAGAATTTATCCTAATGGTGATGTGCTTTATACAGAGCAAAGAACTCTAGTTTTAGAAACACCTATGCAACTTAGAAAATTTCCTTTTGATAAACAAAAACTTAGTGCTCATATTATTCCATTTGGATACAATGCAAATGAAGTTCAATTAAAAGTAGATCCTGATTATAAAATTACAGTTAAAGACTATATTAAAGATCACCCTAATGTTAATATTGCAGAATGGCAACTTATAAACTTTAACCTAAAAAGTAGTACTCCTGTCAAACAGTACTATGGTAAACCAAGTAAAATATCTATGCTTGATTTTAACATCTCATTAGAAAGAAAACCTGTAAATATATTGTTAAAAGTATTAGTTCCTCTATCTTTATTAGTTTTAGCAATGTGGGCAGTTTTTTGGATGGATACACAAGCTCTATCTGATAGACTGAATATTTCTTTTATTGGTATACTTTCTGTAATTGCTTATCAGTTTTTAGTTGAAGGAGAAATGCCAGATATTGATTATCTAACTTTTACTGATGGTTTCTTATTACTATCTTTCTCCATATTATTCTCTACAGTATTAGAGAGTTTAATAGTATATTGGCTAGTCAAAACAAACAAGCAATCATTAGCTAAAGGTGTAGATATCTTTTCAAGAGCTGCATTTCCGCTAACCTATATCGGCCTAATATTTCTTCTTTATCTTGTTTACTTGCGTTAAATGCTCAAAAGAGTAATATTATAATATAGTAACTATACTATGATAAATTATGGTTAGAGCAAATAAAGTTTTCAAAATTACCTTGTTATTAATGCTAAGTATACAATCATACGCAGCACCTAATATAAATATTAACCCTAATAGATCAGTAGACTCTATTATTAAATCACTTCAACAAGAGGTTAGTAATCTTCAAATTGAAGCTAAAAATATAAATAAACAAGATAACAAAAAACAACAGCCATCATTTGTGATGTATAATAACGTTGTTGTACGAAATAACCCTAATGAGAATGAATATTTCAACTAGAAGTTAATTAAAACATAAACTAGATAATAAAAGTTAACTTAATTTAGATATTTTACTGATCAATATTTTTGATTAAGATAACATTTTCACCATGTATATCTTTAGAAACTAAATAATTACCAGAAGTATTTTGAACATTTATTGGTTTTGCTATTTCACATTCACCACTTGAATCACAAGTGGATAAAACTTCATTATTTTTAGGATCACGTAATTCAAACTTAGCAGATCCAAATAAAGGATTTGAAGCACTAATAAATGCTATATTATTGCCATCACGACTAACTAATGGGAAAGTAATGCTATTAGAAAACATATTAGCATTACATGTAACTTCTACATTCGTACCATCATTACTATTTAAGGCACAATCTCCATCTACATTACTAATTGTACCAATATGAACGTCTTTGACTTCATTTTTTATTTGAAGTGTTGTAGCTGTAAAAGCTCCAACTGGACTTAATAATAACATTGTTAAGGCTGTTGATATTAAATTTCTTCTCATACTAACTCTCCTTCAGATAAGTTTATAAATGTAATGATTTACATTCCATAGCATACTAATTTTTTTAGCAAAAGACTAGTAATATTTACGAAATAGAAAAACTGGACAAATCATTTTAGGAATAGTTACAAACATTTTTAATAGAGTTTAATGAAGTTATCAATTTATTAGTAATTATGGTGAATAGAAACTTCTTTAGCTATAAAGTTACGAATTTAAAAGTAGTTATGAAGTTAATAAATTTATAAAGTATTAGAAACGAAAAAGCCCCGCTTTTTAAGGCGAGGCTTTTTGAATTGCTTATCACGATAAGTCTTTTATTTGTAATAAGATGGCGACTACCTACTTTCACCTGGGCAAATGCCAGACTATCATCGGCGTGTTATAGTTTCACTTCTGAGTTCGGAATGGGATCAGGTGGTTCCTATAAGCTATCATCGCCAAAACTGTGTTTTGGGTTATATATCTTTTTATAAAGATATTTAACAATTCAGCATAGAAATAGACTTAAGTCTCTCGGATCATTAGTACTGGTAAGCTTCATACATTGCTGTACTTCCACACCCAGCCTATCAACGTCGTAGTCTCCAACGTTCCTTACTAGCATAGCTAGAGAGATCTAATCTTGAAGGAGGCTTCACGCTTAGATGCTTTCAGCGTTTATCCCGTCCGAACGTAGCTACCCGGCAATGCTTCTGGCGAAACAACCGGAACACCAGTGGTTCGTTCACTCCGGTCCTCTCGTACTAGGAGCAACTCTTCTCAAATCTCTAACGCCCACGGCAGATAGGGACCGAACTGTCTCACGACGTTCTGAACCCAGCTCGCGTACCACTTTAAATGGCGAACAGCCATACCCTTGGGACCTGCTTCAGCCCCAGGATGTGATGAGCCGACATCGAGGTGCCAAACTCCTCCGTCGATATGAACTCTTGGGAGGAATCAGCCTGTTATCCCCGGAGTACCTTTTATCCGTTGAGCGATGGCCCCTTCCATACGGGACCACCGGATCACTAAGACCTACTTTCGTACCTGCTCGAGCCGTCACTCTCGCAGTCAAGCGCACTTTTGCCTTTATACTCTAGGTATGATTTCCGACCATACCGAGTGCACCTTCGTACTCCTCCGTTACTCTTTGGGAGGAGACCGCCCCAGTCAAACTACCCACCATACACTGTCCTCGAATCTCTCCTGAGTTAGAACTCTAAATATTCAAGGGTGGTATTTCAAGGACGACTCCACAATCACTAGCGTGACTGCTTCAAAGTCTCCCACCTATCCTACACATAAATATTCAAAGTCCAGTGCAAAGCTGTAGTAAAGGTTCACGGGGTCTTTCCGTCTAACCGCGGGTACACTGCATCTTCACAGCGATTTCAATTTCACTGAGTCTCTGGTGGAGACAGTGTGGCCGTCGTTACGCCATTCGTGCAGGTCGGAACTTACCCGACAAGGAATTTCGCTACCTTAGGACCGTTATAGTTACGGCCGCCGTTTACTGGGGCTTCGATCCAGAGCTTCGCTTGCGCTAACCCCTTCAATTAACCTTCCAGCACCGGGCAGGCGTCACACCCTATACTTCATCTTACGATTTAGCAGAGTGCTGTGTTTTTGATAAACAGTCGCAGCCACCTGGTATCTGCAACCCCCAACAGCTCAAAGAGCAAGTCTTATCACCATCAAGGGCACACCTTCTTCCAAAGTTACGGTGTCATTTTGCCTAGTTCCTTCACCAGAGTTATCTCATAGCCTTAGTATTCTCTACTTACCCACCAGTGTCGGTTTAGAGTACGGTCGCTTATACAATATACTTAGAAGCTTTTCCTGGAAGCTTGGTATCAATAGCTTCGTCAAACAAGTTTGACTTCGTCTCGTATCTCAGATCAACAAGATGCCGGATTTGCCTAACATCTCTACCTACATACTTTCACCTGGACAACCATCCGCCAGGCCTACCTAACCTTCTCCGTCCCTCCTTCGTTCATATAAGCGGCACAGGAATATTAACCTGTTTCCCATCGACTTCACTCTTCAGCTACGCCTTAGGGGCCGGCTTACCCTACGTTGATTAACATTGCGTAGGAAACCTTGGGTTTTCGGCCAATAAGAATCTCACTTATTTTACGTTACTCATGTCAGCATTCGCACTTCTGATACCTCCAGCAAACTTCTCAATTCACCTTCATCGGCTTACAGAACGCTCCCCTACCAATATATACTATATATTCCGCAACTTCGGTGCATAGCTTAGCCCCGTTAAATCTTACGTGCAGGCCGACTCGACCAGTGAGCTATTACGCTTTCTTTAAAGGGTGGCTGCTTCTAAGCCAACCTCCTGGCTGTCTGGGCCTTCCCACTTCGTTTCCCACTTAGCTATGACTTGGGGACCTTAGTTGGCGGTCTGGGCTGTTTCCCTTTCCACTACGGACCTTAGCACCCGCAGTGTGTCTCCCGTGATTGAACTTCATCGTATTCTGAGTTTGCATCGAGTCAGTAAGGTCGTAAAACCCCCATCGTCGAAACAGTGCTTTACCCCAATGAGTTATACACGAGGCACTACCTAAATAGTTTTCGGGGAGAACCAGCTATCTCCGTGCTTGATTAGCCTTTCACTCCGATCCACAGCTCATCCCATAATTTTGCAACATTATTGGGTTCGGTCCTCCAGTTAGTATTACCTAACCTTCAACCTGGCCATGGATAGATCGCGCCGGTTTCGGGTCTACTCCTAGCGACTAGTCGCCCTATTAAAACTCGCTTTCGCTACGGATCCCTTATTCAGTTATCCTCGCCACTAAAAGTAACTCGCTGACCCATTATACAAAAGGTACGCAGTCACATTACTAAATAATGCTCCTACTGCTTGTATGCAAGCGGTTTCAGATTCTATTTCACTCCCTTTATAAGGGTTCTTTTCACCTTTCCCTCACGGTACTAGTTCACTATCGGTCATTCAGGAGTATTTAGCCTTGGAGGATGGTCCCCCCATATTCAGACAAGGTTCCACGTGCCCCGTCCTACTTGTTCGTATGCTTAGTTCCACTGTGATTATTTCGTATACGGGACTATCACCCTCTATCGTCAAGCTTCCCAACTTGTTCTACTATAATTACAGCTAAATCATACCAGGCTCTTCCCACTTCGCTCGCCGCTACTATGGGAATCTCAATTGATTTCTCTTCCTAAGGGTACTTAGATGTTTCAGTTCCCCTCGTTCGCTCTACACTCTATGTCGAGTGAGTACCTAACTTGTGTTAGGTGGGTTCCCCCATTCGGAAATCTCCGGATCAAAGATTATTTACCATCTCCCCGAAGCTTATCGCAGATTATCACGTCCTTCATCGCCTCTGAATGCCAAGGCATCCACCGCTTGCACTTATTTTCTTAAGTCTATTTCTATACTAAATTGTTAAATATCTCTATCATCATGCAAATAAAATAGTGGTGGAGCCAAGCGGGATCGAACCGCTGACCCCCTGCGTGCAAAGCAGGTGCTCTCCCAGCTGAGCTATGGCCCCAACTAAACCTAATATACTGGTGGGTCTGAGTAGACTCGAACTACCGACCTCACCCTTATCAGGGGTGCGCTCTAACCAACTGAGCTACAGACCCGTATCTTATTTACACTAAAATATATTATCTACAAACACTAAGCTAAATCATTTAAACATGTAATTAGAGCTTATTCTTTTTTTCGTATTTCCGTTAAGGAGGTGATCCAGCCGCAGGTTCCCCTACGGCTACCTTGTTACGACTTCACCCCAGTCATGAATCACTCCGTGGTAAACGCCCATTCGTTAAGCTATCTACTTCTGGAGCAACCCACTCCCATGGTGTGACGGGCGGTGTGTACAAGACCCGGGAACGTATTCACCGCAGTATTCTGACCTGCGATTACTAGCGATTCCGACTTCATGCAGTCGAGTTGCAGACTGCAATCCGGACTAAGAGTACCTTTCTGAGTTTCGCTCCAGCTCGCACCTTCGCAGCCCTCTGTAATACCCATTGTAGCACGTGTGTAGCCCTGGTCGTAAGGGCCATGATGACTTGACGTCGTCCCCACCTTCCTCCGCCTTGTCAGCGGCAGTCTCAATAGAGTACCCAACTTAATGATGGTAACTATCAATAGGGGTTGCGCTCGTTGCGGGACTTAACCCAACATTTCACAACACGAGCTGACGACAGCCGTGCAGCACCTGTCACTGCGTTCCCGAAGGCACCAATCTATCTCTAGAAAGTTCGCAGGATGTCAAGACCAGGTAAGGTTCTTCGCGTTGCATCGAATTAAACCACATGCTCCACCGCTTGTGCGGGTCCCCGTCAATTCCTTTGAGTTTTAGCCTTGCGGCCGTAGTCCCCAGGCGGAGTACTTAACGCGTTAGCTACGCCACTAGAGCCTTTACACCGACTCCAACAGCTAGTACTCATCGTTTACAGCGTGGACTACCAGGGTATCTAATCCTGTTTGATCCCCACGCTTTCGTCCCTCAGTGTCAGTATTAGTCCAGAATGTTGCCTTCGCCATTGGTGTTCCTTCTGATCTCTACGCATTTCACCGCTACACCAGAAATTCCCCATTCCTCTACTATACTCTAGTTTGCCAGTATCAAATGCAGTTCCAAGGTTGAGCCCTGGGCTTTCACATCTGACTTAACAAACCACCTACAGACCCTTTACGCCCAGTAATTCCGATTAACGCTCGGACCCCCCGTATTACCGCGGCTGCTGGCACGGAGTTAGCCGGTCCTTATTCTTTGGGTAACGTCCTTCTCATGAGCTATTAACTCATAAGCTTTCCTCCCCAACTAAAGTGCTTTACAACCCTAGAGCCTTCTTCACACACATGGCATTGCTGGATCAGGCTTTCGCCCATTGTCCAATATTCCCCACTGCTGCCTCCCGTAGGAGTTTGGGCCGTGTCTCAGTCCCAATGTGGCTGATCATCCTCTCAAATCAGCTATAGATCGTAGCCTTGGTAGGCCCTTACCCCACCAACAAGCTAATCTAACGCAGGCTCATCCATCTGCGGCAGCACAAAGGCCACCTTTAATCCGCAGATATTATGCGGTATTAACAGTCGTTTCCAACTGGTATCCCCCACAGATGGGCAGATTCCTACGCGTTACTCACCCGTCCGCCACTCGACGCCTACTAGCAAGCTAGTATCGTTTCCGTTCGACTTGCATGTGTTAAGCATGCCACCAGCGTTCAATCTGAGCCAGGATCAAACTCTTCAGTTTAATTCTCAAATTCTGACTCTAACTACTGATACTCAAATTCTTTAACAAAGTGTTTGTATATAATATATCTATTAAATATCTTAAAAGCCTTAGCTTCCTACCGTTGACATCACTCGTCAGCCGGTGAAGACATATAATACGCATCACTCCTCATAATTGCAAGTACTTTCTTAAAAAAAATTGAAGTTTTTTATATTTTATTATTTTTACCTATATTTAGACATATCTAAACACCTAAATAACCATACCAATAGAAGGTTCTTATGAAAATAAAGAAAATAAATTCTTTTAAACTATCTAACACATATCTCTTATTTTGTAGAAAATTATAATAATTCAAATAACAGTCTATAATTGTTTGTGGGATGGAATGCAATAGGTTTGAAAAAACATTATCTAAATAATATAAAGTATAGATATATGTAAACTATATTAAGTAGCTAATCAAACTTAACACATCTTTATTTTATTGTTATTTATTTTATTAAGATCATGAAGCATACCTATAAAATGAAATATATAACTTACTTTTATGGCTATTAAGACATTGATAAATATATAAGATTTATTTATCTCCAAAACTTATATACTCCTGGAGTTTTAATTCCAACACCTTCAGATGTTACAAATATCATATTATCACCACACTTTAATACAATTTGTTTCTTATTTTGTACAATCATACAATCTTTACTAGTATCAATGTAGTGTTGCATTTGTTCAGCAGTTTTATTTGGTGGCGATTTAGCTTCAGTATTAGCAAAAGCTACGCCAAAAAGAAAAAATGTAATCAGGATATAGCAACATTTATATATCTTCATAAATAGGTAATAAATAGTTTTAGATTTGTTTATTAAGAATATCGTGAGACTTTATAATTTTAAAGAGATAAAAATTAAGAAAATAGTTTAAAAGGATTTATTTTTTCTTTTTTTGTGGAGGAAGATCTGTTGCAGTACCTTCAAATACTTCTGTAGCCATCATTAAACTCTCAGAAAGAGTTGGATGTGGATGAACTGTAAGAGCAATATCTTCAGCATCACAACCCATTTCAATAGCAAGTGCTGCTTCAGAAATAAGTTCACCAGCGTTAGTACCAACAATAGAAGCACCAATAATTCTATGATTTTCATCAAATAGAACCTTAGTCATACCTTCTGATCTACCAATACTTAGTGATCTACCACTAGCAGCCCATGGGAATACACCCTTCTCATACTTGATACCTTTAGCTTTCGCAGAAGTCTCAGTTTCACCAACCCAAGCAACTTCTGGATCAGTATAAGCAACTGAAGGAATTACTAAAGGATCGAAACTATGGTTTAAACCTGAAATCACTTCAGCAGCTGTTCTTCCTTCAGGTACAGCTTTGTGAGCAAGCATAGGTTGACCAACAATATCTCCAATTGCAAAAATATGTGGCACATTTGTGCGCATCTGCTTATCAGTTGCGATAAAGCCTCTTTCATCAACTTTAACACCTGCTTTTTCAGCATCGATTAATTTACCGTTTGGTTTACGACCTATAGACATAAGCACTCTATCATAACGCTCATCTTTAGCTGAATGATCACCTTCCATTGTTACATAGATACCATCTTTCTTAGCTTCCATAGCTGTAACACCTGTTTTTAGGCGAACTTCATATTTCTTGTTCATTTTCTCATAAGCTTTAACCATGTCTTTATCAACACCGTTCATAAGCTGATCAGCAAACTCAACAACAGTAATCTTAGTACCAAGCTCAGAATAAACTTGCGCCATCTCAAGACCAATAATACCACCACCAACTACAAGCATAGTCTCAGGGATTTCTTTCATTTCAAGAGCACCTGTAGAGTCGATAATTCTCTCATCTTCAGGAACAAATGGTAGATTAATTACACTAGAACCAGCAGCAATAATACAATTATCAAATGCGATTTTTGTAACCTTACCATCAGCAGCTTCTACAGCAAGCTCTTTATCAGATGTAAATTTACCGTAACCTTGTACGATTTTTACTTTTCTCATCTGAGCCATACCTTTTAAACCACCAGTAAGCTTGCTTACAACATCATTCTTATACTTAAGGACTTTGTCTTTATTGATTTTCATATCACCCATTTCGATGATACCATCAGCAGCTAAATGTCTTGCTTCATTAATAACTTTAGCAATATGAAGAAGTGCTTTTGATGGAATACAACCAACATTTAGACATACACCACCAATATTTTCATATTTCTCTACTAAAACAACTTCTAATCCTAAGTCAGCTGCTCTAAATGCTGCACTATATCCACCAGGACCACTACCTAAAACTACAACTTGTGTTTTAATATCACTCATTTTATAAAACTCCGTGTTTACATTATAATTTCACGTAAATCAGATAGAATCTGACTATATCTTGTTAAGAACTTAGCAGCTAATGCTCCATCAATAACTCTATGATCTGCAGACATAGATAAAGGTAGCATTGTTCTAGGTTCAAATTCTTTACCATTCCAAATTGGTTTAACAGCAGTCTTCGACACACCCATAATAGCTACTTCTGGCATATTAATGATTGGTGTAAATGCTGTAGTTCCAAGCACACCTATACTTGAGATAGTAAATGTAGCTCCAGACATATCTTTTGAGCCTAGCTTACCATCACGGGCTTTACCTGCTAGTTCCATAATATCTTTTGATATTTCAATAATACCTTTCTTATCAGCATCTTTGATAACTGGAACCATTAATCCTGCTGGAGTATCTGCAGCAAAACCAATATTATAATATTTTTTAAGAATTAAATTCTCACCATCATTTGAAAGTGAACTGTTCATTCTTGGGAATTCTTGTAAAGCTACCGCTGCAGCTTTTACCAAGAATGATAATGGAGTAATTTTCACACCCATTTTCTCAGCAAATGCTTTTTTAGACTTTCTAAACTCTTCTAGATCAGAAACATCAGCATCATCATAGAAAGTTACATGCGGAATTTTAACCCAGTTTCTATGTAAGTTTTTCGCACTAATTTTATTAATACGAGTTAAAGGCTGAGTTTCAATCTCACCAAATTTAGAGAAATCAATAACAGGATCATCTAAAAGATCTAAACCACTTCCACTTGCAGCAACTTTACCCGTTTGAACTTGTGTTACAGCATGTTTGATATAGTTATAACAATCTTCTTTTGTTACACGACCTTTACGACCTGTAGCTTTTACTTTGCTTAAATCAACATTTAAAATTCTAGCTAACTTTCTAACAGCTGGAGAAGCATGAGCATTTGAGTTATCTACCTCATACTCATTAATACTATTTTGAGCTGGTGCTGGAGTCGGAGCAGGCTTAGAGTCTTGCTTAGGATCTTCTTGCTTAGCTGATTGACTAGGAGCTGGCGCTGGTGCAGCTCCTTGAGTCTTAACTTTAAGGATTAAACTACCTTGAGAAACTTTATCACCAACCTTTGTAATAATTTCTGTAACCTCACCTGATACTGGAGATGGTACTTCCATACTAGCTTTGTCAGTTTCTAATGTGATTAATGAATCTTCCTCTTCAACTTTATCACCAACAGCTACTGATACCTCAATAACATCAACACTATCATAATCACCAATATCTGGGACTTCTACATCTACAACTTCTTCAGAAGTTTGTGCAGGTGCTGAAGACTGTTGAGTTTGCTCTTGAGTAGAAGTAGAAGCAGAAGCTGATTGACTTGCACCACTTTCAACTTTAAGTATCAAATCACCTTCACCAACTTTCTCACCAACTTTTACAGCTATCTCAACAACCTTACCACTAGCCGATGATGGGACTTCCATACTAGCTTTATCAGTTTCTAGCGTAATTAAAGAATCTTCTTCAGCAATTTCATCGCCTACTTTCACAGATATTTCAATAATCTCAGCTGCATCGTAATCGCCGATATCAGGAACTTTAACATCAACAGTCTCAGTAGCACCTGATGAAGCTGGTGCAGATTCTGTCTGTTGCGCAGGTTTGTCTTCTGCTGTATCAGCCGAACCTTCAAGTTCAACTTCCATAATTGCCGAACCTTCTGAAACTTTATCACCAACTTTTACAGTTAGCTTAACAATTTTACCAGCTACTGGAGATGGAACCTCCATACTAGCCTTATCAGTTTCTAATGTAATTAAAGAATCTTCCTCAGCAATAACATCACCTTCAGCAACATTTACTTCAATCACATCTACACTATCATAATCCCCAATATCAGGAACCTTAACTATCTCTACAGACATTTATATCTCCTTACCGATTAGCTATATAATGGAGCTACGCGCTCTGGGTCTATATTATATTTTTTAACTGCTTCTTTAACTTCACTAGCTTTAACCTTACCATCTAAATATAAAGCATATAGCGAAGCCACAACCACATGATATCTATCCACCTCAAAGAAGCTTCTTAGTGCTTCACGAGTATCTGATCTACCAAAGCCATCTGTACCTAAGTTTACAAATGTTTGTGGTATAAATTCTCTAAGCTGATCAGTATATAGCTTAATATAATCTGTAGATGCAACAACAGGACCTTGCTCATTTTTGAAACATTTTTCAATATAGCTTTCTTTTCTTTGCTCAGCTGGTTTTAACATATTCGTTCTAGCTACATCTTTAGCTTCTCTATAAAGCTCATTTGCAGAAGTCATACTCCAAACATTAGAAGTTATACCATATTCTTCTTTTAACATTTTAGAAGCTTCTTCAACTTCTCTTAAGATAGTACCTGAACCCATTAACTGAACATGTTTGTCTGCTGGCTTACTATCTTCTAATTTATACAAACCTTTAAGAATACCTTCCTCAGAACCTTCTGGCATAGCTCTATGAGAATAGTTTTCATTCATTACAGTAATGTAGTAGAAAACATGCTCGCCATTCACATACATTCTCTTCAAACCATCATCCATAATCACAGCTAGCTCATATGCATATGTAGGATCATAAGATATACAACCAGGAATAAGTCCTGCTTGAATATGGCTATGTCCATCTTCATGCTGTAAACCTTCACCATTTAATGTTGTACGTCCAGATGTACCACCAAGTAAAAATCCTTTTGCCATAGAGTCAGCAGCAGCCCAAGCAAGATCACCAAATCTTTGGAAACCAAACATTGAGTAGTAGATCATAAATGGAATCATAGGTACTTTATGCACACTATAAGAAGTAGCTGCAGCCAACCATGAACTTAGGCCGCCCTGCTCATTAATACCTTCTTGAAGAATTTGACCATCTATAGCTTCTTTATAAAACATAACTTGCTTTTTATCTTCTGGCACATATTGCTGACCTTTAGGATTATATATACCTAACTGTCTAAATAAACCTTCCATACCAAATGTACGTGACTCATCAACTGTAATTGGTACAATATGCTTACCAACCTTTTTATCTTTAGCAAGATGTGACAATATCCTAACAAAAGCAGTAGTAGTTGAAAACTCTCTATCACCACTATCATCTAATAAGTTCTTAGCAAACTCTTTATAACTAGGAATTTCTAAAGCCTGGTTATTTTCGACCCTCTTAGGAATATAACCACCTAAATCTTTTCTTTTAGAATGAAGATACTTCATCTCTGGAGAATCTTCAGCTAATTTAATAAGTCTATAATTCTCAACATCATCTTTTGTTGCTGGAACATTAAATCTATTTTTAATATGCTCAAGTGCATCTGTATCAAGTTTCTTAACATTATGAGCAATATTTTTAGATTCACCCCACTCACCTAAACCATAACCTTTAACAGTCATTGGCAAAATAAGAGTTGGACGCCCATTCATATTTTCTGTTGCTTTTTTATAAGCAGCGTAAATTTTCAGTGGATCATGTCCTCCACGACGTAACGCCTGAATATCATCATCAGACATATCTTTAGCTAAAGCTTCTAGGTCTTCATCACCACTAAATACAACTCTACGACATTCCGCACCGCCGTGAGCTTTGATTGTATGGAATTGACCATCATTTAGCTCGCTTAATCTCTGAGCAAGCTTTTTACCACCTTTTTGATCTTGTAGTAATTTATCCCAATCACTACTCCATAGCACTTTAATAACATCCCAGCCAGCACCCATAAATGCATCTGCTAGCTCTTCGACGATATTACCATTACCATTTACAAGACCATCTAATCTTTGTAAATTACAGTTAATAACAAAAATAAGGTTATCTAGGCCTTCTCTACCAGCTCTAGTGATAGCACCCATTGATTCTGGCTCATCCATTTCACCATCACCACAAAATGCCCAAACTTTACGATCTGCAGTTTCTGCTAACCCTCTAGCTTCTAAGTACTTCATGAATCTAGCTTGATAGATAGCTTGAAGAGGTCCTAAGCCCATAGAAACTGTTGGAAACTGCCAATATGTAGGCTGTAAATGTGGATGCGGATACGAAGATACTGAGTTTTCACCGTCAAAAGCCTGTCTTCTAAAGTTCTCTAATTGCTTTTCTGTCATTCTACCTTCTAGGAAAGAACGTGCATAGACAATTGGTGAAAGGTGTCCTTGATAGAATATAAGATCACCAGCATGATTATCATTTGGAGCTTTCCAAAAATGGTTAAAGCCAACTTCATAAAGAGTCATAGCACCAGCACCAGTACCAATATGGCCACCTATTGAACCATCTTTTTTATTAGCTGCAGCAACCATAACTGCTGAGTTCCATCTATTAACAGCTTCAATTTTTTCTTCTAGCTCCATATCTCCTGGATAACTAGGCTGTTCACTAACATCAATCGAGTTAATATACTTTTTAACCTTAGCTGTTGAGTAAGCATTTTCAATGCCTAATTCAGAACCTTTGTTTAAAAGCTGCTCAAATAGAAACTTAGCTCTATCAACACCTTCTCTTTTAACGACATCTTCAAAAGCCTCAAGCCACTCTTGAGTTTCCAAAGCATCAATATCTTTAGTGAAATCCGACATCCTTTGTCCTCCGAATTAATCGAATATTAACGAAATTAAAAACTTATTTGTTTGATTATAAGTCAATAGGTAAGCAACATCAACTATATAAGAGCTTCTCGAATACAATTCATATTTTTTTAAAGCTTTTTATAGGTTATTTTGCTCCAAACAAAAACCTGGTAAAAACTCTCCACAGTGAAACTCTTGTCCGTAGCATTCTATAGAAAAAACTTTTATCCAATCTATGCTTTTCTTGAGTCAGCTCATCTATAAGAATCTCTGGAGAACAGTATTGTAATGTTTTAGGACTTATATACCTAGGATACAAGATATAAGCTGCTGCGATCATCTGAGAAAGAGTAAGTTTTCTATTACGCCTAGGCTCAGTTCGGAAATCTTTAGTTAATCCCCATCCTGCATAAAATGGCATACCATATGTGACTACTTTTTTCCCGTATAATAATCCTTCAAAACCAACTAAAGACGTCATAGTATGCACCTCATTAACTGCTTGGAGTATAGATGCTACAGAAACATCACTGATTATAGAGTCACAGTAAACTTTAGCTTCTTGGATTGTGACATCCCCTTTTCTATTTTTGCTTAAAACATCTGGGTGAGGCTTATAGACAATATATGCATCTGGATTATTTCTTCTAACTTTCTTAAGCAACTCAAGATTAGTCATCCCTTTTGCACCATACTCAATAGAAGCATCTGTTTCAACTTGACCAGGAACAAGTATTTTAATCTTATCATATGGCAAATCTAAACTCTTATGTGATGTATTATTATATTTAGAAAGCTTACTTTGCAATATTTTTTGGTGCAAACGTCCTGCTTGGCTCAAAATCTCGTCATCAAAATCATAGGTATTTAAAATATTTTCCAACCTACTAGGCTTAGTCGCATCAAAATATATTCCTGCATCATCTAAAACTAAAGAATATGGCCTAGTAAAATTAGACCCTATACTTATAGAACGAATAAAACCATCTTCCACTCGGGTAATATTAATTTTATTTTTTATTGCAAATTCTTCCACTTCTGGAAAGCTTTTTCGCCCCCAAATAAATATCTGACTTTCTTTATCAAGACCTCTTCGAATAGCTTTTCTGTAAGATGATAGCCAAGAAAATGAAGGATTTATGAAAAACACATTTTCAGATTTATACTCTTTAAGAAATGATAAAATAAAATCATGTTTCCATTTAGAGAAACCAAATAAATAAACCTTTTTATCACTTTTCAAACTCAATGACCTATATTTATAAATAGTTTTTATAGTATCTATAATATCACTCTCTTTCTTAGAATATGGATTATAGTATCTTGTATACAAAATATAACTCGCTGCAAAAACTTCTTCAACAGATAATTTTCTTTTCCTTCTCTCACAAGTGATTCTATCATTGGTAATTCCCCAACCAGCATAAAATGGCATCCCAAAACACACGCATTCACAGCCAACAAGTAGAGCCTCAAACCCCATCCCTGAAGTTTTTGTATAAACTTTATCAAAATATTTAAGCAAAGATATTGGATTTACATTTTCTGAAATAATAGTCACTCTATTACTTATATTATCAACTCTTATATCTGAGCCTTTCTTACCGCTTAAAACATCTGGATGAACTTTCAGATAGATTTTAGCATTAGGGTTTTCTTCGATTGCTTCTCTAATCATATAATCAGTAGTAAACTGATTGGCTAAGCCATATTCAAGACTACTATCTCCAGCTGTTTGAGTTATAATGAGAATATTTTTTTTGCGCACCATGTCTTTCTGAACTTGATTCAGAATCTCTTTACTTCTCAACCCATATCTTCCGCAAAAACTCTGATCCACATCCGGAGCATTGTTATATTTAGAAATATTATACTTTTTTATTAAAAATATCGCTTCTCTAGCCTTTGTCATAAGAGCATTATCTGCTAAAAAATCATAAGAATTTAAAATATTTTCTAATTTACTTGGTACTGTAGCATCATAATAAATACCCACATCATCTTCTACTAAACTAAAGCTAGAACTATTATCAATACCAAGTCCTACAGAGCGAATAAAACCATCTTCTAAGAGAACATATGAGGAATTATGTTTTTTTGCTAGTTCTACAGCCTTACGCCCTGATTTTTTGCGACCCCAGCCATAAAAACAAGTGTGATCTTTTTTAAAAAAAATATACCTCTTAATATATAAAAAATTTTTTACATTTTCTATAAGGCTAGATGATGTGGTATATTTCATACAAAAAGTAGCCCCTTTCCTTGCCAGCTTTTTAAAATCTCTTTTTCTCTTACCCAATTATGTCTCTCACTAGGCATATATTCAGCACTCGAAAAATGGTAGCTTTCTTTATCTAAATCCAAATCAAATCCAACAGCACTTATCTCATTCCAACTACCTCGTATACAAAATAAGTAATACAACATCATAATACCAGAACTTGGAGGAGAACCACAAAGCTTAACTAGATATTTCCAAACATATAATGGAAAGTCTATTGTATTTAACTTTTTCTTGCCTAAAAAAAGTTTTCTTACACTTTCTTTGTACAAAACTTGAGGCCCACTTATAACTCTCCATTTTGAACTTCTAGATAGATCTCTATCTCTGAAGGCTGGTGAACATACCCATATATCTATTTTATTACCCCTAAACTTATTGAAACCATCAAACCAATCATTAAACCTTATCACAAACTCATGTGCATCAATATATTCATTTAAATCTTTTTTTATTAATGCATTACCCACCACACATATGTTTTTAGCATAAGAAATATCATTTAGAAAATTAATATTTTTCTCTTCATTCATACATTTCTCAAATTCATTCTTTAAATCTCTTACAATTTGATCATATTTATAATTAATTTTATAATTTTTCTTAACAAGATTATTATACTGCCTTTCATTAAGGTGGTAACCAAGATCTCTACGAAAAACACAATAATCAATATACCTATTAAATGATTTTCTATGGATATATGCTTTTTTATACAATTCTAATGTTTTTAAACTATACTCCCCAGCATTTCTCTTATTTACAGCTATCTTGTGAAAATACTTTTCTCTACCTTTTTTATACTTACTCATACTAAGCTCTTTTGATACAAAACGATTTAGAGATGTAGCAACACTATAGATATTTGCCTTTTCTATTATTTTACTCCTAAGATTATTTACTATATACTTATAATATCTTTTATCTTTATATAGCATATCTAAAAGAGTTTTCCATTCACTCAAATCTTTTGCTATAATCGCACCGCTATCTACAAACCTCCTATTATCCCAAATGTCTGAACATAATGTTGGTGCATTAAAATATGCTGCCTCTATAACTTTCAAAGCTGATTTACATTCAGTAAAAGGAGTAATTTCTAATGGTGCTATATTCAACCATATATTTTTAAATCTTTTATAATATTCACCAAAAGACACTTTATTATAGAAAAATATTCTTTTATGCATTAATTTTTGAGTTTGGCAAATTGCACCACATATATGCAATTCGACATCACTATATTTATTAATAAAATCGGCTAATATTTTCTCCACGATTAGTAAATCTTTATCGTGGCTTTTCGTTCCTGGAAAATATGTAATCTTCTTAATTCTTAACTTACTTTCTTCAAAGCTTTTGCCTAACCAGTTATAGTGGAAACTATTCGTTAAAAGATATTTTTTGATCTTTGGAAAGATATAGTCACACTTATCCATTAATGGTTTTGTTGAAAATGTACATATTTTAAAAAGTTGAAGAGCTTTTTTATTTCTCGTATACATTTTTCTTACTTTTTTTAAGGATAAGATTCCATTAATCACCGCGGGGCTATATTTTGCCCAAGTATAGTCAAAAATTAAATCATCAAAATCTGCGATACAAAGAGTTCTCTTTTTTGAAGCGATTTTAACAACCAAAGATAATTTCCACGAATATGACGGTCTATGAAAAACTATAACATCAACGCTGCTATTTAATAAGAAAGGTAATTCACTTATATGACAGATTGTAACCTTTGACCCAATACTTTCCAAAGCTAGCGATAAATTTTCGCATCTATATATAAAAGATGGATCCTTCATATATAAACGGCTATTTTTATTACATGCTACAAAAAAATAATGCATTTTTACCTATATAAAAATTTAAGTAAATACCAATCAATTGTTTTAATAATACCAGTATCAAAGTTTTCATCTGCCTGCCAACCTAATTCTTTTTCAAGCTTAGTAGCGTCTATAGCATAACGTCTATCATGCCCAGCTCTATCCTCGACAAAAGTAATTTGTTCTTTATATGACTTAGTTTTAGGTACGCGCTCATCAAGTATAGAACATATTCTATCTACTATCTGTAAATTAGTCCTCTCATTTCTACCGCCGATATTGTATGTTTCTCCCTTTTTACCATTATGGTATACTAAATCTACCCCTTTACAATGGTCTAACACATACAACCAATCACGGATATTTTTACCATCGCCATATATTGGTATTGGATTACCTTTTAAAGCATTTCTAATAATTGTTGGAATTAATTTTTCATCATGTTGTTTAGGACCATAATTATTTGAACAGTTTGTAATCACACAATCCATACCAAATGTTTCCACATACGATCTAACAATCATATCTGAAGATGCTTTAGATGCTGAGTATGGCGAGTTAGGCGCATAAGGTGTTGCTTCTGTAAATAAATCATTTGGATCATCTGAAAGTGTTCCATACACTTCATCAGTAGAGATATGATGAAATCTACACTCTTCATATCCATCCTTATATCTAAATGGCTTTTCCATCCAATATTTCTTAGCCACATCTACTAATGTATAAGTACCATTTACATTAGTTTGTACGAATAGACCTGGGTTTTTAATAGAATTATCTACATGTGATTCGGCTGCAAAATGTATCACTCCACGAATATTATATTCTTCAAAAATAAACTCAATTAAATCCCTATTACAAATATTTCCTTTAATAAACTTATATCTGTGGTGATCTTCAACCTCTGTCAAATTAGCTAAATCACCAGCATAGGTTAGCAAATCAATATTTACAATATTATAATCCCGATACTTATCTAAAAAATATGGTACAAAATTAGCCCCTATAAATCCCGCACAGCCTGTAACTAATATTGTTTTATTTGTATTATTAAACATTTTTTTATAAATCCTTTTGTAGTCTTTTTATACAGTCACTTAATGAATCCTTCCAATATGGAATAGATATTCCAAAATGCTGTTTTATCTTTTTCTTATTTAATAAACTATAATGTGGTCGCTTTGCAGGTGTTGGAAAATCTATTGTTTCAATAGGATTAATTTCACAATTCAATTTTGCTAACGTCATAATTTCTTTAGCAAAATCATACCAACTTAATACTCCTTCATTAGAGTAGTTATATATTTTCACACTTTCATTATCAAGCTTAGGCAATATTTTTAGTATAGTCATAGCTAAATCTTTAGCATAAGTAGGAGAGCCTACTTGATCAAAAATCACACCTAAAGAATTTTTATCTTTACCTAAACGCAACATAGTTTTGACAAAGTTAGTACCAAAATATGAATACACCCAAGAAGTTCTAATAATTATTGATTTCTTTGGGTTTATACTTTGTATAGCCATCTCACCAGCTAACTTAGTAGAGCCATAAACACTCTGCGGATTTGTTTTATCGTTCTCAAGATAAGGCTTAAAGCTTTCACCATTAAAAATATAATCCGTAGATATATGTATTAATCTCAAATTATGCTCTTTCGCAATTTTAGCCATATTTACAACAGCTAGATGATTTACTTTATTAGCCATTTCATAATCTGATTCTGCTTTATCAACAGCCGTATATGCTGCACAATTAATAATAGCATCTATATTATTGTTCAGAATAAATTCTTTTACAGCTTCATTATCACTAACATCTAAAAAATCTCTAGAAATAAAATAAAACTTATATTTTTGTTCTTCGATTCTTAGGCTTTGAGCAAGCTCTTTAATTTCAGATCCTAGCTGTCCATTACTTCCAGTTACAAGAACATTCATACATCATTTCCAACTTATCTTATTTATAGTAATTAACACCATATTCAAACAAATCTTTTGTTTGTGAAAGCTTAGGCTGTGCCTTGTCTTTTGTTGACAATCTTAAATCTGAATTTGGAACTTGCCAATCTATAGCAATATCGCTATCATCAAATGCTATACCTCTATCACATTCTGGTGAATAGTAACTATCTACCTTATAAGCAAATATAGTATCATCCTCTAATACCACAAAACCATGAGCAAAACCTCTTGGGACTAGTAATTGCTTTTTGTTCTCAGCACTTAACTCAACTGCAACATGCTTACCAAAAGTAGGACTGCCTTTCCGAATATCTACCGCCACATCAAGAACGCGTCCCTGTATAACTCTTACAAGCTTAGTTTGTGCATGTGGAGCCAACTGATAATGTAAGCCTCTTATTACACCATAGGAGCTTTTTGACTCATTATCCTGACAAAAATTAATTTTATAACCTAAAAAGTCAAACAATTTATCCTCACGGAAAGTTTCAACAAAGTATCCTCTATCATCTCCATGAACTGTTGGCTCACAGATTATTATATCTGCAATAGCTGTACGCGTAAAATTCATCGCTCTATAGTCCCTTCTTCTGCTCTTCTTATAAGATATTGGCCATACTGATTTTTCTTAAGAGGTTGCGCTAATTCTAAAAGTTTCTCTTTTGAAATATAGCCCATTTCATAAGCTATCTCTTCAAGACATGCTACCTTTAAACCCTGTCTATGTTCTATAGTCTGAATAAAGTTACTAGCTTCAAGCATACTCTCATGCGTACCTGTATCCAACCATGCATGCCCTCTGCCCATAGTTTTAACTTTTAGTCTTTTTTCTTCAAGGTATATTTGATTTAAACTAGATATTTCTAACTCTCCACGCTCTGATGGTTTAACCATTTTTGCTTTTTCAACGACATCATTCGGATAAAAATACAATCCTACTACTGCATAATTAGATTTTGGATTTTTTGGCTTTTCTTCAATACTTACAACATTACCATCAGCATCAAAATCTGCCACCCCATATCTATGTGGATCATTTACTCTATAACCAAAAACTGTACCTACATTTGCATCTTTAGCATTTACAATAGCCTTTGTAAGCAGCTTGTACAAACCATGGCCATAAAAAACATTATCTCCTAAGATCAAACAAGCATCATCACCTGCTAGGAACTTTTCTGCTAATATAAATGCTTGAGCTAAACCATCTGGGTTAGGTTGTATTACGTATTCTAATTTAATACCCAAATCTGAGCCATCTCCTAAAAGATTTTTGAAACTAGGTTGATCAGCCTCCGTAGTAATAATTAGAACTTCCTTCAAACCAGCTAGCATCAACACAGATAATGGGTAGTAAATCAATGGTTTATCATATATCGGAGTTAATTGCTTACTCACACCTTTAGTTATTGGATATAACCTCGTACCACTGCCACCAGCCAATATTATCCCTTTCATATACTTATTCCTTTCACCCTTTACAAATTTTATCTATTATTCTAAATCTTTTTTTAGCACTTCTAAAACACTAAGAGCATTAATTATCTCATTTTTAGGAATTGATAAAAAAGATGTCAACGATTTTTTGAGCTGTGTAGTAGAGATATTTTTTGTCCTTTCTAAGTAACAAACATCACAAAAATCTTTTAGAAAGTCAAATTCTCCTTTCCAATCATCACCTATTGCAAAAATATCTATATTATACTTTTGAACATCTTCAATCTTTTGCTCCCAAGTTTCTTCAGGAATAACTTTTTTAACAAATTTTATACTTTCTACAACTTCAGCTCTTTGCTCATATGGGATTAAAACTTTTTTATTTTTTTTTTGATTAAATTCATCAGTAGACACTGCTACAATAACTTCTTCAGCCATTCTAGAAAGCCTCTCCAGTAGTCTTAAATGTCCAATATGAAACATATCAAAAGTTCCATAAGTAATAATTCTTTTCTTTTTCATTTACTATCTCTCTATCTGGTTTATACAATCAACAATCCTTTTTGAACTTTTACCATCTGTAAATTTATGAAAGATCTGCTTTTTAATAAAATATGAACTATCATTTGGCTTATAACCATTATAATGATACTTCTGCAAAGATTCTATTAATTGTTCTACATTATCACAAATATCACCAGGAAATACAAAGTTCAAATCATAAAACGTTCCTCTTTCCTTTTCTCTATAAGCTTCATAATCATATGCAAAACTTATCATTGGTTTATTTGTCAGCATAAAATCAACAAAACAACTTGAATAATCTGTTATTAATAAATCAGTTTTTCTATATATAGGCTCTATAGTCTCAAATTTGGCACTCCCCATATTAATCACATTTGAGTTTACTAATTGTGAACTATAACTATTAGATGTATCAGCCATGTGTTCTCTAATCCCTAGGACAAGATTATTTTTTTCTAAATATTTATACAAAACTTTCTTTTCTTCTTCAGAAAAGTTATAGTAAGCTTCTTTTTGAGCATTTCTAAATGTTGGAGCATATAATATCAGCTTTCTGCCATCTAAAATCCTATTAAGTCTACATATATCATCACGAAGCTCTTTAGGTAAATCACTCTCTTGCTTTATAATAAAGTCATGTCTCGGCAGACCTGTTAACCAAATATCACTATACTTTAAAGGATAGAAACTAGCAGACATTGCTAACCTATCTATATCCGAAGACGATATCACAGCATAGCACTTAGAATTATGAACATTAATTATGCTGTCTAATTTGCTCTGTGTATCCAGAGAAGCAACACCTATTCTTTTAAAAGGTATTCCATGCCAAAGATTTATGAACTTATGCTTTTTGTCATCTAATGGAAAAGGAATATTAATAACTGGTGAATGCTTAACAAATAAAAACTCAGAAACTAATAAATATTCCTGAGACTTTTTACTATAAAGAGGTAAAATTTCAACATTAGTACCGTCCACATTTACATGCCTACTTCTAAAAAGTATTATTTTTTTTATTTTACTGTCATTTTTAACCTCTTCAAAAACTGCTCTGGTATTATCATCAAAGCCATGATTATACGCACACACAGGAAATATCCATACCCCTTTTTTAACTTTAGATTTCTTATCTAGTTCAGAAAATTCAACATCAGTAAAAAGTTCTCCATAATTATCAATATTAAGATTTTTATATAATTTTGATGCATCAGCTACTCTATAGACATTACTTCTAATAGGCGCAATATCCAAGCTTGGTCTAAGTTTTTGTAATTCATCCTCCCATGTGTATAATTTTTTTTCTTTATAATGATTTTCTGTCAAAAAAAATCTTTTAAAAAAAGGAAAACCTTTTTTAATCATTTTATAAATATTATTTGTATACACAGGCTGAAATGGATATAAATGATCCATAAAAGTTTCAAAATCGTAACCGCTTGATATAAGATATTTAGTAAGACCTATCTCATATTTCATAATCAATCTTTTTTTATCTTTTTGTTTAGATATATTGTTAATAAAATTCTGAAACTTTTTATCTTTTATAACATTTTTTCTAAATGATAAAAAGTATGAACCAATATGAAAATCAAACAAATTCTCTTGAAAATAATCTTTTAAATAATTTTCCTTTATTTTTGAAATCAATATTTCCTTTTTGAATTTATTTGAAGGTTTATTCCTTGTAGCATATAACCCCTTTGTTGCTTGCATACCCCACCATGAAGTTTCTTTCGAATCCATTTTTTTAAACACTTCATCAAGAGAATTTATAAGGTAACTACTATCATTTACAAACAATAACTCATCATACTTTTCTATCTCATTCCATCCTATATGATATTTAGCTAATCTTTTATAAGAACCAAAATCATATTCTCCGTGCCTATATGCCCAAGCTCCTTTAACATAAGGCTTCAACTTCTCAATTTGTTCATCTTGAAGCTGACTATCACTTAAAAAATAAACATCACAATAATTTGAAAGTTCTTTTATAAAAATAATTACACTCTCATCAATAACACCATCTTTATCATAACCTGCAAAAAGACAAATTCTTTTAGGATTTTCCTTTAATACTATCTTTTTCTTTAACTTTGGGTAATCTGGTTTTAATTTATAACCTTTCTTCTTACCTATAAGTTCATAATGTAATATAGGATTTATATCATGAATAGAGTTTTGTAAATATTCCTCCTGATACCAGTAAACATCTATCTTATAACTTGGTAATCTATTCTCTTTCCAGCCAAAATTACAGTAATGTAATATAGGATCAACTTTAGCTTTAGCAATATCAACATATTCATCAAGATAAAATGACTGATCAAATAAACCACTATTTTTAACAATTTCTTTGGAATAATTCATAGATTGAATTTGTTGAATAGCTATACTCTCTATTGAGCGTTCTTGCCAAACGTATGCTCTAGAACCTTTTAACTTATCTAAAATCAAATTTTTGTTTTCAATAATATTACAAAGCTCTTCAAACCATCTATTATTATTAACTCTTACTGAATATTCCCCAATTTTTTCACCACTATATGGTGTTAATTCTGATAAAACTGGTAATATACCAATAGCCAAGTAATCTAAAAATTTTATATCTGTTTTACATATATTAAAATCATCATCTACTAATGGAGCAATACCAACATGATAACCTGTTAGCTTATCCATTATTTTCATAAAATCGTAGTAAGAAATATTCTTATCAGAAAATTTAATAAACTTAAGCCAAGAATTTTCTTTCTCAGTAGACACCCCTCCTAGTACAGAAACCTCAAACTTATCAGGATATTTTTCATATAATTTTTCAAATGCTGGATAAGCTAAACTATAAAAATCATCTTCATGCGTTCTAGTACCCATATATAAAAACTTTATTTTATCTTTTATTTCTATATTCTGGGATGCTGAAAATTTATTTGGCCAAAACCTAGGATCAAGTGCATTGGGTATTACCAATTGTTTCTTGCAAGTACTCTTATAGAAATTCTTAACTTTTTCAGTAGAAAACCAATTAACTGCCGCATTATTCAACAAAAACTTAATTATTTTTGAAAGATTCTGGATATATTGACTATTTTTATGCCTAGTTGTATTTCCTAGAGCATCATCAACATCAACAATCAATTGAATATTATTTGCTTTTAAAAAAGATACTAGTTCAACAGCCTTTGAATAATCTGTAACAGCATATCTTTGGACTATACATACATTGTAACCGATAATATCTGACAAATTATATTTATCTTCTAGCACATCAAACTCAACCTTATGTTTAATATACCCTAGTGTTAGTGGACTTATAATTCTTATATATGATGAAGCCTCACCTTTCTTAATTCCACCCGGAATAATAGCACACACCCTAATCTTTTCAGTAATACTGACATTATTAACACAATTTTCTTCTGTTGTATTGATTATATGAGTATTACTTGTTATATGTTCATTTATTGAGCCAGTTTTTTGAAATAGTCTTCCTTCAGCGATTTTAATGTTAGAATTAATAATGGTTGATAGAAATGGTTCCTGCTGTTTAAGCTGCCTATATAATGATAAAGCTTTCTCATAATTGCCTTCCATAAGCTCCATATTTGCTTTCTTCAATAAACTCATAACAACAAATCCTCCTTAAAATAAATATCAGGAGAAACACATCCTTCTCTATTTATATACTTTTCAACATTTATTATTTTATTCATATATTCATCAACTATTTTTTTGTAATTTTCTATTAAAATCATATTTTGACAATTAAGATTCTTTACAACCATCAATCCTGTCGGGTAAACATCCAAATATATTATTTCCAAATCTGGTCTATATTTTTCTATTATACTCGACAGTTTCCACACATCTCCCGTCCAATTCCTCGTCCTCCTACTTCTATCAGCTTGAGCAAGATGCCCTGGATAAATATCATCAATTGCAATTACCGTATCTTTTGTAGAATATCTTTCAATATTTATAAAATCTCTTAAAGCATATTCGAACAAATGCATTCCATCGATAAAAGCAAAATCAATAGACTTAGTTAATATTTCATTCGCATTAGTAGCAAAAAAAACATCACTTGTTTTCTGAACAATTTCATGATTAGCCTCCAACTTATGACATATCCTTGGCATAGGATCGATGCCTATTGATCTGCATGTAGCTAAAACCAAACTCCTACCAGTTTCAACACCCACTTCCAAATATAACTTAGGATTCAAAATCTGATGAATTTTTTGTAAAACTTTATATCTATCATCAGTTCCTCTTACAAATTCCTCTTCATTCGTACCTTTTGGAAATGCTCCAATTCTTTTGTAAGCTTGAGAAAGTCTTTCATAAAAAAATTGAGGCATATTTTCTTCCAAACTAGAAGCCACTTGTTGCCAATACCTAATAGCTTCATCATAGTTACGACTATACTGTGCAATTTCAGCTAAACAAATTAATAACAATTGTCTTTTAGAAACAATATCACTAGCTTGCTCTAAAATAGATTTTGTTGTCTTCTTTTCATTTTCAATATATAAAACTTGCTGCTGAAGCTCTTTGTTTTTATTCTCCAATTGGATTCTAGTCTCATTAAGTTCTTTTTTATAATCCCTAACATATACAGCCATGCCCATTGCACAAAAATGATCTTCTAAAAAAGTAACCAATTTAAAATTTTTTGTTCTTAGATAAACTGATAGTTCATCCTCAGAAATTTCTGGAATACCTCTTTTCACAACTCTCGCAGCTATTACTGTTATGCCCAATTGATCTAAATCAAGATCTTTTACTTTATCTAGAGTTCCAATCTGATCGACAATTAAAAATTTAGACCCACCCTTACGAGTATTTTCTTGAAAAAAACCACCTAAACTTTTAGAATGCAATCGTCTGACGGATTGAACCTTAATATCAGGCGTTATACTTTTTAAAATCTCAGGAGATATAGTAGAACTCAAATGCTTAATGTCTACTTCATAAAACTCAACCTCCCCCCCTTTATTCGATAAGATAATCTCGTAGTCACTCCAACTATTTGGAAGACGATTTTTCACTTTATTAGAAATATAATGAATTTTAGCATCATAATTATTTAATACATCAATATAACTAGAGACATCTGATTCTATTAAAATAATATCTGACGGTTCAAATTGATTACATAAATAAGGAAGTATATATCCAATCTTACTCTTAAACATCACTCTCTACCCTTAACATATTTTTTAAAAGCTTTTCTTACTGCAAAAGGCCATGTAAGTAAGCCCAATGGCGTCATAAAACAATGCATAATCTCATTACCAAGATGGTAAGTTAGATGCTTCTTTAGTTTTTCAACCTCATAGTAATCAGCGTAAGTATAAAGTGGTGGAAGTTTAGGTTTACCTTTTTGTTCTCTTGTCCAACGTCTTTTCTCTGCTAAGAGCTTAAACGGCAACTTAAAGCAACCAGAGACACTATTATAATTAGCCATTATCACCACACCTAACCTATAACTAAGATAACCTTTAAATCTATTCGCAGCACCATAACACATAGAAGTTGATTCAACTGGCTTATTTTTTGTTAATTTACCAGTAAGATAAGCTTTCTCGAGCTCTTCTTGCATACTAAGAATTTGACACAACAGTGAATCATTCTCTTCTGCTAATTTTCTCACATTTTCTTCTAACTTATTTCTAGAGTCTAAAACATCACTTTGCTGTTTAATTTTTTGCTCCAGATCAGAATTTTTTTGCTCCAAATCAGAATTTTTTTGCTCCAAATCAGAATTTTTTTGCTCCAGATCAGAATTTTTTTGCTCCAGATCAGAATTTTTTTGCTCCAGATCAGAATTTTTTTGCTCCAGATCAGAATTTTTTTGCTTATATTCAATTTCTAAATTCTTTCTAGCTTCATCTATCTTTTTATTTTGCTCTGTTAATAGTTTTGTCTGATCTACAACATTATTTAGCCTTTTTTCAATATCATTCTTTTGTTTCTCTAAGTTCTGTAACTGTGATTTTACCACATTTTTATCTTTATATAACTTCTCCAATTCCTCCTGTCCTTGAAATAAGCTTTCCATCAGAATCTCATTTTCATCACCAGCCTGCTTCAACTTCATATCTATCTTATTTTTCTGCTCTTTTATACTAGAGTTTTCAACATTTAATACTTGTAGTTGCTTTTCACTTTGCTGGCATTTTACCTCGAGGTTTTTAACAACCTTAATATCACTATTCCTTTTAATTAGAGCATTAACAATACACTCTTGATTATCATTATTGTCATAACCCACATAATCTTGTGGCAGTACAGCTACAGATTGCAACTCATCAAACATATCTGTAAGTTGTGTATTCTTCTTGATTAACTGTTCAATTAGATAATCACTAACCTCATCATAACCTGAGCTCTTTTTTTCTTTGTCATCTACATTTACTACGGCGTCAGTCGATAAGATATTTACTAGTGACAGCTGACTCTCTAACTGCTCAATATACTCCTTAGCATTACAACTAACTTGTTCCGAACTTACCAATATTGACTCCTCAATATTTTGATAAAAGAACTGTAGTAGAGCCTCATTATACTTAATATAATCAGATATCTTATCTTGTAATAACTTATTAGAAATATCAGCAACACCATTCAGTAATCGTTTGATAAAACTCTGTGGTGAATTATACACAAGTATAAAAGCCAAATTTGGGTCTACCTCCCTCCAATAGTTCAATATTGATACGGCATCAGAGTCAGACCAACCCCACAGCTTATTATCCATATTACTCATCATAAGATCCAGTGCCAAATTATTCCACACTGGAGCCACCTCTAGTTGATCATACGATTGCTCACTAACATTATTAGACTTCTTAATAACCTTTGAAATCTCTGTTGCCCTGAGCTGCTCTTTTCTAAGATCAGCTGCCTTAACCATACCACCACTATTAAGCAACCTCTCAACTCTCTCGTATCCAGATAACTGATGACCCACTATCAGCAATCTATTCACATTCTTCGATTTATACTTACCAACTTGATCTATATCTTTTGATTCATATCTAATAACTTGTCTTCGATTTCTCATACAACATCCTTTTCATTCACCCTAAATAGGCGCGATAAATACTCTAGCAGCAAATGCTATCTGGAATACTATCTGTGCTATCGTAGCCATTATAGGTAGTGCCTCCGACATACCCTCATTTGGTACTATTATCTGATCTCCAGGTCTAACTGCCACAGAATGCGAAAAGAATGATGAGAACATTCCCATACTAACCTTCTCAGCAGTACCATCTTCATGTAACAATAGCACATACCCAGTCTCAGCACTCGGAGTATAGCCACCAACCGCATTTATATAATCTTCTATACCAAACTTCTTATTATAATTAATCGCCATAGGTGCCATAACTTGGCCACTAATTGTAATTACCTGATTCTCATTTGGTATATTAATCACATCATTATTCTGTAGCGCTATCTGTGCCCATTTATCCTTAGGTCCTACTATAACTTGACCCTTCGGCTGGACTTTCTTAGCTTTCTCTACAAATGTCGATACTAAGCCTGCATACTGCTGTTGCATCGCTAAACCATCTTTTGTCAATGCACTCTTTGTGTATGCCTGTTGTTCAAGATAATTCAAACTCGCATTAATAGCAGCCTTCTGTGCTGCAGCTACACTCTTTCTAAATAACTGTAAATTATTAACATCTGCCGTTGATCTAAACTTCAACCTCTCAACCACATCTTCCAATGTAGTGCCTAAAGGAACAACAAACTGATGTGGCCCTAAAATAGCCCCACTAACTGAAACTGTTAACTGTTTAATATTTTGATCCGATGTCAACGTAACATCTTCACCACCCTCTATTGTTTGACCTACAACGTCACTAAGCGGAATATATTTATTCGTAGGATTTAAACCTCTATTATCTTCTATAAGCACATAAGTAGCATCAGGTTTAGCACCAGCCAACTTAATCAAACTAGATAATTCAAATTTACCATCTTTAGGTTCATATAAAGCAGGAGTCTTAACCTGTCCTATAACACTGATAGATGCTTCTTTTGGCCTAACAACTATACTGTCACCTTGTTGAAGCTGAGAAAATGGCATAACACCATCTAATAGAAAGTTATACAAATCTATATGCGATATAACTTTACCATTTCTAACTAAATCAACATGTCTAAAACTACCCTGTTTAGTTAATATACCTCCAGCCTTACATAAAAAGTAAAGTGCCGAATCTGATGACATACCATCATACAAACCAGGCTTAGCAACATAACCAGACACAAAAACCTGCACAGGTTGTGCACTCATTAAATTGGCATATACAGTGACATTCTTCTCAAATGTCTTCTTCAAAGCAGCGCTTATTACATGATTAAGCTCTTTATTAGGAACATCCGCAACGTGTACAGGACCAACTTTAGGAATAAATATATTACCTTGGCTATCCACTTGAGCAACTGTTGTATATTCATATGCTCCCCATATAGATAATGATATCTTATCTCCTATACTTATTAGATAATTGGGATTATATAATGCAATCTGAGGTAATCCTAAGCATTGATTACTAAATAAATTAGCCCCAAATACATTCAAATGCATTAGTTGACCAATATTGTCTTCATTTATAATCTTGTTAGAAAACTGACTACCATCCTTATCCTCTATCCTGTGTCCAGGATCCATCGCCGTAACTGATGCTAAACCTGCATCCATTGACCTAGGAGGATTTTTTTTTGAATCTGGCAAACCAGCCCCATCAGCTGCAAGCGTATCAAACTCTCCCATACCTGGAATGGTAAGATCTGAAGCAGCATAAGAGATTACCACAACAGCAAAAACAAAAAACAAAGTTAAAACTAATTTTCTAGTCATAGAATCCTAAGAACTTCTGCTATAGATAAATAATAAAATATGTAGTATATTATTACTTAAAGTTTTTGTAAATTCAATTTAAAAATAATTTAACAACAACATAATTTAACATTATTAAAAAGTAAGTGATTAAATACCAACATGTCAGAACTAAAAAAAAACTTAATTCAACATAAAAATGTCATCTGGGCTCTTCTAAACCGCGAAGTAACAACAAAGTTCGGCGATAGCTATTTCAGTTACGCATGGATAATAATAGAACCAATATTACAAGTGGGAATTTTTTTTGTTATTTTCTACTGGATGGGGCGTTCAACAGGAAACATACCTATAGTACTTTTTCTTCTGACAGGCATAATCCCATTTTACTTCTTGCAAAAATCTGTTATAGCTTGCTCAAAATCAATATCTTCCAATAAAGGACTACTATCATATAGGCAGGTTAAAATAATAGATACAATTATCGCTAGAATTCTTTTAGAGTGTGCTATAACTTTTTCTGTTTTCATTTTATGCGGCTGCTTAATGACACTATATCTAAATCAAACTATAACTATCTACTATCCATTTAGAATATTTTTCTCCTTTTTTGCATTAATAATGATGTCATTAGGACTCTCTCTTTTATTTGCAATATTAGATTATTATTACATAGACCTAAATAAGTTTTTAGGTATTTTATTTAGGTTTCTATATTTCACATCAGGAGTCTTTTTTAGCCTCAATGATCTTCCACAAAAAGCTGCTTATTACTTTTCTTTTAATCCAATATTTCAATGTATTGAGATAATAAGATCTGCTTTTGATATAAATAATTTACCTCAGTATTTAAGCTATAATTATACAATAACATTTTCAATAGCTTACCTATTCTTAGGCACCTTATTTTACTATGTTGCTAGGAACAATGTATTAAAGAACGATCGCTCAAGGTAATAAAATGATAGAGTTAAAAAATGCTACTAAGTTTTACAATATAAAAGGGAAAAAACATTATATATTAGACAATGTTAGTTATAGATTTCCTTCAGGGAAAAGCATTGGTTTACTTGGAGCAAATGGGGCTGGAAAGTCTACCTTACTGCGTCTTCTAGGAGGTATAGAATTACCTAATGCTGGCAAGATAATAACAACTAGTAGTATATCTTGGCCAGTAGGATTAAGCGCTGGATTCCAAGGTAGCCTAACTGCTAGAGAAAATATAAAATTTGTATGTCAAATACATGGCAAGAATATTAAAGAAGCTAAACGCATAGCCGACTTTGTCTATGACTTTGCAGAAATTGACGATTTCTTTGATATGCCTGTAAAATCATATAGCTCTGGAATGAAAAATAGAGTAAACTTTGGACTCTCGATGGCTTTTGATTTTGATTATTATCTTGTTGATGAAGTAACAGCCGTTGGGGATGCTAAATTTAAAGCAAAAGCAAAAAAAGAGTTTGATAAAAAGAGAAAATCTTCATGTGTAATTATGGTCTCCCATAGCATGAGTGAACTTAAAAAAAATGTAGACATCGGAGTTCTGTTAAAAGATGGAAAAATATCCATCTATGAAAATATAGATGATGCAATAAATGAATACCAAAAATAATTTACAATAAGATAGCATATAGAAAATGAGCAAATTAAGTATACAAAAAATAATATATATATATCAAAGGAAAGTAATTACTATATACAAGAGGTTAAGTAAGCTTTTCAAAACTAAATCATTAAGAAAAAGTTTTATAAATAAGACTAAACTCTTAATAACGACCAGTAATATAACTTTAAGATTTATTAAAAAGCATAGCTTTATTTCAATAGTAATAATACCAACTATGGTATTTGCTTTTTACTATCTTTTCCTAGCAACTCCAAGATATGAAAGTACTGCTATGGTTTCTCTTAATCAAAACAATACTGCAGCACCCGTTGACTCTTCTTTAACAAGCCTAATAGGTGCAGGAAGTAGTCCAAACAATGTGCATAGCTATTTATTAATTGACTATATTCAATCTTCACAAATGCTATATTTCCTGCAAAAAGACCTAAACCTAAAAGCAATGTATCAAAGCAATAAAATTGATTTCTTCTCAAGACTATCTAATGATGCAGATGATCAGGATTTTCTAAAGTATTATAATAAAATGATATCAACAAGTTATAATGAACAATCAAATGCTATAACTATTAATGTACAAGGTTTCACAGCCATACAAGCTAAAAAAATTTTAAGCGATATTGTCAAACGAAGTCAAGATGCTATAGACTATATATCTCATACTCTTGCAGAAAACAGAATGAAATTTAACCGTGAACAACTTGATGAGATAAAGAAAAGAGCTCTTGATGCTCAAGACCAACTTATTGAATTTCAAAATAAGAAAGGATTTGTTGACCCTGAGAACTCTGTAACTTCAAAAAGTACGGTTATTGCTGACCTCAAAGGCAGGTTATCTACCGCAGAAACAAAACTAACAAACCTAAAATCATATATGAACCCAGAATCTAGTGAAATAAAAGCTACTGAGCAAGAAATTTTAGCACTAAAGACACAAATAGATCGCGAAAAAACTGAGTTCTTAGCTGAAGATCCTAAAGATAAAAAATCAGAATTAGGAGATCTTGTTTCAAATTATCAGTGGCTAAAACTAAATGCTGAGTTCACAATGACCGAATATCAGTCCGCATTACAATCATTTGAAATGGCCAAACTTGACAGCCAAAGCCAGCAGAGTTACTTAGTAGATATAGTAAAACCAACCTTACCCGACTACCCTCAATATCCATCAACCATATACAACTTAATAACAATCTTTTTGATATTAAGTGCATTATATGGTTTAGGTCGTATGATATTGACAATAATAATTGAAAATAGGTAACCCTCAACATATATGCAAAACACTTTAGAAAATCCAGTTTTCCTTGAAGGTAAAGGTCTACACAATGGTAAGAAAAATAAAATAATTATTTCTCCTGCCCCTATAAATACAGGTATAGTTTTTTGTGTAAAAGGCAAACAAATACTAACCAATTATGCACAAGTACTTCATAAACCACTATGCACTTGTCTTGCATATAACCAAAATATCTATATTCGTACAGTTGAACACTTATTAGCTACATTATATTCTGCTGAAATAGATAATGCATATATATATACCAATGATTCAGAAATACCATTATTAGATGGAAGCTGCATAGACTTATACAAAAGCATTAAAGCAGCGGGAATGAATTCATTCCCCAATGCTCCTCAAAAGATATTAAAAATAAAAAAAACAATTGCGTATAGAAAAGATAACCGCTACATAAAGACCTGCCCGAGCAAAACTTTCAAAATTAACTTACAAATAAAGCCAAAGTGTGGCTATCAAAACTATAACAATGAAATCAGTCCCAAACTATTAATTGATGAGTGCATTGATGCTAGGACATTTGGCCCATTATACAAAGGTATGTTAGCAAAAGTTTTAACTAAATTCTCAAATACACCTTGTGCTCAAGGAGCTAACTGGAGAAACTCCATACTACTAACAAAAAACAGATCTATTATAAAAGGTGGATTACGCTATAATAATGAGCATGTTAGACATAGAGTGATGGATCTAGTAGGAGACTTAATGCTATGTGGCTCAAGACATATTCAAGGATATTTTGAAACATACAGTACTTCACATGAGATGAACACTGAACTTTTAAAAAAGATATTTAGTGATGAAAGTAATTATGAATGGATAATTACATAAAATCACTTTATGAAACATTAAGCCTACCATTCAAACAACTTTTATTAGTCACAAAAGAATTTGGTGTAACATTTACTTTATGTCCCTGAAGATCTTTATCTACTAACAATTTCCAACAAGTATTATCCTTAGGCAGTAGTACTGTATGAGTTCCATTATTCTCAATTTTAATCTTTTTAATATCTCCTTCTTTACTTATAAGATCTAAAGTTGCTTGCTTGCCTTTAGGTAGATCTGAAACTGCAATATCAACTCTTTCTGTAGCAGTTGACCAACTTTCAAAATCAAGATTAACATTAGTAGTTTTATCTTTATTTATTACGACAGTCTTAGGAAGAGCCTTAATAAGCTTTCCCCCATTAACAACTTTGCCAGTTTGTATAATATATTCAGTCCCCTTATTTGATTTTACAGGAAGATCACTTAATAGTGTTTTAGAGTTTAAAGCTAGTTTGCCTTTAGATACTATATCTCCAGATATATTTTTAATAGTATAAGGTACATACTTTAGACTAGAACCTGAAGATAGCTTGATTTTAGCATTAATATTAACTGAACCAGCATCAATATTTTTAAAATAAACATTTATACTTTTCTTTCCTTCACGTCTAACGTTAGTTTCAGATGGATACGAATATCCTATATTTGATCCTATATTTGCTACATTTACTTTAATAGTTCCAGGCTCAACTTTTAATTTAGTAGAATCGCCCCACCCAACACTATCTAGCTTTGCAATCTGAGTATTATTCTCATAAATAGTAACGAATGGTTTTACTCGAGTATTAATAGATGATGGTTTTTGAGGCATTGTAATTAACAGTACTGGCTTATCAATATTCTTACAAAACATCCAATATTTATTTTCTTCTGGAGATTTGCTGGTCCACCAATCTCCTTTAAGCTCATATATTTTATCTTTAAACTTAATAAACTGTCCTTCTGAGTAACCATTCCAATTACCTTTATCGATACCTTTATAGATGGGAATATCTTCAGGAATAGAGTCACAATTTCGTGAATACAACTCTTTTGCATATAAAGAACCAAAACTTACTAACAAGCCTATAGATAAAAAAATTCTCTTTTTCATAAATTTATTTCAATAACCTTACTTTAAAAATTAAAGATATTTTAGAGAAAATACTTATCACATACAATAAATATTAAGCGCTATAAAGATTATATAGGTTACACAGGAGCAATAAATACTCTAGCAGCAAACGCTATCTGGAATACTATCTGCGCTATTGTCGCCATTATAGGCAACGCCTCAGACATACCCTCATTAGGAACTATTATCTGATCCCCAGGCCTAACCGCCACAGAATGTGAGAAGAATGATGAGAACATACCCATACTAACCTTCTCAGCAGTGCCATCTTCATGTAGCAATAATACATACCCTGTCTCAGCACTCGGAGTATAACCACCAACTGCATTTATATAATCTTCTATACCAAACTTCTTATTATAATTAATCGCCATAGGCGCCATAACCTGGCCGCTAATTGTAATAACTTGATTCTCATTTGGTATATTAATAACATCATTGTTCTGTAACGCTATTTGCGCCCATTTATCCTTAGGCCCAACAATAACCTGACCTTTCGGCTGAACTTTCTTAGCTTTTGCTACAAATGTAGATACTAAGCCAGCATATTGCTGTTGCATCGCTAAACCATCTTTCGTCAATGCACTCTTTGTGTATGCTTGTTGCTCAAGATAATTTAAACTAGCATCTATAGCAGCCTTCTGTGCCGCAGCTACACTCTTTCTAAACAACTGTAAATTATTAACATCTGCCGTTGACCTAAATTTCAACTTCTCAACCACATCTTCCAATGTAGTCCCTAAAGGAACAACAAACTGATGTGGCCCTAAAATAGCTCCACTTACAGAAACTGTTAACTGTTTAATATTTTGATCCGATGTCAATGTAACATCCTCACCACCTTCTATTGTTTGACCTGCAACATCACTCAATGGAATATATTTATTTGTAGGATTTAACCCTCTATTATCTTCAATCAACGCATACGTTGCATCAGGCTTAACTCCTGCTAGCTTAATCAAACTAGATAAATCAAACTTACCATCTTTAGGCTCATATAGAGCAGGCGTCTTAACCTGACCTATAACACTAATAGATGATTCCTTAGGTCTAACAACTATACTATCTCCTTGCTGAAGCTGAGAAAATGGCATAACACCATCTAATAAAAAATTATATAAATCTATATGCGATATCACTTTACCGTTTCTAACCAAATCAATATTTCTATAGCTACCTTGAGATGGTATGACTCCTCCTGCTTGACATAAAAAATAAAGTATGGAATCCGATGACATACCATCATACAAACCTGGTTTTGCTACATATCCAGATACAAAAATTTGTACCAGTTGAGCACTCATTAAATGAGCGTATGCTGTGACATTCTTCTCAAAAGTTTTCTTCAACGCTGTACTTATAACATTATTAAGCTCTTTATTAGGAATATCTTCAACGTGTACTGGACCTACTTTAGGGATAAATATATTACCTTGACTATCAACTTCAACAACAGCTGTATACTCAAAAGCCCCCCATAAAGATAATGATATCTTATCTCCTATACTTATCACATAATTTGGATTAAATAAAGCAATCTGAGGTAATCCTAAGCATTGATTACTAAATAAATTAGCCCCAAATACATTCAAATGCATTAGTTGACCAATATTGTCTTCATTTATAACCTTGTTAGAAAACTGACTACCATCCTTATCCTCTATCCTGTGTCCAGGATCCATCGCCGTAACTGATGCTAAACCTGCATTTTGTAAGCCAGCAGTTGATCCAGAAGACATTTTTTGTGCATTAGGATACTTGCCACCTTGACCAAAATCAAGCTGTCCAGTAAGCGAATTCGCAGAAGCGCCAGCACTAGTTAAGGCATCAGCATTAGCTTGTGACAGCGTAAAAAATAAAAAAATAAAAAATATTATAATATTTTTTTTAAGACAAATAACTTCTTTCATACTCTTACAAAATAGAATTATTAAATAAAAATCGATTTGACATTATCTCTTAAAATCTGTCTTTTTTCAAATCTTTATTTACAACAAACATGCTCATATTTATTAAATAATTTCAAAACAAATAAAATAAAAATGCTACAATAATACTAATATCACTTCTTAAGTTCTCTAAAAGATTTTATATAGTTATAGATGATGCATACAAAAATTCCATTTAAAAGAAGTTTCTTATTTCTGCAAGGACCTATATCCCCTTTCTTTAATGAGTTGGCTCATGAACTATGCCGAGAAGGTTATAGTAGAATTTACAAGTTACAATTATGCAATAGTGACAGTTTATGGTGGGATTTTGCACTAATACCTTATAAAGGTACACTTACAAATTTTGAAGATTTTATAGGAAATACTTTAAGAGCTTCAAATATAACAGATATCTTATTATTAGGAGATTGTCGCCCTTATCACATTAAGGCAATACAAGTAGCTAAATCCATGGGTATTAACACCTGGATCTTTGAGGAAGGGTATATAAGGCCAAATACAATAACATTAGAATATAATTCTGGCGCAAATAACTATAGTAAAACCCCAAAAAACAGAGAATTCTATAAATCATACAAGCCACTTAGAAAATACCCATTAATAAGAGTCCAAAACTCTTTGTTTACACGTTTAAAGTGGGACTTAAACTATCATGTTATAAATATTTTAAACTTTTTCTATTTTAGGAACTACAGACATCATAGAAAAGCAAAAATATATAGAGAATACATAGGTTGGATACGACGTTTTAGTAAAAAAGAAATAACAACAAGATTTTATCTACCTAAGCAGTTAGAATACTTAAAAGATAAAAAATTTTTCTTAGTGCCCCTCCAATTAAGTCATGATTTCCAGATAATAGAGCACTCAAGGTATAGCTCAACTTTAGAAATGATAGATGAAGTCATCAATAATTTTGACCAACACACATCTAGTGAAATATACTTAGTATTTAAGATTCACCCCTTTGACACTTTAATAGTTGATAGCGTAAAGTATATTAAGAAAAAACTTAAGAAGGAAAAACACTTAAAAAAAAGAGTTCTAGTACTAGATGGAGGACACTTACCAACACTTATTGATCAATCAAAAGGAGTTATAGTAATAAATAGTACAGTGGGGTTACAGTCATTATCTCATGGAAAGCCTACAAAAGCCTTGGGTAATGCAATATATAACTTTGAAGGTCTAACAGATATGCAGCCATTAGAAAACTTTTGGAAAAATCCTAAAAAACCTAATCCAAAACTAGTTCATGATTTTAAAAAATATTTACTAGATCAAAATCAGTTTAATGGTGGCTTTTATAGTAAACATGGAATAAGTATTGCCATACCTTTTGTAACTCAAAAAATATTAGAAGTAAATTTATAATGAACATACTTATTGTTGGGGCATCACGCGGAGTAGGCAAGCATATAGCATTAAACTATGCTACCAAAGGTAATAATCTAATTCTTATCGCACGCAATGAAGAAAGTCTAAAAGAAGTACAAGATAAGTGCCAAAAAACTGGCGTAGGCTCAATAGGCTATTTTCCTTGTGATGTGACTAATACAAAAAACTTATCTGATATACTACAAAAAATCTTATCAAAACACCCAATTGATTTATGCATTTATGCAGCAGGTATAACATCACTTATAAATAATAATGAATTTGAAGACTTATACCATTGTGATAAATTATTAAAAACGAATCTAAACGGTGCTATTACTGTAACAAACTATCTATTACCAAAAATGTTAGAAAGAAATATAGGACATATTGTTTATTTTTCTTCTTTAGCCTCATACTACGGTATGGGATACTCTCCATCTTACTGTGCAAGCAAAGCTGGTATTCGAGTATATGCAGAGTCTGTAAGACAATATTGCTATAAAACTAATATTAATATCTCTGTAATTACAATGGGATTTGTTAAATCTAATATGAGTGAGCAGTTTATAAGGCCCAAACCGTTTCTGATATCTACAGAGAAAGCCGCCAGATATATTTATAAAAAAATAAATGCTCGAAAAGCTTATATCCGTTTTCCTTTTATCCTACAAATTGCAATAAGAATACAAAGTATTCTTCCATATAAAATAGCTGATTGGTTTATGATTAAATCAGGATATGGTAGAAAATAATATGTATATGCTAGTAGAGAATAACTTAGATATAATCATAGTTGGTTGTCTATTACTGCTTATTAATTTAAGTATTAATGGTTTATCCACTCGTAGTTTTTACAATACATTAGCCATTTGCTGGCTATATACACTTATCGATTCAATCATATTAAATGACTTTTTAAGCTTATGCATAATAATATTATTATTGAGTATAGTCATCATGATTGATATAACAAAACGTAAAATCTTAAAGGAACACTTTCATTATGAAGATATTTTTCTCTATAGTCAGGTATTTCGTTTCCCTAAATTTTATATTCCTTTTGTAGGGACTGTAAAGTTCTTTTTGATCGCTATTACAATAACTCTTACTTCAATAGTTATTGTTTATCTTTGTTATTTATGGAGAGACCCTTTTAACTACACAACGTTTATAACTAATTTAATTTTATTCTTATTACTAAGCCTGGCAACACTAATAATCAAAACGCTATATAAAAATAATTCCTTTAAAGAAAATATTAAAGATCTAGGCTTAATTATGAGCCTTTTATTTTACGCAAGTCAAAGAACACCTAGAAAGTTTAATCCTAAAATATCAAACCTAGATAGTAAAAAACCAAAAACTATATTAGCTATTCAATCTGAATCTTTTATAGTAACAAATCAATTATTTGACTACCCAGCCTCTGATAAGGCTATACAAGGAAAATTAAATGTTCCTTGTTATGGAGCATATACTATGCGCTCAGAATTTTCTTTCTTGACAGGGGTTTCACCCGATCAACTAAAACATCACTCTTTTAATCCTTATAGGAAAATATATAAACATATCTCTAATAGTTATATAAAACAGCTAAAAGATGATGGGTACTACTGTGTAGTTATTCATCCTTTTAAAAAAGCTTTTTTTAATCGTAATAAGGTTTTTAATCATCTTGGCTTCGATGAGTTTATTGACGAATCAGTATTTAAAAAAACTGATATATTTACTTCAGACTCAGACTTAAATGAATTTGTACATGATTTTTTAAAAATAAATAAAGATAGAAAATTATTTGCTTTTGTAATAACAATTGCAGGACATGGTCCATACACATTACCTCGCCAAGATCCAAAAAAATATCAGGCAAAATCAGGAAATGATGAAGTAGATACATATTTAGACTTAAATTTTAAAGCTAATGAAATGCTAAAATCATTACTAAAGAGCTCTAATAAGGACACTCTTCTAATATGGTACGGTGATCATAAGCCAAGCATATCAAAGTATAATCTATCTCAAACTGATTACTATAAAACAGATTATTTTATTTCTTTTGGAGAAAACAATAATTACTATAAGAGTAAACAAGATATTGATGTTGAAAATTTACTTAAATTTAGTTTAGATCAGTATCAGCTTTTAAAATAAATCCTTGATTTTTTAAAATCTTGAGAACTAGGCCAGGAATAGTAACTCCCCTGGTTCTTATTTTGTTCACTTAAACTGCTCTGGTCTCTAACCTTAACGAAAGTTTCTATACCTAACTGAAATAAACTCGTATAAGTTTCAAGTAAACTATTTTTTTTGGCAGATAATTTTTTTTGCTCATAAATACCACCTTGATCAACATCTTTAGTTAGCTGATGTACTGTAACACCAAAGTTATGATCATTATTAGCTATTGCAGATACAACAGGATCAACCCCCTTCCACTTAGGCAGAAGTGATGGATGAATATTAATAGCATCTTTATGAGGTAGCATTAATAAATCTTCAGAAAAAATTTGATTAAAATGTCCTGAAACGAAATAATCAGAGTCTAAAACTTGCAGCTGTTTTATGACACTTGACGAATTAACGTCTAGAGTATTTATTATTTTAAAACCATATTTTTTTTGTTGTTTTTTTATACTTGGAAACTTTGACTGGCCTAATATGGGATACAAGATATTTGCATATGACAAGTATAGAATATAACCCAAACCACAAGTTCTATACAGCCTCCAATAATCAAGTATTTGCATTTTACCGCGCCTCATAATGCAAGTTGATAAAACAACTCCCACTATTTCAATATCTTCTTGAGAAAGCAAATAATCTAACATTAAACGCGCAAAGATACTATCATGACTAAAAAAGATTACTTTATCTTTTGACACTAAATCAACTCCTTCAAAGCTTTAACTGTATTATCTAGCTGCTCTTGAGTATGATCACTAGAAACAAAGAAACGCAATCTCGCTTTTTTTTCCTCAACAGCTGGGTACATTATTGGCATAGCATTAATAGCATAATCATCAAATAACTTATTTGATAAAATAACCGCTTTCCTTGAGCTCCCAATAATAACCGGTATTACAGCTCTACCGATAGCACCCCCAGTATTAAGCCCTGATTTTTGAAATTCTTCAAGTAAATACTCACTATTTTTTTGCAACTTAACAACCCTATCTGGCTCATCAAGCATAAGCTTTATTGAACTTAATGCAGCTGCAGTATCACATGGTGATAAACCTACACTATAAACCAATCCAGGAGCATAATAGCGTAATATATCAATAATAGTTTGG
The DNA here is from genome assembly GCF_001895265.1 of Francisella uliginis. Taxonomy (NCBI): domain Bacteria; kingdom Pseudomonadati; phylum Pseudomonadota; class Gammaproteobacteria; order Thiotrichales; family Francisellaceae; genus Francisella; species Francisella uliginis. The sequence goes on from NZ_CP016796.1 coordinate 1,825,183, forward strand.
TTTGCAGCAATATAACCACCACAACTGCACAATGTTTTACTCAATGTCCCCATCCAGATATCTACACTTTTGGGAGATAAATCATAATGTTCAAAAACACCTTTGCCTTTTTGACCTAACACACCTAACCCATGAGCTTCATCAACCATTAGTACAGCACCATACTCTTTTTTAAGTCGTATAATAGCCGGAAGATCTGGAATATCCCCATCCATACTATATAAGCCTTCTATAACTATGAATATTTGCTCATACTTATGTACATTTTGTTGCAACAACTGTGTTAAGTGACCTATATCATTATGGCGAAAGCCAATAGCTTTAGCATTAGAGAGTTTAACTCCTTGCATAATACTATTATGAGCTAGTTGATCATATAAAATTAAGCTTTTTTCATATGTTAAACAACTAATAACTGAAACATTAGTCGCATGACCACTAACAAAAACTACAGCATCATCTGTCTCGTATAACTGACTTATATGACTTTCTAATTGTCCATGAATAGGTCTTTGACCTGCTACAATCCGACTTGCTGACACAGATGTACCTTCTTTCTTGATAATATCTGAAATTTTGTTAGCAGTTTGAGGGTGTCCATTTAAACCTAAATAATTATAAGAGCCAAAATTAACTAGCTTTCTATCCTGCTGAGTAATATAGTTATTCGCTAACCCATTATATTTACGATATAGTGGATCGGTTATCTTAAACCTTTCGGCTGTTTGACGACCATAACTCAACTCTTGATATAACGGATGTTTTTTAAAATCATAGTTATTATGTTTTGTTGATGTGTTATGAGTAACACTATCAGCTTCCATAACTTTTGATTTAATCTTAGATAAGTTATTAAATAATTTTTTTGTCACTTATTCTTCACCATGTCTTTGTTTAATTATTTCTATAGTATTATCAGCATCTTGATTTTTATCATCACCATATATATTACGCACAATCATCTGCACAATATCTTGTGAAGTTTTTAATTGAGCCATAGACATTGCTGATATTGCAACACCTGTAAATTTATCTTCCAGATTCACAGCAAGTTCAAAAGCCATTAAAGAATCCATACCTAAGTCTCTCAAATCTGCAGATAAATCTAGTGCTGATTTATTAATACCTAAAATATGAGCAACTTGTACCATGACATTATCTTGGATTAATATCTGAGCATCTTCTTTGGACATTTGGCGTAGCATATTCGCATCTAAGCTTGTCACAGAATCTGATTGTATTTCATCAATGAACTGGTGATAACGAGAAGTCTTTAATATTGGTAATGCTTTTGCTAACTTATTACCTTCTAATTTTGTAGCTACAAAGCTTTGATTAGCATCATTCAGAGCTTGATTTAAAACATGTTGACAATCAAATAAAGATAAAGGTACAAGGCCTAAACTTCCAGACATTATCTGTTTTAGAGACTCATTTCTAGTGAGCAAACCAACATCCGCAATAGGTCCCCAAGCAATATATTGACCAGCTAACTTCTGTAATTGCCTTTGAGCAATCAATCCTTCTAAATAAGCATTTGCAGCAACATAATTTGCCTGATGAAGATTACCAACGGTTGCAGCAATTGAGGAGAAAACTATGAAGTGTTTTAGATCCCATACACGTGAGAACTTATCAAGCCAAAATCCACCTTGTGCCTTAACATCAAAAACCTTATCAAATGAATCTTTTGTTAAAGTATCTAATGCTTGATCATCATATACCACAGCAGCATGAATGATCCCTTGTAGATCAACATCATTACGATATAAGTCTTGCAAGAATTCTTTAACACATGACTCTTTGCTTACATCTACAGCATGAGTTTCATAAGTAATATTTAATTCATCTAGTTGTTCTTTATTTTCTGGAGTAATTTTACCACTGTAACTAACTAATATTAGATGTTCAGCACCATGCTTTGCTAACTCTTTAGCTGTATAAAGACCAAACCCTTGAGTTCCACCTGTAACCAAATATGTTCCTTTTATAGCAGCATATTCAGAAGACCATTGATCTATTTTAATAGACTCTTTATTTTGCATATTAACAATAACTTTTCCAAGCTGTCGAGACTGCTGCATACAGCGAAAAGCTTCCTGAATTTTAGACATTGAAAATTCTTGGTATGGTAAAGCTACAAAAGCTTGTTCATCGAGGTATTGTGTCAATTCTGACAACATTTGTTGAATTACTTGTGGCTTGTATTTAATTAGCTGATCCAAGTCAATCCCAGAAAATGTAATATTATTGCGAAATACTTTCATTGCCAAAGTGTTATTTTCAAAAATATCTCTTTTACCTAGCTCTATAAAGTGTCCAAAAGGTGCTAACACTGCAAGGCTTGCCTCTAACAAATCACTAGAAAGTGAATTAAGAACAATATCCATCTGAATCTCTTTTTGATTCATCTGAACAAAAAAGTCTGTGCTTCTTGAATCATAAATATTCTCAACACCTAACGACTCAAGTAATATTCGCTTTTGCTGAGACCCAACTGTTGCATGTATTTCAAGATCTAAAAGATGAGCAACCTGAATAGCTGCCAGACCAATCGCTCCGGCAGCACCATGTATAAGTATTTTTTGTCCTGATTGAGCTTTTGCGACTCTACTTATTGCATAATAAGCTGTCATAAATGCCACAGATATTGTTGCGCCCTGCTGCATAGAACAATGCTTAGGTAAGTGACTTATATAGTTACTATCAACAATTAACTCTGTTGAAAAACTTTGTCTAGCACAACCAAAAACACGATCTCCTAACTTAAATTGAGAAACTTCATCTCCAACTTCAATAACCTCGCCACTAAACTCCATACCAAGATATGCACCCAAATAGCCAAATTCCAATGACTCTTGAGGTATTAAGCCTAATGCATACATTACATCTCTAAAGTTTAGTCCTGTATAATGCACTTTAATACGTACATCTTTTTCACCACAAATGGCATCTTCTTTCTCAAGCCATTCAAGATGATTAAAAGAGCCTCTATGGGCTATATTTAGCTTATATTCCTTATCTAAAGATACATTATTTAATGGTGCAATCTCATGACTATATAAAACATTATTTCTAAAGAAAAGTTCTTGTCCCTGATAATTACCTAAAATAAAACTCAAATCCTGTTGAGAATCTAAGTTATCAGTAACTATTCTAGTTATTGATGTCGATGTCTTCTCATTTATAACAACTCTTAATGTAGCCAGTAATGACTGATGTATTGAAGAAGTTAAGGTTCCTTTTTCCCAATCACTTTCAAGTATAACTAAAATAACCTTTGCTGAAGATTTATATATTTCTTGTAATATATTCCAAATATCTTGCTGAGAAATATTTTTATCGACACTAACCACTAATGGTAAGCCTACACTGTTCTCACTAAAAATAATTACTGGCTTTCTCCCGTAACAAGATAGCTGACATTGTAAAGGTTTAAATTCAGATGATTCGAAACTTTCAGTTTTTAAATCTTTTTGTAAAAGAATCTCTTGGTTAAAAACATTTTGAACTACTTTTGCATCATACTCATTAGCATGATCAATAATATTTGCCACAACATTTTTCTTTATACACTTAACAACCGGCTTAAGCATGTTTAGCAATAATTGCCCTTCTAAACTATCCAACCATAGATAGAGCTTTGCTACTCCACCAGGCTTAAGTTTACTAATACATAAATCAACGAAATCTTTCTTTATAAAAGTTGGAGCACTCTCAACAAAAACACCATCATAATAATTATTTTGTTCTTCATAAAGATCAGCCCAACTATCTTTGATACTAAGATCAAGAGTATACATATCTAAAGATTTTAATACTTCTACTTGTAAACCATCTCCAATTACCAATATTTTCAGTGGAATTTTATTTATTTCATAGCTATTAGTCAGATCATTGATAGTATCTCTAACTCTTTTTTGAATATTCAAACCTAAGTATGTTAGCCAAAAACTATTTAATTCATCTAACGACTCTTCAAAAGAAAGTGTTTGAATATTTAGTTGTAGACTTCTGGTATAAAACTGTAATAAAAGCTTAAGTAAGTTTGGATATTCGACAAATACTAGCTGCAATATCTCGTATATTTCATCAACAAAAGCTAAACTTTCCCAAGTATTATCTTCATTTAAATAAGAGCCTAATAACTCTTTTATTTCACGGGAGTATTGATAATTTGGATTTTCCAAATATAGATTGTATGCTTTATTTACTATTAATAGACGTAAGAAACTTACGATTATTTTTTCTTCTTCAAAAGATAGCTCGTCCGGTAACTGATTGGATAACTTAGGCTGATTACAAAATCTTGCTTGAATTTTATGTAAAGGCTTTAAATCCTCAATATAACAATCACTCGGTAGTAATGTCATATTTTGGTTAGCGACACTTTCAAACCTTGCGCCTTTAACTATACTAACTAAACTACTATCAACATCATAGTAATAGCAATCTGCTACAATAAGATTTTCACTTATATATTTCAGTTTTATAAATGCTTTTTTAATAAACTGATATGGCTTTAAAATGTAATTAAAGTCAAAACCTACAGGCAAAAATAAAGCTTGTACATCATTAAACCTTTTAGACAAGATTGAAATAATAGCCTGAAATCCGCCATCTACAGCAAAAGGAGATAGTGCATAATCCTTTGTTTGCTTATCTAAATTAAAATATGCAACCGCAATATCATCAGAAACCTCTAACTCTTCAATTATATGAAACTTTTCAGTATAACTTAATCCAATAGTATTTGCGTTATTATAATGCTCATCAACAGATAAAATCTCAGCTTTAAAATCATCTTTAGTATCTAAAGTAAAATTTGATTGAATATTTTGTAGTAGATATCTTGATTTAAGATGAATAGTTTCATTTTCACCATATTGAGATAAACTCTTTATAGTAATAACACCATCAGCATCGCAACTACTAACCAGTGTTCTCATATCATCTTCTTGAAGCAATAATGGCGCATAAATCTGTACATCTTTTAATATAACTACTTCATCATTTTCCAAATTTTCAACATGTTTAACTAATTGATAAACTATCTCTAACCATGCTGATGCTGGTAATACACTAGTTCCATGAATTCGATGACCTTGAAAATCAGTAGCTATACTATAGTCTATATGATTTACCCATGTATTTGTCTTATCATTAACTCGCCAACCTATCAAAGTATGATCAACTTCTGATGTAATGGTTTTATTCATCTCAAACCAGTATCTCTGTAAATTAAGTTCAGACTTAACAAGAGGAATATTCTCAGATTCAATAACTTTACTATGCCAAGGAACTCCAGTAAGATATAAGCGCTGAATAACCTCATCTAAGACTAGTTTATTATTTCTGACAGCACTTAAATAAATTGACTTATTTTTTTGTGATATTTCACTAATATAATGCTTAAGAACACTCTTTGGTGTTATTTCAACAAATACATCTATACCACTTGAAAGCAAGCTTTCAACTCCTGCGTTAAAATTGACAGGTTTTGCAATATTATCCCACCAGTAGCTACTATTCTTTAATATTTCAGGATTTACCTTTTTACCCAGAACAGCTGAAATAAATTCAATATTATTATCCACCGTAGTACTATCCAAATTAGGATTTTCTTGTAAGAACAATTCCTTTACATCATCATTCATAAATGATGAATGGAAGGGGTAATCAACATCTATATGGCGACAAAAGATTTGCTGCTTTTCACAATACTCTCTCAAAATATCAAGATCTTTATACTCTCCTGCTATTGTTAAAGAGTCTTTTGTATTAATCGCAGCAATATCTAAATTCTGTAAGGATAATTCTCTCTGTAATTGCTCAAAATCATTAACACTAGTATTGATTGCAAGCATTGAACCTTTACCTTTAGTAGTCTCTTGTGCTTGACTTCTAGCAATAACTAGCTGATATGCTTCACTAAGTGAAATATGTCCGGCCACATAAGCTGCTGCTAACTCACCTATACTATGTCCTAAAACATTATTTACTCTAATCCCGCTATCTAAAAAATATTTTGCAACAGTAGTCTGAAAAATAAATAAAGCTGGTTGCGCTATTGTTGTATCAGTATAAGATCCTTGATCTATTATTAACCAATCCTCTAAACTCTTTTGACTAATTAAATATAAATCATCAACAACATTCTTAAAATACACTGAAAGTTCATCAGAATCATTTAGAACCTTTAACATTCCCGAGTATTGACAGCCATTACCTGAAAAAACAAAAGCTACTTTTCGTGCTTGAAAGTCTACTTCATAATCCTGACTCTTATTTTTTTGAAAATCCTCATAATTATCATAAATAGTATAAAAGCCTTTATAACCACGATTAGCTTTAGAAACTAAAGCATATTTTTGATAATCATCCTCATTATCAACAAGCGCTCTTTGGGCGTTCTTTTGTTTTTCTAATGTCTCAGCTAAATGGCTTTTTATTATCAGTTTATCATGTAAATATTTGCTATCTAGGTATTTACGTTTTATAGAATTATCAGAAGATGGCGCTTGTAATAATACATGAGCATTACTTCCTCCAAAGCCAAAAGAGTTAACCCCAATTAAACTTTCTGGAGTTATATCAACTGGAAGTGTCTTATTAGGAATAGTTATTTGATTATCATCCAATTTAAGTTTTGGATTTGGTTTATCAAAATGAACATTTGCCGGAATTTTATTATGTTTAAACACCATTAGAGCTTTTAATACACCCGCAAGGCCTGAGGCTGGTTCTAAATGCCCGATATTCGACTTAATAGACCCTGTAACTAAAGAAGATTTTCTCTTAAGCGAAATAGCATCAGCTATAGCTTGTATTTCTAATGGATCACCTACAGGAGTTCCTGTGCCATGAGCTTCTAAATATGCTAATTTATTTAAATCCGTATCTGAGTAGATCTCGTTTAACAGATCTCTTTGCGCTTCAAAACTAGGCAAAGGTAATCCTGATGTTTTACCATCACTATTACTACCTGTTTTATTTATAAGGCCGTAAATAGTATCGCCATCTTTAAGTGCTTTTTGATAGTCTTTTATAACAAACACAATACAGCCTTCAGAGCGGACGTAACCATCTGCATCTGCTGAGAAACTTCGACAACGCCCCGTAGGTGACATCATATATGCTTTAGAGAAACCCACAAATGCCATAGGATGTAACAAAGCATTAACACCCCCAACAATAGCAGTATCCTGCTGACCTGACTGTATAGCCTTCACAGCCAGATCTAAAGCGACTAGCGATGATGAACACGCAGTGTCAATAACCATACTAGGACCTTTAAGATTAAAGCTATAAGATATACGGTTTGCTATAATACTTTTTGCACCACCTGTCATAGCATAAGAGGTCATTTTATGACAATCTTCAACAGCAAAATATGTATAGTCAATATTTGATGCACCTATATATACACCACAATTACTACCAGAGAATTGCTCTGGAGAGTAGCCTGCTTTTTGTAATGCAAAGTAGGTATGATTTAATAATAATCGCTGTTGCGGATCTATTTGATTAGCCTCTCTAGAGCTAATATTAAAAAGAGATGGATCAAACTGATCAATATCTGGCAGAACTCCTGCTGAAAAAGTATAAGACTTTCCACTTTTCTTACGAGATGGATGGAAAAATTTTCTTTTATCAAATCTAGAATCTGGAATTTCTGAGACTAAATCTTGCCCTTGCTCTAAGGCTTCCCACAAACTTTCATCATTATCAATACCCTTAGGCAAAATAAAGCTATAACCTACTATTGCAACTTTTTTCATAAAAATTTTATTCTATATATAACGCTATAATCTAAAAATAATTTTAACATAAACTAGACAAGAAATTATTCAGTATTTTAGATATTTAGATCTTACTACAGCATATAGTCAATATTATCATTATTATCAAAAGCATCCATAACAAAATCAAAGTTTAAAGAAAACCCTATAACTTTAAACACTTCTGCAAGCTTATCATTCAATAAAAGCTCCTTCATGTCGCTGCTATACCTTAACTGCTCTTTTGGAGTTAAGCTCTTAGAAAGCTCAGTGAAAACCTCTGATATACCTGCTCTTTTTAAAAAATTTGCCTGAGTCATATAGCCATCAAGTTGAAAGCCCTCTTCAGTTGCAACCTCAGCAACAGTTGTAAAATCAACATGTGCAGTGATATCTTGTTCGCCAATATTAATAAATGGATCAAAATTAAATTTATGCTGATAATAACAGGCCAAAGTTCCCATAGTTCTTTCTTTAGAATAGTACTCTGCGCGGTGATAGCCGTAATCACATAAGAAAACTATACCCTGAGATAAGCTATCTTTTAATGCCTTAACCCATGGCCGTATCCATGTATTAACCTCACTAGTATAATCATCTTCAAAGGTCACACCATCATTTAAAATCCTACTAATTTCTGAATTAAAGCGACTATCATTTTTCGACATATTTACAAATTCAAAATCATCATTACCATTAAGTGCAACTCCTTGCTGAAAAAGATGACCTTCATTTGATTTAAAAACATCTACAGGCATTGCATCTAAAACTTCATTAGCAAAAATTACTGCCTTTATTTTTTGCTTAGGTAATTCAGACAACCAATTAAACCTATCGTATAAATTAGGTATATTTTTCTTAATATACTCCTGTTGTCTCAACTTTAAGTCATTACTTAGTTCAATAATTATATATTGACTAGGCAACTGCCCTAGCTTTTCTAACTCATCCATACAATCAGCAGCAAACTTACCATTACCAGCTCCAAACTCTATAATATAGGTATTATCACCAAGCTCAGATAACACTAGAGCAAACTGTCTTGCAAATGTTCTGGCAAAAAGTGAGCTTTGTGTTGTTGCTGTAATAAAATCTCCTTGAGATGAGATTTTGTCTTTTGATCCAGAGTAGTAACCTAACTCTGGATAATAAAGAGCCAATTGCATAAAATCTCTAAATGAAATCTGCTTAGCTTGTCTAATTTTATCTGAAATAACCTTTTTTAATGTCAAAATATTCTATTAATTAACTAAAAATTTAGCTGTATTTTAGAGTTAAAATCGTTTTTAATCAAAAAAATGTGACTTTTTCTAAAAAAAATATTAAAATTTGTCCTCAGATAATTTGTTTACTTAAGTTATTAATGTAATGAGTGTAATAAAAACTTTTCCTATTGGTATAACGGGCGGCATAGCTAGCGGTAAATCAACAGCTACAAAAATTTTAAAAGAAAAGATGGATTTAAATGTAGTGTGTGCTGATACCATAAGCCGAGAGATTACTAAAAAAGCATCTGTAATAAAAAAAATATCTGAGAAATTTGGCAGTGATATAGTCGTAAATAAGCAAATAAATAGAGCAATGTTACGTGCTATCATTACTGAATCTAAGGAAGCTAAAAAATGGTTAGAAGATTATCTACATCCTGTCATCAACAGAGAGATAAAAAAACAAGTTAGAGAATCTGAAACATCTATGACTATAGTAGATATACCTCTTTTAGGCCCATATAACATCCGTCATTATGACTATCTAAAGAAAGTAATAGTTATCAAGGCAGATCTTGAAACTAGAATTAGAAGGCTTATGGAGCGTGATGGTAAAGATAGACAGCAAGCTGTTGCATTTATAAATCTTCAAATATCTGATACTGAAAGAGAAAAGATTGCTGACTTTGTAATTGATAATACAAACTTAAGTGATCAAGAGTTAGAAAATAAGTTAATTGAAACAATTAATGACATAACTAACTTGACTAATTAATAACAAGCATTTATAATACATCTCACTTTTGCACCCATAGCTCAACTGGATAGAGTACTCGGCTACGAACCGAGCGGTTAGGGGTTCGAATCCCTTTGGGTGTGCCATAGTTTCAAGCGGGAATAGCTCAGTGGTAGAGCACAACCTTGCCAAGGTTGGGGTCGCGAGTTCGAGCCTCGTTTCCCGCTCCACTTTTTTCATAAATTCTCTTATTAAAAGATTCTTAATGTGATAAAATTTTATTTGGATAAATTTTTAATATTTTCTTTTTATAATACGGAATCTTGAAATGTCGCAAAAAATAATTTTAACAGGAGTTACCCCTTCGGGAACACCTCATCTAGGAAACTATATTGGTGCAATTAAACCAGCAATTGACATGGTTAAAAATGAAGATTTTAAATGTCTATATTTTATTGCTGATCAGCACTCTTTAATCAAATTATGGGACAAGAAATTACGCCAGCAATATATATATGAAATTGCATCTTCTTGGCTTGCTCTTGGACTTGACCCAGCAAAAGCTGCTTTTTATCGTCAATCAGATATTCCTGAAATCATGGAGCTGACATGGATAATTAGTACTACAACAGCAAAGGGACTACTAAACCGTGCTCATGCATATAAGGCTTTAGTTGACCAGAACTTACAAGAAGAAAACGTTGATCCAGATAAAGGCATAACCATGGGGCTTTTTAACTACCCTGTTCTTATGGCCGCTGATATATTAATGTTTGATGCAGACCTAGTACCTGTAGGTAAAGATCAAATCCAACATATTGAAATTGCAAGAGACATAGCAAATCGTTTTAACCATATTTATAAAAAGCCTGCTCTTAAGGCACCTCAAGCTCTTACGAATGAAGATAGCCAAACGATATTAGGCTTAGATGGTCGTAAAATGTCAAAAAGCTATGATAATACTATTCCCATCTTCTCAACAGAGAAGAAATTGAGAAAACAAATAATGAAAATTATCACAAACTCTCAATTACCTGAGGAAAAGAAAGATCCAAATAATTGTACAGTTTTTTCAATATATAAAAGTATTGCCACAGATGTCGAGATAGCTTCATTAAGAGATAAATACCTAACTGGTGGTCTTGGCTGGGGAGATGCTAAACAAATTCTTTTTGAAAAAGTAAATGAATACTTAACTGAAGCGCGTCAAAAATACGAATACTATATAAACAACCCTAAAATTGTTGATGATATACTTTCTCAAGGCGCAGCAAAAGTTCGTCCTTCTGCTATTAATAAACTTAAAGAAATCAAAGATATCATAGGGATGTAGGTTACAATGCAAAAGTTAGATAATATAGTTATTGCTAACTACAGCATACATTCTTTAGGGCTTATATGTTGGGCAAAACAGAACTTAGCAGATAACTTTTGCGTTCTATCTGTCGATACTGGTTTTGCTTCAGATAATTGGAATAAATATTTAAATAAGGTTTTTAGTTGGCTCAAAGAAGAAAATATAAAATATTTTCATCTAAAGTCTGAAAACACTTTCCAGGAGCTAGTTTTAGCACGAAAGCAATTTCCATCACAACAATTTAGTTGGTGTGCAGGATTCTTAAAAGGTATAACTTTGTTAAATAAAATTGATGAACTTGATCCTAATGGTGAAGCAAACATTCTACTAAGCCATCGTAAAGACCTATCAAAAGTATCACAATTATTAAAAAATCTTGATGAAGAAGAAAAATATGATTATAGAGCTTTAATCTACCCTCTTCTAGATAAACGATATAATGAGATATTAAAACTAACCAAACGCTTACCATTTAAACCTGTTAATCATAGCTTAGAGTGCCAACCTTGCATTCACATGACACAAAATGAGTTTATAGAAATATCAAAGCAAGATATTAAAAAAGTAACTGAACTAGAAAATAAGACAAATAGTTTTATGTTTAATAATCATCAGTTTAATAACTTAAAAGATGATTTTTTTATACAAAATAATATTTTAGAAGAGCTATCAAAGGCATGCAGCTGGGAATATAGCTGTGGTCTATAGAGGACATTTATTATGAGTGAATATTTTTTATTTAGTTTATTAACTGTTGTAGCAGCGTTAATGAGCTATATTAATACTAAGTTTTTAAAACTGCCTAAAGCCATTGGCTTAACAATTCTTTCTATAACATTTTCCGCACTATGTGCATCGTTTTTAAGTGATACAAACTTTCTTGTAGTTGCGCTATCAAGTTTTGATTTTAAATCAACAGTTTTAGATGGAATGCTATCATTCTTACTATTTGCCAATGCACTACACTTTAATATGATTGATCTTAAAAAAGAGCTTAAAGCAGTCTTTGGTTTAGCAAGCATAGGTTTACTTCTATCTGCTCTTACTACGGCAGTTTTAATATATGGATTCTGCTTGCTTGTTAATTTTGATATAAGCTTTGGATACTGTTTAGTTTTCGGTGCATTGATATCACCAACTGACCCAATAGCGGTAATTAGTACATTAGCTGGTAACAAATCAATACCAAAACGCATAAAGACTCGTGTGGTTGGAGAATCGTTATTTAATGATGCTACTGGTATTGTACTTTTTGTTGTACTTTCGAATATTTTCTTCTTTGGTAGTGGCGGTGAGTTTGGTCATACCCTAAGTGGTAATAATAGCATTAATACTTATATCTGGCTAATTACTAAGCAGATTGCTACCGAAGCTGGTGGAGGTATTCTTCTTGGATATATCTTCGCTAAAGTTGCCCTTATTTTCTTAAAAACTAATAGAGATTCAGAGACATCTATCTTTGTTACTCTTGCTGTAGCTAGCATGGGATATGTAATAGCACACAGCTTGCATGTCTCAGGACCAATTGCCATGGTTGTTGCAGGTTTATATATTGGCAATAACCTATCTGATTGTAAAAAGAACTATCCTGAACAAGTTGATAAGGTAGACAATTTTTGGATGGTTATCGATAATATGCTTAACTCATTTTTATTTATACTTATCGGTTTAGAATTAACTAGTATTCCGTTTAATATGGGAGCTTTCTGGGTTGGTGTTGCTGGCATATTTATCGTAACTTTTGCACGACTAATTAGTATATCAATACCAATCACAGCTATTGATAAAAAACTAACCAGAGGCTCAGCAAAAGATAATCTACTAGTTGCATGGTCTGGGGTAAGAGGAGGAATCTCTCTTGCATTAGCACTTTCACTACCAGATGAGGGACATGTTATTGTGAGTATTACTTACACTGTTGTAATCCTTTCAATATTAGCTCAAGGGTCGACTCTAAAAATAGTTGTAAATACAATCTACCCTCACAATCTTACTAAAAAACCTGCTAATACTGCAAACAAGTAGACAAAATCATTCTTTCCTACTCATACTTATGATTATAGTATGCTTTACCAAGATATTTTACTAGGTAATTATCAACCTGAATCGCCCCTGGTGTTGAATCAGTTGGTCTACGTGGATTAACTCTATCATTAATCCAAGCATTATTATTCCAATCTTTAGTAGTCTCAATACACTCCTTAACAAAACCTTTTATCAAGTAACGATCTTGTATTTGCATGCAGCCTGTTATAAATAAATCAACATATGACTGAATAATAGGGAATTCTTGACTAGGCTTTTTAATCGCATTTGGTTGCTGTGCATATATCCAGTAAGTACCTTCTTGTAGATTTTTTAGACCCAATGATTGTATATCACTTGTTGGGATTTTATATCTACAATAGTGTACTTCTCTACTATCTGCTGACTTCATCCCATCTGAATTAACTGGATAATAAACTGCATTTAAGTGCGCTCCTTGCTTTGGTACAACTAAAAGAGCAGTTGTTCTATAAGACCCTCCAGCTCTTAGCCCCCAAACTCTCTCAAAATTTTTAACTTCTACTGGATAAACATTTTTAGCTTTTGGATTAGTTCTCATCCTTGATGAATCATTCATTAAACTTCCATAGCCAACTACAAAATTTTGCTCATTGGAATTTATTTGTGGATGACACTCACCTGCAAAACTTGAAATAGCTAAAGCAAGACCAGCTGTATATAAAAATATTTTTTTCATAACTTTACCTTTATGTAAAAAACCTATATTTAGAATATCTGAATAAGATGATTATTACACCTATTAATCACAACATCTCATTTAAAATAAACGGATATATCTAAACTATAAAACATTTAAATATAATTATCGACCGAGATAAGAATAGAATTTTTAAGCCATTAAACTAATAGATCTCTGATAAATCCACTATTATAGAAACATCTCTTTTATCATATCCTTAGGAATATAAATATCATTCATTTTTAAGAAACAGATTCCATCCTCATATTTTGAAACTGTATTCATATTTTTAGCTATAACTTCACATTGTCGTTTTTCGTAACGACTATTTCCTGCCTCGAAATACATTAATATAAAAACTAATAATAGTAGAAGAAATAAAGATATAATCACATATAAAAATATTTTTTTCATACAACCTCTTTTATAAAAAACTAATAAGAACTCAAGGCTTGAGATAAAATAAACTTTAATTAGTAATTAGTTCGTAATCTTGAATTATTTGCGCCATTATACGCATAGTTTTGGAAGCTTTCTGTCGATGACATCAGGCTCTCATAATGATGATTACGACCATAAAAATCATAATAATTATCTGTATACTGCTCTGGGAAAGACGATTGAAGAGTATCTTGTCCTCTTGGCACATAATAATCAGGACGTTGTTGATTATAGCTATATCTTTTATATAAGTTTTTTGAAACATTACTCATACTTACAACAGATATAGGATCATTCTGCATATTAAGTTTTTTAGAGTCTTTTGACTTAATATTAGAAAAATCTGGAACACCTCCCTCTTCGGTTTGGTAAACAGAAGAATATGCATTCAAACTAATTAAAATACTTATAAATAATACTAATACTCTCATCTTAGCTTTTTATAAAATTTTTGTTATTCTTTAATATTGCCAAAGCTTGATTATAATCACAATCATTTAATATCATAACTATTGCTAATTTAACCGATTTATTAGCTTTATTATAAAAATCTTGAGCTATATCATAATCAACACCTGTAGCTTCACATATAATTTTTTTTGAACGCTCAACTAATTTTTCATTTGTCGACTTAACATCCACCATTAGATTTTGATAAACCTTTCCTACAGATACCATAGATAACGTTGATATCATGTTTAAAATAAGCTTTTGTGTTGTTCCAGCTTTTAGTCTTGTTGAGCCAGTCAAAACTTCTGGGCCAGGTACAGCTTCTATATGAAGTTTAGCATATTGTGATATCTTTGCCTGTTTTGTACAACTAATTGCGACTGTTTGAGCTCCAATGGCATTAGCATACTCTAATGCTCCTATTACATAAGGGGTTCTACCACTAGCAGCTATTCCAATAACAATATCGTTATTTGTTAAACCTATCTGTTTTAGATCGTTTTTTCCAAATTCAGGAGCATCTTCAGCACCCTCTTGAGCCTCAATAAAAGCCTTTTCTCCACCAGCTATAAGGCCAACAACAGTATTATAATCAACACTAAATGTCGGCGGGCATTCCACAGCATCTAATATGCCTAGTCGCCCACTTGTTCCAGCGCCTACATATATTATCCTTCCACCATTCTTCAAAGTTTGTGAAGTTTCTGTAATCACCTCTACGATATTAGCATGCTGCTCTTTTAGAGCTTCTATAACATTATATTCTTCGTCTATCATTAAACTAATAGACTCTGAAATAGGCATCGAGTCAAGATTAAAACTTTTTTTATTTCTTCTTTCAGTATTTACATTATCTAATATACTCATAATATTACCTTTTTAACTATTCCTAATGGATAAAGATATCTGCTATCCAAATATACAGGTTCTCCAACAACATTTTCATCTTCTTCATCGTCTGCTTCATCAGTATCTGAAAAACTATTAGCTTGAGTTTGGAATTGATCTTTTATTTCATTCTCATCTTCAGGTTCATCTTCATCCCCAAGAGCATCTCTGATTTCTTGCACTTTTGAAATTAAGGCGTTCGATTGAATATATATTCTATTTACAGTATTTTTGACAGCATCAAAATCAGCTAGAATTTGAGGAGCCTCAAAACTACTAATATTAACTTCTTGAAGTATATCTAAGTCGTAGTTTAACTGCATCACTTTGCTATTTGTAAAGACAAATAAATAACCAAATTTTGGCACAACCAATTGAATTATATCGCCAGATTGTTCATTATTTTCTGATTTTGTGGTATTTACGACCATATTATTACTACCTCCAAAATCAAACTCTTTTTCTAAACCATTCGAACCATAATCAAGAGTCTCAAAGCCTCCATAACCTTTGACATATTCATACCTATGAATCTTAGTTGGCTCAAATGTTATAATATACATAGAGTCTTCATCTTTTGAGATTATAACAGGATTACCAAATGTCTCACCATCAATATAAGTATCTAAGCTTTTACCAACCCTATGATCACCATTGTAGTTAAAATCACTTACTCCCATAAGGCTTTTACTTTGGCTATTAGGATGAAAGATAAGAATCATATTTGCATTAAGATTATTAGCAGTATCTGGTACTAAAAGCTTAATATTTTTATCGCTTAATTTTGCCTTAAATGCTAATGTATCTACCAACTTAAGGGTATAGTTTTCATTTGTTCTTGAATACTTTGAAGAATAAACCTCCAGCACTTCTCTATTACCCTTCTTTTTATCCGCTTTTCGAACTAACATCAATTGAGGAGGTTCATCATTTTCATCAAAATACCATGCAACATCAAAGATATTATCTTTAAGAAACTGACCTCCTGATGATCCTCTACTACCTTTTTGAATAACAGCCTTCCACTGACCTATATCATTACCTAACTCTTCATTATCTGGGGCTAATCCTTTAACATCTTCATTTAAAATATCATTCAATGGAAAGTGCGTAGTAAATAGCTTATCAGTATCATATAAAAGCAGATATAAAGTCCACTCACCTTTTTCTAAATTCCAACCAACTTTAACCTTGTAATTAACGCCCATAGAATCTGGAATAGGAACACCAACTTTAGCTTTTTCAGTAAATATATTTATCTGTTTATTTTGCTTTTGAATGAAACCAATAAAGCCTTTAGCTGTATCCTCCATAGTCCCATCATTAGTTAAACGATACGTTCTTGCTCTATAATCAGTGATAGCTGCTGTATTTATCATTGGCACATTTATTGCTATAAACTCTCCACCAAAATTTTGATAAAGATTAGCGCTTAACGCGTTATAAATAATTCTTTCTTTTAAATCTACAGCAGCTCCTAAATTCAATGATTTATATATAGCTTTATAACTATTATATTCTTGTGATTGAAAAAGTTCCGCATTATTACCTTTAGGGAAAAAGGATGATATATCATCACCATTAACAACTACTTCAAATTTGCTATCCCCTATTACAAACTCATTTGATTTGGTAAAGTCTATATCATCCTTAGCATTAAGTATATAAGTCTCACCAAGCACCTTCTCATTACTGTTTTTAATAATACTTTTGGTAGTAAGCAAACCCATTTTAAATGAATATAAAAGACCTGTTAACATTACCATAACAACAAATGAGAATATCAATGCCATTAATAATGCCGAACCTGATCTTTTAGAGTTTAAACTTTTATGTAGCTTTTGCACCTATGCATCTCCTACTAAAAATATTTTACTAGTCGGTTGACCAGAAACTTTAAAAGAAATCTTTAATGCCGCAATTGTATCACTTCTTACATTGATAGATTCTTTTTTTATTTGTTGCCAATTTAGCTCAGTACTACCTCTATGAACATCAGAGTTTAAGACATATTCAATTTTCAAATCACTAACATTATTTATTAATTCATACATTGATGAGTCATTTGAGTTTTGCTTTATATACTCATATAACGAGTAGAGCTCTTTTCCATCTTTATCTTTTTCCCCATTAGCAGCAACAAAGAAAATTTCTAAAACATACTTACCTACATAATCACCAACTTTAAATTTGTTTTCTATACGGGTAGTTGTTGAGACAAAATCTCCGGTTACAGCTCCTGCTTTGACAAGATCACACTCAAAAGCGTTACATAAAACTAAATAATCATCTATTGATATATCTCTTTCTGGTGATATATTTTTTTGAAAGTTATTAACCTTAAAGATATTATTCGATGAGTTAGTCTTTAAACTCGAATTTAAACTACTTCTTTGGATTACAAGATAGTCTGTATCAGGTTCAACACAATGTATCTCTTTATCAAGACCCATACTCTTCAAATCTTCTTGATCACTTTCTCGTTGTTTACAAGCATCAAAAGACAAGGTCATACCTTCAGGTAGACTCGAAACTCCCTCAATGGGAGCCTTACCTATAGTAATAATCCCCATTTTCCCAAAAATATCTCCAAGGTTATCCCCGGAGTTATCCACAAACTGTTGGTGCAAATCTCCATATTTTGTGATATAGCCTGCATGACCTATAGAATTATAAAATATTTGCTTTACCATTAACTGGTCAGAATTTATTCTATGTTTTTCATTAAGCTTTGAATATTGTTGCTTCATATTGATATAAATACCTAGAGCCATAGACATCACTATTGCTGCTATAACCATTGATACCATTAGCTCTGGCAGGGTAAAGCCAGATACTTTATTGCTTTTTCTGACTATCACTTTGCTTTACCTCTCGCTGTATAATTTTGACTCTATCAGCGACTCCCATAGTATCATCAAAAGCAGCTATATTAATTAATTTATAGATTACTTTAACATTATTTGCAGCTTTCTTTTGTGCTTTTTTATCGGCTTTTTCAGCTAATTTTTTGATATCTGCAATACTATAAGAATTAAATCTATCCACAGACTTTTTCTCTTCTACTGGCTTTGCTTGTTTTTCTACTTCTAGCACCACTGTTTTCTTAAATTCTATACCATCTTTAGTTTTAGAATCATCAAAAACACCTGTAAGGCGATAAATATTTACTCTTTCATCAAGAATTGTAGCAATCTCATCTTTTTTATTTTCAAGAGTTATATTAACTAAGACACTATTTAAAAGAAGAAAACCTGAAGAGAGTACAAACAATAAAATCATTGCAGCAAGCATTGATTCTACTATACCAAATCCTGCTTGTGATTTTACTGCTTGTAAATTCATAAATCATTTTAGCTTATAGATTAGGCCTCTTTAAATCGACCGAAAGACATTAGCTTATCGTATCTTTTTGAGTTTCTCTGCTCAACAGACATAGCTGACAACTCCTTTAACTCGGCAGCCAGGGCTTTTCTTATGTTTGTAGCTGTTGAATCATAATCTCTATGAGCTCCACCTAAAGGCTCAGGAATAATATCATCAACTATTTCAAGCTCTTTTAAGCGATCAGAAGTTATATTCATCATTTGTGTAACTTCAGAAGCTTTCTCGGCTGTTTTATGTAAAATTGAAGCACAACCCTCAGGAGAAATTGTCGCAAAATAGCTATATTGAAGCATAAGTAGCTTATCACCAACGCCTATACCTAAAGCACCACCAGAACAACCTTCACCAATTACTGTACAAATTACAGGAACCTTCAATGCACTCATTTCAAAAAGGTTTCTAGCAATAGCTTCACTTTGACCACGCTCTTCAGCTTTGATACCTGGATAAGCGCCTGGAGTGTCAATGAAAGTTATAACAGGCATATTAAACTTCTCTGCTAACTTCATTAAACGTAGGGCTTTACGATACCCTTCAGGATGCATCATACCAAAGTTATGCTTAATTTTACTCTTAGTATCGCGACCTTTTTCTTGGCCTATAACCATTACAGGGACATTGTTTAGCTTTGCAAGACCACCAATAACAGCTAAATCATCACCAAAAGCTCTATCACCATGAAGCTCTTGAAAATCAGTGAAAACTAATGGTAAAAGATCTTTAAAATAAGGTCTATCAGGATGACGTGATAATTGTACTACTTGCCAATCCGTAAGTTTAGCGTAAGTTGATTCCATCAACTCAAGTCTCTTTTTATTTAGTTTTTTAAGCTCGCCTTCTGTCTTTTCATCCTCAAAAACATGTGACAAAGATGTAATCTTATCTTCAACTTCTTTAATTTTTGACTCAAAGTCTAAATAATTCATTTCTATTTTCTCCTTTCAAATGCAAATCAATTCATAAAAATAGCTACATGATATTCTAAAGTATTTTAATAAAATAAAAAAGATAGCAACGGATGATTTTCTAAGTTTGTTATATTCAGCATATGTAATATAATCATTCACATAGAAAATATTCTAGATTAATTTTATGCAAGATATTTCTCATCATACACCTATGATCCAACAGTATCTGAAAATCAAAGCCCAATACCAGGATATACTACTATTTTATCGTATGGGAGACTTTTATGAGCTATTCTTTGATGATGCCACTAAAGCTGCTGATCTTTTAGATATAACACTAACAGCTCGTGGTAAATCTAATGGTGGTCCAATACCAATGGCTGGTGTTCCTTATCACGCGGCAGAGAGCTATATTGCAAAAATTGTCAAAAAAGGACTTTCTATAGCAATATGTGAACAAATAGGCGATCCTAATAGCTCCAAAGGACCTGTAGAAAGACAAGTTGTAAGGATAATAACACCAGCAACAGTTTCTGAAGAAGCTTTCCTAGATACTAATACAGATAGTATTTTGCTAAGTGTTTTTGTAAAAAACAATAAATATCATCTAGCTTATACTAGCTACACTCAAGGTAAAATATTCTTATTAAATAAAATAAACAATTTAATTGAATTAAAAAATGAGGTCTTAAAACTTTCTCCTCAAGAAATTATTACTAATTCTAAAGAACTTAAAGAACAAGATATATTCCAAAAACCTATTAAAGTTTTAGAAGAATGGTTCTTTAGCAACTTTGAAGCAAAAAAACATATTTCAGACTCTCTTGATGTAAGTTTAGCAACCAATATTTTAAAGCAGTACAAAGCTGAGCAGATAGTATCTATAGGCTCAATACTTGGATATCTTGCTAGCACGCTTAAAGATACCCCGAGACATATCACAGATATTAGCTTTAACGAAGATGAGAAAATACTAAATATCGATATTAATAGCAGAATAAATCTTGAGCTTGATAATAACTCCAAAAGTAGCCTACTAAATATTATTGATAAGTGTAAAACAAGCCTTGGTAGTCGACTACTACGAAGATATTTTAGAAACCCTACTAAAGATCTAGGTAAAATACACTCACGTCATAATATTATTGATAGCTTTAAAGAGAACCATCATTTCTTAAAGCTTCAAGAAGTTCTTAGCTATATTAGTGATATTGAAAGAATAATTTCACGTGTTGCCTTAGGAACTGTAAAACCTAAAGACTTAGTTTCACTACAAAGCTCACTTAAACAGTTGCCAAAACTCAAAGCACTTTTATCTGAAAAAAAGACTAATGAAATACAAAACTTAAATAATGGCGTACATCAACTTGATCAATTGGTAGAACTTTTAGATAAGGCTATTATAGATAATCCTCCTGTAACTATCCGCGATGGCGGCGTTATTAAAGAAGGCTTTGATAAAGAACTTGATGAACTTAAAAGCATAAAAGATAACTCTTATGATTTCTTATTGAAATTTGAGCAATTACAAAAGCAAAAAACAGGCATTAGCACTCTTAAAGTTGGCTATAACCGTGTGCATGGCTACTATATAGAACTATCTAAACAATATGCCGATCAAGTTCCTACTGAATATACTAGAAGACAAACATTAAAGGCTAGTGAGCGTTACATAACAGAAGAGCTAAAGGACTTTGAAGATAAAATCCTTTCATCAAAAGAAAAAGCCCTAGCTAGAGAAAAACTAATCTATGACTCTCTACTAAAAAAAGTGTTAGAGTACTACAGCCAAATTCAACAGACCGCCGAGAATATTGCCCAAATAGACGTTCTAGCTAATTTTGCTGAAAGAGCTATCAAACTAAACCTTAAGCAACCAAGCTTTAACAATCATGGTAAATTAGATCTCAAAGAGGTTCGCCATCTTGCTATAGAGCAAAATATTGATGAACCTTTTATCCCAAATGACACTTCTCTAACAAAAGATACTCATACGCTTGAAATAATTACAGGTCCAAATATGGGTGGTAAATCGACATATATGCGCCAAGTTGCTCAGTTAATATTTCTAGCGCATTTAGGGTCATTTGTACCAGCAAGCTATGCAGATATTTGTAATATTGACACCATATATACAAGAATAGGTGCTTCAGATGATATCTCAAGTGGCAGATCTACATTCATGGTTGAGATGACAGAAACAGCTTATATCCTCAACAACGCTTCATGCAATTCTTTAGTCATAATGGATGAGATAGGTCGAGGAACTAGTACCTTTGATGGTTTATCATTAGCAGAAGCTTGTGCTGAAAAGTTTGCCAAAATAGGTGCCTTTACACTTTTTGCAACTCATTATTTCGAGCTTACGGAACTTGTAAATAAATATTCAAATATAAAAAACATTCATTTTGAAGCTAAAGAATACAAAGACAATATTTACTTTATGCACAAGGCTGTAGAAGGTGCTGCAAAGAAATCTTATGGAATACAAGTTGCTAAATTAGCAGGTATTCCTTCAGATGTTCTAAAATCTGCTAAGCAAAACTTACATAAACTCGAAAACAAGCAACCTATTATAAAAGATATCGACCAGACTCAAGCCTGTTTAAACTTCGATAATTCAAATCAATCAGATTTATTAAAAGAAAGACTTGATAATATTGATATTAACAATATAACTCCTGTTGAAGCATTAAATATACTTTTTGAACTCTGTACACGATGATTTTCATATTTTGAGTTCCTTATTTGTTTTATTGAGTACTCTTAAGCAAAGAGAAAAGTCTTTTACAGAGAAAGCTATCTTTTGAATTGCATTAATAATCATATCCAAACCATACCTAAAATAAGAGTTCTGCAACCTTCCATGCTTTTTTCTAGGAATAGGTTTTATTTTAGCATCTTTATACTCTCCAACCTTATGAGCCCATACAAAGGCTATAGATATCAAAGCTATTAACTTTGATATTTTATTAGTATCAGTCAAATGAGTATCTTCTAGATTAAATCCTCTGCCCTTAAAAGCTTGAAATAAATTTTCAATCTCCCACCTCATACCATAAATAGGTATCAGTCTCTTTATACTATTGGAATTACTAGCTACAATAAGTAGTTCACCAGTATGCGATCTAGTGCCAGATAGATAAACACTTTGGTTACAAATACTTCTTTGATCTCTAAGATCCTTATGCTCATGAACAGTTAAGTCATCAAATAGTGTTGAGACCTTAGCGCTGAAACCTCTAGTGTTAGTTGTCATAAGGTTGTTTTTGATTCTAACAACATAATCAATACTTTGAGATTCTAACCAACTTAACCAGTCTTGACCTATAAACTCTCTATCTCCTAATATACAACCAATACGTTGTTTACCAAATTTAGCAATAAACTTTTTGACTAAATCTATTCTAAATCCAGAATCAGAATTACCTCTATGATCTAATAAATCATAATATAATGGTATTGCTATACCTTCATACACAGCTGATAGAACTAGAATATTTATATCTGTTTTTCCAAACTGCCAGTTTGTCCTATCAAGAATTAGATATAATTTATCTTTAGTTGATAAAAGATGTTGTATACTGAATTGGGCTATATCATTAATATCAAACTCTACTTCCTTGAAGAAGTTTTGGATTGTATCTTATAAACAGTGATTAATCTTGTATTCTATCATCCTTGATAAAATATAAGAAAGAGATGAGACTTTGACCTTGGATTGGTTATTGAAAACCGTGAGAATCAAAAAGCTCATCTCAATCACGACTTTAAAACGCGAACGGTAGAAAGGTCATCAAAGACCGAATGTACAATCCCGCGATTATGAGCCTAATAAAAAGGATACCAAACATGACAGATAAAACAATAAAGTATTTAGGAATAGATATATCAAAAAAGTGGATAGATGTTTGCTATGGCGATAAAGGCAAAGTTAAGCGTATAGCCATGAAAAAGAGTAGCATCAACTCTTTCATAAAAAAGCATTTTGAAGAAAACGAAGCTGTTTTAGCAGTATTAGAAAGTACTGGAGGTTATGAAGTTCTGCCAGCAAAATGTTTAGAAAGCTTTGGCATAAAAGTCCACATAGCTCACCCTAACAAGGTGGTTTCATTTGCTAAAGCCATGGGATGTTTAGCAAAAACTGATGCTATAGATGCAAAAGTACTAAAGGCTTATGGTGCGTTTATTAAAGACGATGATATACGAGGCTTACCTAGCGATCAAGATCTAGAGTTGAATGCACTAAGCTCTCGCCTAGGTCAGCTTAAAGAGACTCATCATCAAGAGGCTTGTCGTTTAGGTTTGGTTAAAGATAAAATCTTGAAATCATCGAGTGAAAGAATGCTTAAATACCTGAAGAAAGAGATAGAGAAAATAGAGCAACACATGATGGCAATCATAAATGAAGATAAAGTACTAGCTAACAAGTTTGACATATTAACATCGATGCCTGGTATTGGTGCAAATACTGCCTGCTGTATTGTATGTGATTTACCTGAAATTGGCAGAATTAACAATAAAGAAATAGCTGCTTTAGTTGGTGTAGCACCTATTACAAATCAGAGTGGTATGAAAAGCGGCTATTCTGCAATTAAGTATGGTCGCTCTAAAGTACGCAAAACATTGTATATGGCTGCATTAGTAGCTACTAGGTTTAACTCTAGGATGAAGGATTTTTATAATCGTTTATTAGAAAATGGTAAAATCAAAAAGGTTGCTATAGTTGCTGTTATGAGAAAAATGCTTGTAACTCTCAATGCTATGGTTAAGCAAAATATGCAATTTAGTGCTTGATTTTCAAGACGGTAGATTCTTCTATAGTTTGACTCTATCAGATTATTATTTTTAAAGTATCTAGCTATCTTCGATAGATTAACAGTTTGAGCTGATATTAGTCCAAGTAATAGATTGCTAAAGCAAAAGACTGTTGATTTAATCTGCCAATAAATTTATGAATTTTGTAAAATATAGCTATAGCAGTAGATATTTATATTTTAACAGTTATGGATTTTTTCTTTTTAGGATTAGAAGAATCATTAGGTAGTGATAATAAGTTTGTAAAGCTAAACAAGTTAGTTACCTTTGAAAAGTTTAGGAAAACACTTAAAGGTATCTATACTCAAGATATGACAAGGCAAGGTAGACCCGCCTATGATAGTATAATGATGTTTAAACTTTTGTTACTAGGGCAGTGGTATAGTCTAAGCGATAGAGAATTAGCATCTAGTTTAAGGCTAAGAATTGATTTCATGTATTTCACAGGTTTTACGCCAACGTCTAACTTACCTGATTATAGTACTATTAATAAGTTCAGAAACTTATTAATAGAAAAGAAAAAATATAAAAGGCTACTTAAAGAATTTAACAAACAGCTAGAAGCATTAGGCTTATCGATAAATAATGCCAAAGGTGCAATTATAGATGCTACCTTAGTGAATCTGCAGGCAGACCTAATAAGCATATGGATAATCCAGTAGAAGATAGAAAAGAAGACAAAACCTCTATTCCTGATATTTCATATGGTAAAGATGTAGATGCAAGATGGATTAAGAAAGGTAATAAGAGTCATTATGGCTATAAAGTTTTTGCTAGTGTAGATGATAAGTATGGTTTCATACAAACAATACATACAGAGTCAGCAGAAGTCTATGAGGCTCATAGATTAGAAACAATGTTAGAAGATATTAACTGTAAACAGTTATTAGCAGATAAGGCATATGATACTGCTGCTAATAGAGAATTACTAAAAGCTAACAAAATTAATAATCGTGTACTTAAAAAAGCAGTTAGAAATAAACCACTAACTAAGAGACAAAAATTACGAAACATTCTTATATCTAAAGTTAGATATAAGGTTGAACAATGCTTTGGCACGATGAAAAGAAAGTTTAACTTTACTAGAGCTAGTTACTTCTCTACAGTAAAAGTAAATGCACAAGCTTTGTTAAAAGCTATATGTTTTAACGCATTAAAAGCTGTCAATTTAATGGCTTAACTAGGATAGGTGTATTCATATCGGTACAAAATGCCGATATGAAACACAAAATAAGGATTTTAAAGTCAGATTTCTCTAAAAATACTCAAGATTAAGAGACATGAAAAAGGTCTTAGATTAACTCAACAGCCTTAGCAATCTATTCTTGACTTGTGCCAATCAAATATTTTAGATAAACTTCCTGTTAGCTGATTAAGGTGCTTTTTCATCTGTTCCAAATAATGAATATATAAGGCTTTAGTCAGCTAACTCAACTTTTTTTGTCGTGTACAGAGCTTTTTGAACTAAAAAAATCTTAATTTATTACATAAGCTTTTCTAATTTGTTATAATTTTTGAGATATACACTTATAAATTTTCTAGGAAAAACTATGCAAAACAATGAAAACCAACCTTCATTCTTAATTCAAAAAGTTTACACAAAAGATATTTCTCTTGAAACTATTAATTCACCAGAATGTTTCAAAGATCAATGGAATCCAAATTCTGACTTTAATATAGACATTAATACTAAAAAACTTGACCAAGAGAATTTTGAGCTTGATTTAACTGTTACTGTAACGACAAAAAACAATGAAGCAAATGCATATATCGTTGAAGTTACTCAAGCAGGGATATTCACAATAACTAATATGCCTGAAGATCAAATTGAATCAGTACTTAATACATATTGTGCAAATACATTATTCCCTTATGCTAAGAGAGTTCTTGACTCTTCAATTATGAAAGGTGGTTTTTTACCTTTAAATTTAGCACCAATTAATTTCGATGCAATTTATATGCAGAAAAAAGCTCAACAAACTGAGCAACCAACTCACTAATAACGACTAAGAATATATAAATGAATAACTCACAAAACAGTTTTATCAAGATTCTAGGATCTATAATGATTATCGTCGGCACTATGATTGGTGGCGGCATTTTAGCTTTACCTATAATCACAGCAAAACTTGGTTTTGTAATTGGTTCTATACTTATAATTTTAGTATGGAGCATAATGACTTATACTGCTATTGTTATAGCGGATATTTCTTGCTCTATGCCTTATGGAAGCAGTTTTAAAACAATCGCTGAGAAATATCTCGGCAAAGCTGGCGGCGTTGTTGCTAGTATAGCCTTTCTTGTGTTAATGTATTTTATAAGTACAGCATATATTTCTGCTGCGGCATCATCCTTATCAACAACATTTCCAAACATCAATGAGAACATATCCTCTTTACTTTTTGTAATTATCTTTGGAAGCATTGTAGTACTTGGAACAAGGTTTGTTGATTATGCTAATAGATTTTTCATAATCCTAAAAATACTTGTCCTAGTAATATTGTGCGTTGTTTTTAATAAATATATAGAAGCAAAGAACCTATTTGTAGCTCCTGTTGATCTTGGAGCATCACTTGTTATTGCAATACCTGTTTTTACAACTTCCTTTACTTCTCATATCATTGTACCTGCTTTATCTGATTATCTTAATAAAAACGCTAAAGATATGAAAAAGATAATTATAATTGGCAGCATTATACCTCTTATATTATACATAATATGGGTTTCTACAATCTTAGGTGTATTACCTTTGCATGGCCCTGTAAGTTTTATGGATTCGATATTTAATCATATTCCTGTAGATAAAGCTAATATTGGAGATATCTTAACGGCTTTAGGCGATAAAGTCAGAACCCCAGTTACATCAGCTGTATTACATATATTCACATATGTTGCAATTATGACATCTTTTTTAAGTGTTAATTTATCATTATTCCACTTTAACCTTGATACATACAAGCTATATAAAGCAAAAAAAATTATTGGTTATTCGATAGCTACACTTTTAACATTTGCTGTACCTTTAATTATAAATCAACTTGATCCTGACATATTCATATATGCCATGACGTGTGTTGGATTATCAATTGCTGTACTACTGATGATAATGCCTGCTCTTATGGCTCTTAAAATTAATAATCTTGGTGAAACTTTTAACTATAGCGTATCAAGGTATAAAAGCTTATGGCTAATTTCCTTTACATCTGGTGTAATAGTTATACTATGCGTTATAATTTAAGCTAATTATTCAACATGTCTAATATAGAGCATATAAACAACTTTCTAAATAACCTTTTATACCTTAAAAACTACTCTAAAGAAACTATTAACAACTATAAAAGAGATTTAATCCAACTAAATAATTCTCTGGATGATAGACCTATAATAAATCTAAGCTACAATGATATCTCAATATGGATAAAAAAACTTCATTCTCAAGGAAATTCAAGTAAAACTATACAACGCAAAATTAGTTCTATTAGAAGCTTTTTCAATTTCTTGTTAAATAATGAAGTAATAGCAAAAAATCCAACCTTAGGTATAAAAGCACCCAAAGGCGAGAAGAAACTTCCTAAAGCAATAAACATAGATGAATTAGCATATTTACTTGATATAGCTCCATGCAATGATCTTGAAGCTAGAGATATTGCTAGCTTTGACCTTCTATATAGCTGTGGTATCCGTATTAGTGAGTTATCTTCAATACAAATCAAAGATATCAATATGGGAAATAAAAGTGTTCGAGTTATTGGTAAAGGAGATAAAGAAAGAGTAGTATATTTTGGTTCTAAAACACTAATAAGCCTAAAAAGATGGCTAGATATTAGAGGCTCTTTTAACCCACAATCTGATTATCTTTTTATTTCCCAAAATGGTACTCACCTTACAAATAGATCTATTCAAAAAAGATTAGAAGTATTTGCTCAAAAATATGCGACAAAACATATACACCCACATATGCTTAGACACTCTTTTGCTAGCCATGTTTTAGATTCATCTAAAGACTTACTTGCGGTAAAAGATTTATTAGGGCATGCTGATATTTCTAGTACACAAATTTACACACACCTAAACTTCCAACAATTAGCAGATGTTTTTGATAATACTCATCCTCGAGCAAAGAAAAAATAATGATAGTAAATATTCTCGACCAGTCAACAATAAACCATATTGATAAACTTATAGAAAATAGCTTTGAATATAATCATTCAAAAGCAGACAAATATCTTTATTATGATAATAACATACTAAAGCTTTCTAATAAAAACCAAGAGCTATTTATTGATTTCAACAGTAATGAAATTCTTAATAGAATAGATCCAAAATCAAAAAAATGTAGTGTTGTTCAAGCCATAGAAGGACGCTCAAAGGAAAAATTAAGAGTCTTAGATACAACAGCCGGTTTAGGTAGAGATACTTTTACCCTAGCATCTAGAGGACATCTAGTTACTTCTATAGAAAAAGATATTTATATATATTTGCTACTTTATGATGCCTTACGCAGAGCATCGCATGTTGACTCTATCTCACACATAGCAAAAAATATTACATTAGTTAATTTAGATAGCAATAAATATATACTAACTACTAATCAGATATTTGATTGCATATACGTTGATCCAATGTTTCCTCCTCGTAGAAAAAGTGCAAAAGTCAAACAAGGTATGCAAGTTCTACACGAAATTGCATTTAATGATGAAAACCATAACTCTCTACTTCTAAAAAATATTCTTGAGACAAAAAAAGCTAAGAAGGTCATTGTTAAAAGACCTATACATGCTGGACTTCTTTGTAATAAAAAGCCCTCTTCGCAGCTTAAAGGAAAAACTAATAGATTTGATATTTATAGTTTATAAGTACCTATTTCTCTTCACATTTGTATAAGAGGTAACGAGTAAAATACCGGCAACAAACAAACATACCGCTGAAGCCCAATAATAAGGTATAAATTCTTGAATATGCGCAGGAGCTGACTTAATAGCCATAGCTGAATTAGCATAGCTTACAGCATAGCTAATAAATTCTACGGCAATAAATAATAAACCACCAGACATCCTAAACGCAATTAAAACAGAGCCTATGACAAATAACATATAACATAAATAATCAAAACTAAATAAAACTTCATAGTTAATTATTGCAGGATTTATATATGTATACATCAGTATTACCCATGCCACTACAAATACTATAGATATTGCTAGACCTACTATTTGCTTATTATACGATGCAGCTTCATACTCAGGATTTTTAAACCAAACAAGTCCAGCCAAGACTGACACAATTATCTGTGCAGATAAGTAAATAAGAGAGCTTGATAGACCATATTTGCCATAAATAAAAACTTTTATTGCTAAACTACATAAAACTAAAATCCAGGCAAACCTTATTTGCTTAAAAGCAAAAAATGCAAAACAAAATAAAAGAATGTTTGATATAAAATCATAAAGCACATAATCAAGAGTAATCATATCTTTCCCACAAGTTTTAACAATGAAATGATTATTATTAATATAAAAACATATATAATGATAAATATAAAGTTTTTTAGAAATTAAAGATATATGAATTATTTAAAAAATATTTCAACACTGATAATTGTTAATTTACTAATTATTAGTATTAGCTACGCAGATGAGAGTATATATACTTGGAAAGCAAAAGATGGTAGCACTGTATTTTCACAAACTGCTCCTATTTTCGAAGAAGAATATGAAGAAGTTGGGGTACATTTTAAAAATGAAGTTGACGCAAAATCCCCAGCAGAGAAACAATTAGCTTCCCTTAAGCAAAATAACATGTACATTCAAGAGCAGACAAATACCATCTCTGCTAACGATAATAAACCAAATGGAGTTTTGAATGTTAAAATAATTTCTCCTGCAAATGGAGAAAATAGATTTATACACAATGAAAAACTTTCAATAGTCTTAGAGCCTACTCTTACAGGTGAAGACCATCCTATTTTTGTTTTAAATGGAATACCGACCCCAGCCCACTTTGAAAATGGTGTATGGAAAGTTAACAGGCCTAATCCTGGACCAGTTAGTATTGCTGTCAGGGGCAGCACTAAAGATCATAAAACTATAAACTCAACTCAAGAAACTAACTTTAACAGAAAACAAGTCTTTGGCAGGTAAAATTCATTTACAAATGCTTTTGATTATAAATAATTTTATATATACTTAAGTTAGGTATTACATCAAAAGCTTAATAAATGTCAAAATTTAATAAAACCATCTTAACTTTGATATTTGCAACATACTCCACTTTAGTTTTTGCAAATGATGGTACATCTCAAGTCTACTCTTGGCGATCAGAAACTGGGAATGTAGTTTTCTCAGAAACAAAGCCAAGTGGCAATGTTGATTATAAAGTTATAGAAGTTGGTAAGCCAACCGTAATAAATCCTCAAGGTAAAAAAAGCATTGCCAAAGCTGCTAGCAACTCAAAAACTGTGAATATCAACCAATCTGACGTACAAAAACTTTCAAATTCTCCTCTAGCTGAAAAAAATATGCAAACTCTTGGGAATGATAATCAAAATAGTGATTTAGAAGTCAAAATAATATCTCCTAAACAAGATGCTAATATTTTTAATAAAGAAGAAAATATTCCTGTAATAACTACACCTGAAATTCCTCAGGATGATAAGCCTATATTTGTAGTAAATGGCTCAACAATACCAGCAAGCTATCAGAAAGGACAATGGAATATACCAAGACCTAATCCTGGAGAGGTTAAACTAAGTATTGCAGGACAAACATCTAGTGGAATGGATATTCACTCAGTAAATGAAGTTACATTTTTCGTTAAAAATGGCTGGTTAGCGCAGTCAGTAAATAATCAAGCTCATAAGCCTGTATATTCATCTTAAAAACTTAATCTTTTTCCCATTCCACATGTATAAACTTCTCTGGATTTTTTTCTCTTAAATGTCTTAGATTAGGGCAATTAGATGTATGAATAACAACTCCTTTTGAAACACTCATATAACCTTGTATCTGGTCTGGGTATACCGGCTGACAACATTTAGCTAACTCATATTTCATACCATCAAAGCCTGAAACAAGAATTTTTAAGGCTTTTGGTTTGCCAACTGTAGCTCTAGATTGCTTCTTAATAAGTTTTTCTTCTGCTGAATAAATATCAATAATATGATTAACTATACTATTGATTCTAACTGTGCCATTCTCAATAGCAGCGAATAAACTATCACTGCTCTTCATATTAAACTTAGAGGCAACTTCTATAAAATCAATTTCTTTAAGATCATAACCTCTAAGCTCTTTAGTAAGTCTATCTTTACCAAGAGCTATATTGTCTTCTTTATTTTGCTCATTAAACCATTTTATAACTCTAGACCTATTACGAGCTGAAGATAAATATCCTAGCCCTTCAGAGGCCCAATCTTTACTTGGATTTGGTTCTTTCTGGGTTAGAATCTCAACCTTATCACCTGTGCTTAACTTAGTTGTCAGTGGGACTATCTTGCCATTTAGCTTAGCTCCTTTAGTACGGTGTCCAACCATTGTATGAACAGAGTAAGCAAAATCTAAAACAGTAGACCCTTCCGCTAGATCAATTAACTCATTCGCTGGAGTAAATATGTACAGTCTCTTATTAAGTTCTTTAGTAATGTCGCTATCATCATCGTTAATCTCTCTTTCCCATTCTAGTAGAGATCTTAACCATGCTACTCTTGCTTCATATGAAGCATCAAACTTAACTCCCTCTTTATAACGCCAATGAGCAGCAAAACCAAGCTCTGACTCCTCATGCATTTTATGCGTTCTAATTTGTACTTCGACATTTTGATCTTGATAGTGTACAACTGTATGTATTGATTTATAACCATTGGGTTTTGGATTTGCAATATAATCACTAAACTCTTCTGGTATCGGAGAAAAAAGATTATTAACCTCTGCTAAAACTTTATAACACTCATCAACACTATCTGTTACAACCCTGACTGCCGTAATATCATATAGTTCATCAAGGCTTTTATAATTTTTCTTTTTTAACTTCTTATATATGCTATATATATGCTTAACTCTTCCCTGTATAGCATCATTTAAACCATATTTTTTCAAAGCTAATTTTAGTTGAGCTATAACATCATTTAAAAAACTTTCTCTTTGCTTACGAGTTAGCCCTAGTTTTTTAGCAATTTCTTTATACTGATCTTGTTGTAAAAAGAAAAAAGCTCTATCTTCAAGTTCCCATTTTATAGCACCTAACCCAAGCCTATTCGCTAAGGGTGCATAGATATCTAATGTCTCACGAGCAATGACACGCTGAGTTTTAGCATTCAAAGATTTTAGGTGTCGAATTGTACATAACTTATCAACAATTTTGACAAGCACAATTCTTACATCTTCTATTATCGTCAATAGCATTTTTCTAAATGTATCAATTTGCTCAAGAGAAATATTATCTGAGCGATACATTCTAATCGCTGACATCTTACGAGCACCTTGTAGAATTTTAACAACAGTTGCGTTGGTTGTCTGCTCTACCTCTTCATCTGAAATATCTCCAAAATTATATAATTCATAGAGTATTCCTGCCGAAACAGATTCTTCATCAGCCTTAATCTTAAATAAGACATATGCCATTTCAATAGCATATAAGAAAGAGTTAATCCCAGTAGGATGTCGTATTGACTCAGCATTTTTTACTTTCAAGAGCTCTAATGCTGCAGCTATAATTCCAAACTTATCATCACTATAAAAGCTTTTAAGCTCAGAAATTAAGAGCTCATCCCTTATCCGACCATCACTGTCTAAAAGTTTAGAGTCAATAACCTGCATAAATACCCACTTTTTATATAAAAATACAAAGTCAATCTATAAGCCGGGTTCTGTAATAAACAGTCATTTATCTAGGTTTACTGTCACCAGTAAACTCAAGCGACCTACCCTGTTACTGCGCGAGCAACGCATTAGTAACGCTATTTGGTCTTGCTTTAGATGGGGTTTACAATGCCACTGAATGTTGCCACCAGTGCGGTGCGCTCTTACCACACCTTTTCACCCTTACCTTAAAAAATTTAAGGCGGTATATTTTCTGTTGCACTTTCCGTAGACTCACGCCTCCCAGATGTTATCTGGCATCTTGCTCTATAAAGCCCGGACTTTCCTCACTTAATAAAAGCGCGACTGTCCGATTAACTTTGTATTTATTAGTTTTCTCTAACTTTTGTTAGTTCAATAGCTTTATTAGATTTTACCGAATTATATTCTTCCTGCAAAGCTGATATTTTAGAATTATAATGTTTTTTTATTTTTATAATCTCAGACTCTAAATTCATCCTATCATTATTTAATTTTAGACGACATTGATTATATTCTTCTTGTAGGTTTACCCTATCATGTCTGACAGCTTGAATAAGCTTAAATAACTCAACTAACTCATCAGAGAACTGATTAAGTTTTTCAACACTAAAACTCTCTACGCTAGGAGTTTTTTTATATCTATAGTTGGTAGATTTATTCACCATATTAGGTTTCTTTTTTATATCAAAGCTAGGTTTCTTCATAAGAAAATAATTAAAAGATTTAAAAGTTAATGAAATTATATATGTGGTAATCTATCAAAGGCTACTAATAATTGCAATCCTATAATACTCAAGCCGCTAAATAATATTATTATAAGGTATATTTTACTTATAAAGTTATTTCTCAACTGCTTTGTTCTAACTACCCAAACCATCATAGCTGGCTGAACTACTAGTAAGACAGCTACAAATATACTTGCATAGCCTAAAGCCGCTATAAAACTATTCACAAAATACATTGCAAATATTAACGGAGGCACTAATGTTATAACAAGGACTAAAAGTTTTTTGATTTTTCTCTCAGTATCAATGCTATAAAGATCTCTATTAAAAGAAAATAATGCTAATGCAACACCTAAGAAAGATGTGATAATTGCAAAATTTTCAAATAATTTTATAAAAATTAATGAACTATGTTGGCCTAAATTTTCATAAGCTGCTGCTAGAGTTTTTCCTGTAGCACTAAGCTCAATAAATCCTCCTTGACCATATAGACTCACAGTACCTAAAGTAGCCACAACCCACACTAAATAAATAAGTAGAGGCGTAAGAGCTCCTATTGCAATAGTTCTTTTAAAAACCCTATCATTTTCAAAATAATTTCTAATTGCTGGAATAACAATATGAAAACCAAATGAGGTAACAAGGATAGGTATAGCAAACCAAATATATCCTTCACCTAATGACTCTCCTTCTAAAAGAGTAACTTGTATACTCGGAGCAACAAAGGCTATAAACAAAACAAATGCTAGGATTTTCAGGCTTAAAAACAATTCATTAACTCTAAAAACAATTCGAATACCTTTATATATAAAAAAACCAAAAACTAAACAAAATAAAGCTTTTGCCACATTAACATTAGCCAATCCAACCCAGCTAAATATATATGTTTTAAAAAGTTGACCTCCCATAAAAATATAAGCAGTAAGTAACGAATATAAAAGCAATAAATAAAAAACTAAATTTAATACTCTACCGGGCTTACCTAATATATTGTTAGCAATCGAATCCATATCCGTGCCTAAAGGCTGAGATATATTTGCCTCAACGATTAGTAGAGCTGTTGCGTACATAATTATCCAAACAAGGAATAAAGCCATCACCGCATAGTTAAAACCTACTGCTGCTACTGCAAAAGGAATACCTAACATTCCAGCTCCCACTGCAGTGCCGGCTATTATAGCTACTGCTCCTACTTGTTTCACAAATGAGACATCTTTCATCAACAACTCTCTTTAAAGACAAAATTTATAAAAATAATTAAATTATAACAATAACAAATATTTAAAGTCATTAAAGTTCATAATCAAAACTCAATTTTATATTTCATGTTAAGTTGATTTTTTTACTCTATACCTCTCAAAAAACCGAACATTACATATTAATGCATTAATAAACAACCCTTTTAACTATCAAAAATTAACAAGATGTATCAAATTTAACAAACACACAAACTCCTAAAAGTAGTTATCATATAGGGTTCTAATAAAGTTATTTTATTTTTTTGAAGATATTTAGAATAAGTTAATAAACAAAGGGTAAATGAATGAAAAGTAAATTTAAACTAACTCCATTTTTAGTATGCTCACTAATAGGGATAGGATCTTTCTCTATAGCAAATGCAGCTGATGCATGGTCAGAATCTGATCTATCAACTTACGTTGCTGGATCTGTAGTAACAGATAATGGTAAAGCATACCAGTGTAAAACATGGCCAGCATCAGGATGGTGCCAACAAGCAGCTTATAGACCAAGTGGAATGTATGGTGAAGATGCATGGTTTGTTACGGAAAATGAACCTGTTACGCCAACGCCAACTCCTGCACCAACTCCTGCACCAACTCCTGCACCAACTCCTGCACCAACTCCTGCACCAACTCCTGCACCAACTCCTGCACCAACTCCTGCACCAACTCCTGCACCAACTCCTGCACCAATAGGCTACCCTAGTTATGTAGTTGGACAAAGCTATAGTGCTGGTGATATAGTTAAAAGCAATGGTAAGCTTTATCGTTGTACATCTCCTTCACGATGCTCTGGTTCATCATATATGTATAGACCAGGTAGTGGTCAAAATTGGGAATCTGCTTGGGAAGTAGTAAACCAAGAAGCATATCAAGGAACAGTATCCGTAGCAATTCCAGCTAAACCTGACTTTATAAACTCTGAAAAATTAGCTACCGTTCTAATTCTTAACGCTAATGGTCAAGCATTAGCTGAATTAACAAATGCTCAATGGGGTTCTACTACCAATCTAGAAGTACCTCTAGAAAACTCAATAGAGAGTATTACGATAAAAGTTCCAGCTATTGATGGAGCTAACGGTTCTGCTAGTCCTTCGGCATTTAAGCTTAGTAATCAAAGCAATCAATCAGTTTCCATCAAATATGAGAATCCTCAACAAGAAGAGGGATCTGTTAAAATTGATACTAAAGCTGATGTCTCAGGCAATACGGTTGCTTCATATGCTCTTACAGATTCTAATGGCAAAATTGTTAGTGATGGTTTCGTTAAAATAAATAGCTCTATCACTTTGAACAATATCCCATCATCTAGTGAAGGAGTTAACTATACATTAACTGTCAGTGACTTTACTACAGGAGAGCATAACTACACACCTAGTCAAGCTACATATTCAGTTACCGTTCAAAATAATAGTACATCAAATGTTAACATCAACTTTGAGAAAGATGCTGTAAATGATAAAGCAATGGGTATTATTAATATTGATGCTAAAGCAGATGTTATAGGCAACCCAACTACTCACTATTCTCTAGAAGACTCTACTGGGAAAATTGTCAAGGCAGGAAATATTGAAGTAAATAAACTTACAACTTTAAAAGATATTCCATCATCTGAAAATGGTAACATGTATATTTTAAGGATAACTGAATTTACTCAAGACGGATATATTTATACACCAAATCAAACATATCCTGTAACGGTTTATAATCATAATTCTTCAAATATCAATATAAATTTTGAAAAAGAATCTGTACCTGTTGTAGAGGGTGAAGGCTCTATTAGAATAGATGCTAGCGCAGATGTTATAGGCAATCCTATTACAAGCTATACGCTTACAGACTCAGAAGGTAACTCTGTTGGTAGTGGTGAGCTTGAAATAAACAAGTCAACAACTTTGGATAATATACCATCATCTAGTGAAGGTGTTACTTATACACTAACGGTAGCAGAGTTTACTGAGAATGGATATAAATATACTCCTGGTCAACCTTATTCTATAACTGTTTATAACCACAACTCTTCGAATATTAGTGTTGATTTCACAAAAGAAGCTGTACCTACAACAAATATTTCTATAAACGTATATGGAGATCAGCTACCTCAAGATAGCACTACAACCCTAACTTTATCTAATGAAAATGGTGAGTCTAAAGAATTAGCAATAAACAATAACTCTGTAATTGATACTCAAGTTCCAAAAGATGGTACTACATGGACTGTTGTCGTTGATTCTGTCGAAGGATATGACATATCAGTATCTCCTACATCTTTTGTTGCAGACCAGAGTGCCCAAGGTATCAACTTAACAGTTGAAAAGCTAGAGACAGGATCTACATTAGAAGAGCTTCTACCTTTTAGCGAATTTGAAGCTATGTTCCCCAACGCTACAGATGGTGCTTGTACGGCAAAAACTGATGGTATTAGAGGATTATATGACGGCTTAATTGCAGCAGCAGCTGGATTCCCAGCTTTTGCTAACCCTAATGCTCTACCAGATTCAATTAATGGTAAACTTTTATCACAAGATGATAAACTTATAATTGCTAAAAGAGAGTTAGCTGCATTCCTTGCAAATGTATCACAAGAAACAACTGGCGGATGGCCTAATGCACATAATGGAGGTCAATGGGCTTGGGGATTGTGCTTCACTGAAGAACAGCATTGTGTTAAATATCCAGGAGAATGTGATTACACTAGTCCATCATACCGTTCTGTAGCTGGAGTATCTTATCATGGTAGAGGTATGATACAACTTTCTTGGAACTACAATTATGGACTATTTGGAGACTACTATAATAGCCACATTGCCAATGGTAATAATGTCGATCTAGTTGCCCATCCTGAGTTAGTTCTTAAGGATAACAAAATTGGCTGGACATCTGCATTATGGTTTTGGATGACACACCAATCACCTAAACCATCTGCTCATGATGCTATAACTGGTTTATGGCAGCCTAGTGCAGATGATAAAAGCAAAGGTCGTGATGTTGGTTTTGGTATGACCATCAATATCATTAATGGTGGTATAGAGTGTGATACTGACCGTTCATCTACCGCTGAGGCAAAAGCTCAGGGTAGAATTGCTCATTTCGAACGTTATACTGGAATGCTAGATACTGATATGGGCAACAAAGACTACCTAGATTGCAAAAACATGAGACATTACTAAAAAAACAATCTATCTAGTCTATAATTTCTTTCTTGATCTTAGCGGATAATATCTGCAAACTATCTGCATATTTTTTCTAAAGATTTATTTTTTATATGAGCCTTCAAAGAAAAGCTATATTAGCTCTTTTTATAGTTACTATATTTTGGGGAGCTACTTTTCCTCTTATAAAGATTTCCCTAGCTTATATCTCCCCAGGATTATTTGTAACATTTAGACTTAGTCTTTCATTATTATTTTTTATACCTATCATCATGAAAGCAAACTTTAAACATAAAAAATATCTGCTAAAAGTCGGTGCTATTTTTGGCTCTTTAGAAGGTTTAAGCTTTTACTTCCAAACTCATGGCCTATATACAGTATCATCAAGTGAATCTGCTTTTCTTACTGCATTGAGTGTTATTATGATTCCGTTTATTGGTAGTATTTTCAAACTTGATCGTTTAACTATTTATAGTGTAGTTGCATCATTTGTCTCGCTATTTGGAATATATGCTCTTTCTGGAGCTAGTTTCAACAACTTTACTATTGGATATCTTTGGTCAATACTATGTGCATTAGCTTATGCCTTATCTGTAGTTTATCTAAGTTATGAAACTCGAAAAGATGGCAATACTGAAATATTCAAAGATTTACGCTTACTTATAATACTACAAATAGCCTTTGGCATACCTATCCCCCTTATTTCAGATATACCTTTTATGCATTTACAATTAAACTATATTTTACTAGTTTCTTTGGCCTTCTGCTCAATTACAACTATTGTTTGCTACTACCTACAAAATACCTATCAAAAGTATTTAAGCATGGCAGAAGTAGCTGTAATATTCTCATTTGAACCCATCTTTGCGACTATTTTTGGTAGAATAATTAATGATGAGAAAATATACTTATCCACGATCATTGGAGGTCTATTGATACTCACAAGTTATTTTATAATTGAATTTGGAAATAGAAGAAGGCAAAAAGGAAGATAATACCAATATAAATTAATATATAGTTAATCCGAATGACTTATGTAAAATAAAACCTGTCATTCCGGACTTGATCCGGAATCTCCTAGGCAAAGTGAAGAGATCCTGAACCAAGTTCAGGATGACCGCATAAAAGTACACAATACAATCGGATTGACTATATTTATAATAACATAGTTTATGTCTGATTTGTGATCTTGATGTGTCGGTAATAGTAAGCCTATTAGCAAATATTAAAAGTATGAAAATGTTATGAAATGCAAAATGAGAAAGTAGAACTTGTATTGGAATTGATATAATTAAGCTCTTGGATCAAAATTCATCTTTTCTTGCATTTGTTTGTAGAATTCTTTTTTCTCATCAGTATCTGCAGGAGGTAATTTAACATCATAAACTATATAGAAGTCTCCAGTGCCAAGACCCTTGCCTTTTATACGCATTTTACGACCTGACTGACTTCCTTCTGGAACCTTCATTTTTTTCTTACCATAAGGTGTTTCAATCTCTAAACTAGTTCCTAAAGCCGCTTCCCATGGTGCGATATTTATATGCTCATAAACATCATTACCATCAACCTTATAATTTTTATGATCTACTATTTCTATTTTTATATATAGATCACCCGCTGGAGCATTTGCCCCAACACCTGCACCACCTTTACCTTTAACGCGAAGTTTTTTACCATTACCTATCGCTGGTGGTATATTTACATCAACACTCTTATGTTGCATAGTAGGCATACCGTTAGCACCGGCTTCTTGATAGCTATAAGATACTGAACGTTTACCACCTTTTATAGCATCCTCAACATTCAAACGTAATGATATATCTATATCTTCACCTTTACGAGCTCTTGGTTGGGCACCACCAAAGCCGCCACTAGGACCGCCACCACCAAAAAGATCACCAAAGATATCACCTAAATCTTCGAAGTTAAAGCCTTGAGATCCTCCTCCTTGAGAGAAACCACCAAAGCCTCCTCCAGGACCGCCGCCGCCAAAACCACCTTGCTGAACTTTATCCCAGTTTTCACCATATGTATCGTAAAGCTTTCTTCTTTCCTTATCACCTAAAACATCATATGCTGTTTGGATTTCCTTAAACTTATCCTCTGCCCCTTTCTCTTTATTAACATCAGGATGATATTTTTTTGCTAGTCTTCTATATGCTTTTTTTAAGTCAGCATCTGAGGCATCCCTACCTACCCCAAGTAAAGAATAATAATCCGCCATATTTTAAACTCCTAAAACTTTCCTAAATATATCTATAAGAACTTACAGATATATTAAATTTAATCTTTGTAAAATTTACCTATTAGTAGATATAAGGTTTATTTAAAGAAAAACAAGGAATATAAATATATTCTTTATAATTACTCAAATTATGTTGATAAGTTTTATTTGCTATAAAGCTACTTAAGACTTACTGATTTATATATAAAACCTGCTAATAAAGCCCATAAATAATTAAATACAATATTCATAACAAAAACTTCCACACCTGCATTTGATGCAAAAATACCCTTACCTGATAATGGCATAAGAACTAAAAAGTTAAAGAAAATAACAGCTAAGCCTATAACAGAGCTTTTTAAAAGAATGTTTTTTGATAAAGGTAAAGCAAATAGTATAGCCCATACACCTCCCCATACCATTAATCGATAAAGCGTATACTTAAACTGATCATCAAGCTCAATACCTTGTTGACGAACAAAGGTAAAAATAAAATATAAAACCATCGCGCTAATTAAGCCTGACACAAACCCTACAAATGAGTTATTTAGAAAATTTTTCATCATTATACCCTTCTCTTATATTTATAAATCACCTATAAGAATATAAATCTTCCTAACAGTTCAATCAAGACAAATCACCTAATAAACTAGAGAATCTCGATAAAGTTAATTAATATTTAACTATCAAAGCTTCACATAGGCTAAAGGCATGCTCAAAGATACACAAAAGAATCATTTAGCTTTAATAAATAAAGATGACTATAAAAATAGCTTTTCAGCACAAGAAATAAACACTCCAATAGGGACTATAATAGCTATAGCAGATAATAAACATTTATATACTTGCTGCCATATAAAAGACTCAAAGCTTCAATCAATAGAAAAACTTCTTAAAACATATTCTGCAAAACTCACTTTTCAAAAAAATAATATCTTAGAAAAAACTAAGTTTGAGTTAGATCAATACTTCAATAAGAGTTTAGAAAAATTCTCTATCCCACTTAAACTAACAGGTACAGAATTTCAAAAACATGTTTGGCAAGAACTATTAAAAATTCCATATGGTAAAACTATTAGTTATCAACAAGAAGCTATAAATATCGGTAAACCAACTGCTTTTAGAGCTGTTGCAAATGCTAATGGCAAGAACCTCTTACCTATAATTATACCTTGTCATAGAGTAATTAATGCTAATGGTAAACTTGGTGGTTATACAGGAGGATTAGAGAAGAAAGAATTTTTATTAACTTTAGAAAAAAATATATAAAACCACCATTTCACTCTCCAGTAGCTTTTCATTAAAAAAAGCAAGAAAATTAAATTCAACTGCTGCTAGTATCCAAATGACTAAAATCCATTTAAAAGACAAAAAAATGATCTTACTTTGTGCTACTAAAGTCAAAGCAAATATGTACGTTCTGGATGAAGATCTATTTATTGGTGTTCCTACCGAGATCTCTGCAAATGGTGTAAGACCTACAAAAATTGAGATTTCTGATAAAAAAAGAGAACAATTACAAATATCAATGGATGCAGTTAAAGAACTAAACAATGCTGCTGATGAAATTTTAGCAAAATAAATTTTTTATTAAGGATATGGATAATCCTTACCCTATCTACATCTTAAGATTCATTCTATAAAGTCAAGAATAATATTTAACTATTTAGTATTTTAAAACCGAAAAAAATTGATAAAATTTCACTAAAGCTTTTAAAGCCCAATGCCTTGTTTTCATTACTGTTCGAGCTTCAGTTTTGAAGTGCTGGCTGAGTCGGCCAACTCAGCCAGCTGCAAGTGATTAACAACTGTTGTGTGTAGTTAAACCCTTACATCAAAACAACTACTACAACCTTAAGCTCTCAAAAAGTTTAAGGAGGTGATAAGGATGCTAAAGTTATTAGTTAAAATAATTTTAAACATTCATATAATAATCATTATTCTATAAAAAAATCAAAAATAATTCTACAATTTTTACACAATTCTTTTTCTATGTAACCAAATCCACACAAGTGGAATTGCGATAATTATTACATCTGCAATAATCAAAATAGTAGTATAGCGTAAAATATCTTTAACATGTGAAAACCCTGGTGGGAATAATCCTAGTATAAAGCCTAAAGAACACATAAATATTGCTACCAAAGACATAGTTACCAATAGCCAATTAGAGTTTCTTTTACCTACATAAAACACTCTATGAGTATCTGGCTGAGTAAATCTAAGTCTAATTGCTGCTACAAATACCATAATCCATGTAACTACTGTAAATTGTGAAGTAATCGCAATCAATAAAGCAAAAGCTGCATAAACCGATGGCATTATTAAAAAAGCTGTCGACAATACTATAACTATACATACTTGTATCATTAGCATATTAACCGGCATATTAAACCTGTTTTTACCGGCCATTATTTTCGGAAAAAGCTGCTGTTCCGCTGCTGTTTGCATACCTCTAGCAGGACCTAAAACCCATGTGCTTAAAGCTGCCAACATCCCAATACTTATCATTATAACGATTAGAGGTTTAACACCACCTAAGCCAATAATACTTAAAACCTGTGAAATACCCTGTATTAGACCATTTAAGACATTTACATCTTTTACAGGAATAATAATATTTAAGCCTACTGTTGTTAGAATAGTTAAAGAAACAATTATTAAAGTAGCTATCAAAATTGACTTAGGAATATTCTTCTCTGGTTTATCAATATTTGTCATATGAAAAGCTACCGATTGGATA
The DNA here is from genome assembly GCF_001895265.1 of Francisella uliginis. Lineage (NCBI taxonomy): Bacteria > Pseudomonadati > Pseudomonadota > Gammaproteobacteria > Thiotrichales > Francisellaceae > Francisella > Francisella uliginis. Next base: position 1,868,825 of record NZ_CP016796.1, read on the forward strand.
CCTGAATATGAAGATAAAGTTTTAACTAATAAAGCATAAGTTCCTAAAGAAAATGCTGGTAAAATATCTCCAACCCCATGATACTCTAAATTACTTTGACCTGTCACTAAAAAGTAAATTGCTCCCAAGATCAATAATATACCGGGTATTATCATACCAAATACCGCACCAACGATATTTAAAATAACAACTTTTCTCAAAGGTAAACAATTAAATAAACTTATAGCGATAAATACACATACCATTACCAGCCAAAAGGAAACACTTGTATGAGCATTCTCTGCAAAACCTCGAAAGCCAATATAAGCGAAAGTCGCAACTAATGCCGTTACAGAACTAGGAAATGACACCACATTATTAAACCACTCTAGCCACATTGCAAGCACTCCGGCTTTTTCACCCAAGCCAGCCTTGACCCAACTAAACACACCACCGTTATTTTGTGTAATCATACTGCTAAGTTCTGCACATATAAGTGATGTTGGCAGTAAAAATGTAATTGCAGCAATTAGGTAAAAGAAAATACTTTGTAAGCCAATTGTCGCCATATATGCGATGGAACTTAAACTAATTATCGCCGAGATATTTAACATCGTTAGCGATAAAGTAGAAATCTTTTTATTAGATAAACTCATAAATTATTAAACCTTAAATAAGATATTCTTTAACATCTGGTCTTAAATTATATTCACTGGATAAAACTTTACCATAGGCACCTGCTGAATATATAGCTATTAGATCACCCCTTTTTAATTTAGGTAAAGGATAGTATTTAGCAAAGACATCACTTGACTCACAAATAGGACCTACAACGTGATAGTGTTGCTTATTATGTATATCATCGACTAAGCCAACTATCCTATGCTGAGCTTGATAAAGAGCAGGTCTAATTAACTCAGTCATTCCAGCATCAATTATAAGAAAGTTTGTTTCTTGGGTTGTTTTGTTAAATAATACTTGTGATAAAAGTATTCCTGATTGACCAACTAATGATCTACCTAGTTCAAAATGAAGCTTAATATCATCACTATATTCAAAGAACTGAGCAAAGCTTGCAAAAAAGTGTTCAAAATCTGTTATAGGATTTTGCTTGGGATTCTCATAATCAATGCCTAAGCCTCCACCAAAATTAATATGCTCTATATTAACTCCTTTTTGTTGTAACAGCTTAATATGTTCATTTGTCGTAATTGCCAGAGATTGGAAAACTTGATAATTTAAAATTTGTGAGCCTACATGATAATGCAAGCCAAATAAATTAATATTACTAAACTTTGCAAAATCGTTTTCTAACCATTTAAGAACATCGACAAATGCAATACCAAATTTATCATCAAATTCTCCGGTACTAATATAATGATGTGTTTGAGCATCTATATTTGGGTTTATCCTTAAACAGATATTTACTTGCTTATCTTTGCTCCTAGCAATTTCATTTACAACTTCTATTTCCTCTAGTGATTCACAATTTAAAATAAAAACATTAGAATCAATCGCTAGCTCAATTTCCCAGTCTGCTTTTCCTACCCCAGCGAACACAATACGACTTGGATCAATACCTTGTTCTAGAGCCCTTTTTATCTCGCCTCCACTTACACAATCTATGCCCATATCATATTTTTTAACAAAACTAATGATTTCAGGATTATGGTTTGCTTTTATAGCATAGTGGATTTCAGCATTGTTAAATTTTTTTTCCAATTCTACTTTTGCTCTACTAAAAGTATCATCTAGTAACTTGGTATCATAAATATAGCAAGGTGTTATTAAAGAGTTATTCTTTATATAATCAATCAATCTTTCATTATCAAAAATAATATAATCTTTCATTTTAATTTCCTTAAGACAAACATGGTAAACACCATGATTCTTGTAGTTTACAATAAATATCTTGGGGTAACTGAATTAATATAGGTGATTTACTAGCTACTAATAAATTTGTAATGTCTTTAATATCTTTTTCTGACATAGCTGTACAACCTTCTGTTCCTGTTTCTTGAGATCGCCACTCATGCATAAAAATACACGATCCTCTCCTAGGTTTGGTAGGATTTTTATTATACTGAATTTCAACCCCATACTTATACAAAGATATCTCTGACATCTTCTCAGAAGATTGCCAATCTTTTTTTACTTCATTAACATTAACTATCTGATTATAGTATTTTGAATTACTATCATCGACACATTCTATTCCTGTAGCTATGTTCACATAATCAGATTTATTAATCAGTTCCATATTTTCAAAACCAAAAATTTTACCAATATTCATAATTCCTGCTGGAGCTTTATTGTCGGATTCTTGTTTTAGTGAAGCTTTTGCTATTTTTTGAAAGGAACTATCTGCCCATGCTAAGCCTTTTTTACCAACCACAACGGGTATAGCTAACTTAATCGGCAACCAATTACCCTGCTTATCTTTATTAAAAAACCACAACTTACCCTTTACACTTTGCCAGTCATTAGTAGTAACCACGATAAGTTGATGGGCTTTTTTTATCTTTTGTATATCTATCATTTCTAAATCTGTCTTTTAAGGTTTGATTTTATTTTCACAAAATAAATCATAAGATCTTTATAATTTTTTAATTAAAGTTGAACACCAATGATACTAGTAAAATATTTGCCATAAAATCATTTCTCTGACTACTATGAATAAACTGATTCATATACCCTAATTCAATATTAGTATTCTTAGTAGCGCTATAGCCAAAACCCGCAAAAGCTCTATTTTGGATTAATGAAGCATTCTCTACAACACCATCTCCATTAAGGTTTTGGAAGTACTCATTAAAACCAATAATACTCCATTTTTTGTTTTCTGAGATTGGATATGAACCGCGAATCATTAACCTGACACGCAGAGTTAAGTAATTAGCACTTGATATTAATAGTTGTTCAAATCTAGCGCGGAAAAGATATTTAAGCTCTTTATAATCATCCTTATACAAGTACTGTTGCCAGATAGCGTTTGTATTTACTTCTTCAGGGACTAAATTCCTTGTTACTAAATAGTCTGCTCCAACCCAAAGACTATGCTTACTATTTAAACTATAACCCAAGCCGCCACGGTAAAGTGTCTGAAAAGATGTTAATGATGCATTTGCCAAACGTTCCTGATAAGTTATTTCATACAGAATCTTTGAGTAACGATCATCTACAAACCCAAGATTACCAAGAACTGTAATATTATTCCATGATTGGAAATTATCACTGTTAACAGCTTTAGCAGAATTAAGTGCAATTAGATAAAAGCCAATTATATATAGTAATTTCTTCATGGCACTTACATCTTTTAAAAAACCTGAGATTATAATTGAGATACGAATAAAGTCAAGCTTACATGAGCTGTTGTCAAAATCAATTTAACTATTAACTTAAATGTGTTTTTATTTTTATATATGAAGCTATACTATTTGATTTTTAATAATAAAGGATTATCATAGATTGATATTAAGTTTAGCTTGTATATATAGTATTATTATTGTTATATCAAGCATGTAGGGTATTTGCTCATTTAAAAATGAACAAGTAATCTCAATAAGTATAAATCACAAAGGAGATGCATAAATGAATGCTCAAAAATACATTGATAGCGTAATTGCTGATGTTGAAAAAAGAGACGGTCACGAAAAAGAATTTATTCAAGCAGTGAAAGAAGTATTCTCTACTCTTAAGCCAGCTCTAGAACAAAACCCTAAATATATTGAAGAAAATATTTTAGCACGTATGGTTGAGCCTGAAAGAGGCATCTCTTTTAGAGTACCATGGGTTGATAGAAAAGGTGATGTTCAAGTAAATAGAGGCTTTAGATATCAGTTTAACGGTGCTATTGGTCCTTTCAAAGGTGGTATTAGATTCCACCCTAGCGTATATTCAGGAATTATAAAATTCCTAGGTTTTGAGCAAGTTTTCAAAAACAGTTTAACTACACTTCCTATGGGTGGTGGTAAAGGTGGTGCTGACTTTGACCCTAAAGGCAAAACTGACCAAGAAATCATGAACTTCTGCCAAAGCTTTATGATGGAATTACAACGTCATATCGGTCCAAACATTGATGTTCCAGCTGGTGATATTGGTGTAGGCGGTAGAGAAATTGGTTATATGTACGGCCAATACAGAAGAATCCGTAACAGTTTTGAAAACGGTGTATTAACTGGTAAGTCTCTAGAATCTGGTGGTAGCTTAATCCGTCCAGAAGCTACTGGTTACGGTGCTGTCTTCTTCTTGGATGAAATGCTTAAGCATGATGGCGAAACTATGGAAGGCAAAACTATAGTAACTTCTGGTTATGGTAACGTTGCTTGGGGTGTATGTAAAAAAGTTGCGCAATTAGGTGGTAAAGTTGTTACTATCTCTGGTTCAAGGGGTTTTGTACATGATCCAGAAGGTATTACTACAGAAGAGAAAATTGAATTCTTGCTAAAAATCCGTAATGGTGAAAAAACTATGCAAGATTATGCTAAAGAATTTAATGCTAGCTGGCACCCAGGTGAGAAGCCTTGGGGTATAAAAGCTGATATAGCTATCCCTGCTGCAACTCAAAATGAGATAGATGTTGAAGAAGCTAAAAAACTTATCGAAGCTGATGTTAAATATATTGTTGAAGCTTCTAACATGCCGACTACTAATGAAGCTATAGACTTCTTAATGAAAAAAGGAGTAAACCTAGCTCCAGGTAAAGCAGCAAACGCTGGTGGTGTTGCTGTTTCAGGTTTAGAAATGTCGCAAAACTCAGCTCGTCTAGCATGGACATCTGAAGAGGTTGAAGCTAAACTACAACAAATTATGGCAAACATTTTCCATGCTTGTAAATTTGCTAGTAGTAAGTACAACCTTGGTTACAACCTGGTTGCTGGTGCTAACTTAGCTGGTTTTGAAAAAGTAGCTGAAGCTATGATCCAACAAGGTAGATATTAATAACTTTTCTTTTATTTCTTTTTCCTAAAAAATTCAAACAACTGATATACTTTCTTTTAGATAATTAATAATACAAAATATTTTTTTCTATAATGACTATACAAAATACTAAACTCGATGTAATAATAATCGGCGCAGGTGCTGCTGGGCTTATGTGTGCTATTGAGGCTGCAAAGAGAAATCGTAGCGTGCTTGTGCTAGATCATGCCAATAAAGTTGGTAAAAAAATACTAATGTCTGGTGGCGGACGTTGTAACTTTACCAACTATAATATTGCGCCTGATAGATATATCGCAGATAATCAACATTTTATGAAATCCGCCTTATCTCGCTATACTCAATGGGATTTTATATCTTTAGTAAGTGATTACCAAATACCCTTTCATGAAAAAACTCTAGGGCAACTTTTTTGTGATAATAAAGCTAAAGATATAGTTAATATACTCTTAGCTGAGTGCAAAAAATATAATGCTCAGATAAAGCTGCATACAACAGTAGAAAATATAGTCAAAAAACACGATCTATTCTATATAACTACTCAAGATAATAACTACACAAGTGAATCTATTATTATTGCTACTGGTGGGCTATCAATCCCAACAATGGGGGCTACTGGATTTGGTTATAAAGTTGCGAAAAAATTTGGTTTAAAAATAAATTCTCAAAGAGCTGGTCTAGTGCCATTTATATTCAATCAAAAAGATCAGAAAAAATTTGCCCAACTAAAAGGAATTTCTATTTTTTGTAGAGTATCTAATGATAAAACATATTTTGATGAAAATATTCTTTTTACGCATAAAGGACTAAGTGGACCAGCTATTTTACAGATATCATCATATTGGAATACTGGCGAACCTATCAAGATTGATCTATCACCAAATACTCATATTAATGAATTCTTAAGTCAAAAAAAAGCACAAGGATCAAAGTCTATTATAAAAAATATATTATCAGAGCTATTTCCAAAAAACTTTATCTCAACTTTTTTTACAGAAAAACTACTCAGTAAAAGAGCTTGTGACTTATCTACTGATGATATAGAGACTACTCATAATAGTTTACATGAATGGATTGTATATCCTCAAACTACCGAAGGATATCGCACAGCTGAGGTAACACTAGGTGGAGTTAGCTGTGATGAATTATCATCAAAAACATTAGAATCCAACAAGATCAAGGGTCTCTATTTTATTGGTGAAGTCGTTGATGTTACAGGATGGCTCGGTGGTTATAATTTTCAATGGGCTTGGGCTTCAGGATGGGCAGCTGGACAAGTTGTATAACATCAAAAGCTACGCTATAATAACCCCTTAGATACAGAGAGTTTCCATTATAGTATGAAAATCCCCGCTTCAAGAGAGCTAGCAATTAAAAAAGCTATTTTAAAAGCTATAGAGAATAATGTTAGTCCTGCTAAATTAGCAGATAATTTCGGTGTCTCTAAAAGTACAATTTACAAATACCGTAGAGAACTAGCAGATCAAGGATTCATCCAAAAAAATGAAAATGGCGTTTATATAATTTCTCCAAATAAATTCTCAATAAAACCATCAAATATTCCCAAAACGGCTGATCTTGAATTATCCTACAAAGATGAAAAAAATCTAAATCTTGAAGACAATAGATATGTACATATTAAAGATCATCATATACAAAGTACTGACGATCATGTAGATGTAGAGCCTGAAGAGTGTGAAGAAGTAGAAGTCAAAATATTAAAGAAAAAACAAAACTTCACACCACCTGAAGAACCAAGTATTGAAAACAAAGGACTTTTTAAAAAATTTTTAGATAAATTCAAAAAGAAAAAAAGCTAGTTCTTCCTTAAAAATTTAATTAAATATACTAATAAAAAAGCTGTTAATCCTAATATAAGACCTCCTACAATACTACCTAAATATAGAGGGCGCCAAAATTGGCTAACATTTTGCATAATATAACTTGCATAAACTTGCCAATCAACTATGTTAATATTTAACCCTAACAAGAAACTACCAAAAATATAATTAGCAAAATATATCGGCAACCATGTAATTGGATTACTAATCCATACACATGCTATCGCTATAGGAATATTAGCCCTTAAATAAACACACATAATAACTGTTGGCAGCATTTGAAAAGGCATAGGAATCATCATCCAGAATAAGCCGATCATTAAAGCTCTTGCAACAGAACCATAACTTAAACGCCACAGAGACTTATTAAGTAATTTCTCTTCTATAAATCTAAGACCTTTTGTTTGACCAAGAGATTTTTTTAGTTTTACAAGCTTACGGGCTTTAGAATAGTTCATGATAAACTATTTAATACTAACCATAGAGTTTTACATAATTATTATTTTAAACTAAACTAGCAAGTAGTTATAAAATAAATAGCTTAAAATATGAAAAAACAATCAATATTAATAACAGGCTGCTCCCATGGAGGCATAGGATATGCTACAGCTGCTCATCTTAAAGAGCTCGGCCATCGAGTTTTTGCATCAGCAAGAAAACAAAAAGATGTTGATGCTCTAAACTCTGAAGGCTTTGAAACATATTTAATTGATGTAACTAATTATCAAAGTATAGATGACGCTTTAGATGATATTTTAGCTAAAACCGGTGGAACCCTTGATATAGTATTTAATAATGCAGGATATGGTCAAGCAGGTGCTATAGAAGATATTGAAACGAAATTCCTAAAAGAACAGTTTGAAACAAATGTTTTTGGACTTCACTATCTAACAACAAAAGCGATGAAAATAATGCGCAAACAAGGTTATGGTAAGATAATTCAACATAGTTCTGTATTAGGGCTTGTTTCAATGAAATATCGTGGTGCCTATAATGCTAGCAAATATGCTATTGAAGGATTAACTGATACAATGCGCTTAGAGCTTCAAGGTTCAAATATATTTATAACCAGCTTAAACACAGGACCTGTAACTAGTAAGTTTAGAGAGAACTCTATCAAAACTATAAAAAATGTTGATTACGAAAACTCTGCTCATAAAAATAACTATGATAGAATTCTTGTGCGACAGAATAAACCTATACCTTTTAATGAACCTGCATTATCAGTTGCTAAAGTAGTTGAAAAGATAATTAATACTAATAAACCTAAGCCGAGATACTATATAACAAAAGCTACTTGGATTATGTCAATATTTAAAAGAATACTTTCAACCAAAACTCTTGATAAAGTTCTGGCAAAATATTGATCAATAAAAACAAATACTAGTTATACTACTTTACTTTTCTAAATTTAAATAATAACCACCCTATCAAAATAAACACAATAGGCCCTAAAATCAACTCAAATTCATATATCGCAATATCATAAAATCCTTTTAGATCTCCAGGTGGCTGAAAACTAAAGATAATACCTAAAGAAGTTGATATGAAAACTAAAGCACCTAGAATATATTTATAACTCTTATCCATAAGCTTTATGTAAGCAACTACCAAATATAGATAAGGTATAAAATAAAGTACCGTAGCCATAAGTATTAAAGCTTGATACATTAGGTTTACTGATGGTAAGAAATTGGTCAATAAAACTATCAATGTTACAAGTATTCCCATAAATATTAAAGCATTTTTAGGTGAATCATGCTTATTAGTTTTATGCAACCACTCAGGAAGTATACCTTTGGGTGTACATTTAAAAAACATAACTACTGGAGCTAAAAGCCAGATACTTACTGCAGCAAGCTCTGCAAATGTAAGTAAAAAAGCCATCAACCTTGGGAACCAATCCCAACCAAACCTATTACCTATTACTTCAAAGGCCTGCATAAGCCCAGAAGCACTATTTATCGTATCAGGTGAAGCAACTAAGTTTAAAGCAACTGTTCCTAATATATATAGCCCTAATAAAATAAAAGCTGAAATCATCAGACCATAATATAAATTACGTTTAGCATCTTTTACTGAATTTGCAAAAGTTGGAATAATTTCAATCCCCGCCATTGCAAACATAATAATTGTCAAAGTTGATAGGTTATGCCAAACATTATCATGAGGTATTATATTCCCTAGAGAAAAATCTGTAGCACTTTGCCCTACCATTAAATATGCAATAAAACCTAAAACAATAATCGCAATCGCAGGTAAAAATGAACCTAAAACACCTCCGACATCGACTAGATACTTGTTTGCTTTAAGACCATAAAAACTAATAATGGTCACTAACCAAAAAGCAGTTAAAACTACGATTGTAATATAATAGTGATTGCTAACTAAATCAGGCCTACCAATAAAGTATGCAAAATTTGTTGCTAAGAAAATAAGTACAGCAGGATAGTAAAATACGGTATTAACCCAATAGAGCCAAGCTACCATAAAACCCGCCTTTTCACCCAAGGCTCTAACAGTCCATGAGTAAATACCGCCCTCATCAGGATGTTTTTTAGATAACTGAACTGCGATCACAACAAGTGGCAAGAAAAACATTATCGCACCAAGTATCCAAAAGAATATTGCCGAAGCTCCTAAACAGGCTGCAACAGGTATCCAGCGAATACCAAAGTTAGCGGTAACTGCCATTATTGTTACATCTTTTAAACCTAAAACTTTATTATCAGTTGAGACTGAACCCATAAATAACTCTTATTTTTGTAAATTGAATAAAAGTTATTATAGGTAAATTGAAAAATATTTATATATGAGAAAGATAATTTATAGAAATATATCGATGATTTTACATCATACCCGGCATACCGCCCATGCCGCCACCCATAGGAGGCATAGCTGGAGCATTTTCTTTGATCTCACCAACCATAGCTTCTGTTGTGATCATTAGACCAGCAATTGAAGCAGCATGTTGTAAAGCTGAACGAGTAACTTTAGTTGGATCTAAAATACCCATCTCAACCATATCACCATAAGTGTCATTAGCTGCATTATAACCATGGCTACCTTCTTTCGCTTTAACTTCATTTACAACTACAGAAGACTCACCACCAGCATTTTGTACGATCTGTCTTAGAGGAGCTTCGATTGCTTTTCTAAGCAGAGCGATACCATGGTTTTGATCATCATTGTCACCAGTTAAGCCATCAAGAGCTTTTTGAGCTCTAATAAGAGCAACGCCACCACCAGCAACAATACCTTCTTCTACAGCTGCACGCGTAGCATGTAGAGCATCATCAACACGGTCTTTTTTCTCTTTCATCTCAGCTTCTGTAATAGCACCTACCTTAATTACAGCAACACCACCAGACAGCTTAGCTAATCTTTCTTGAAGCTTTTCTTTATCATAGTCAGAAGTAGCTTCAGCAACGTTTGCTTTGATCTGAGCTACTCTACTAGAGATAGCTTCTTTGTCACCAGCACCATCAATAATTGTAGTATCATCTTTAGTTACTTGTACTCTATTTGCAGTACCTAAGTGCTCCATGCCTGCTTCTTCAAGCTTCATGCCTAACTCTTCAGAGATAACTGTAGCACCAGTTAAGATAGCAATATCTTCTAACATAGCTTTTCTTCTATCACCAAATCCAGGAGCCTTAACAGCACATACTTTAACCACACCACGCATATTATTCACAACCAAAGTAGCTAGAGCTTCGCTTTCTACATCCTCAGCAATTACTAAAAGGCCTTTACCAGACTTAGAAACACCTTCTAATACTGGAAGTAATTCACGAATGTTAGAGATTTTCTTATCAACAAGTAAGATATATGGGCTCTCTAAGTCAGTAGTCATATTTTCTTGGTTTGTAGCAAAATACGGTGATAAATAACCTCTATCAAACTGCATACCTTCAACTACGTCAAGCTCATCTTCAAAGCCTTTACCTTCTTCTACAGTGATTACACCTTCTTTACCAACTTTTGCCATAGCTTCAGCAATAAGCTTACCTACTGTAGCATCAGAGTTAGCAGAAATTGTACCAACCTGCTCGATAGATTTAGCATCCGAACAAGGCTTAGAAAGTACTTTTAGCTCTTCTACTAGCTTAGCAGCTGCCTTATCGATACCTCTTTTAAGATCCATAGGATTCATGCCTGCAGCAACAGCTTTTAGACCCTCTGTAAGTAAAGCTTGAGCAAGTACAGTTGCAGTAGTTGTACCATCACCTGCTACATCAGCAGTTTTTGATGCTACTTCTTTGACTATTTGAGCACCCATATTCTCAAACTTATCTTCTAGTTCGATTTCTTTTGCTACAGACACACCATCTTTAGTAATATTTGGTGCGCCAAACGACTTATCTAAAACTACGTTACGACCTTTAGGACCTAAAGTAACTTTTACAGCGTTAGCTAAAGTATTAACACCATCAAGCATTTTTGCACGAGCTTCATCTGAAAATAAAACTTCTTTTGCCGCCATTTTTATTTCTCCTTTGAATTTTTTAAACTTTTAATGTTTCAAAACTTGTATGTCATTCTGAACTTGATTCAGAATCTCAATATCTTTAGTCCTAAGTAGTAATTGAGCAAATATCTTGAACAAGATGTTTGCTAGATTCCGTGGTCAAGCATGACGGAATGACGTACTACTTTTATAGTATTTTCAATTATCCAATAATACCCATGATATCTTCTTCTCTCATCATAAGAAGAGTCTCATCACCTGCTTTTACTTCACTACCAGAGTATTTACCAAATAGTACTTTATCACCAACTTTTACATCCATAGGTAGTGTAGTGCCATTTTCTAGCTTTTTACCATTACCAACAGCTACAACTTCACCTTCACTTGGTTTTTCTTGAGCACTACCAGTTAAGATAATCCCACCTGCAGATTTTGTTTCTTCTTCTGCACGGCGTACTAATACTCTATCTTGTAATGGACGAATGTTCATAACAATCTTACTCCTTTGTTAAATTGACTATTGTTTTTTTAAAGTTTTTGAATTTGTCTGCATCTTAGAACAATCTTAAGTTCTAAGTACCTGCAGTTCTACATATTGAGTCAAAAGATTCTTTTTCAAGAAATTTTTCTATTTTTTGTTAAAATTTAATTAACCACTTAAATATAAGGCCTTACTAAATATGAAAAAACTTATTTTTATATCAATAACTCTAATATTCTTCTCAGTAAAACTTTTTGCTTTAGATATCCAAAGCAAACAGATAGAAGTAAATAAAAATAATATCCACTACTATAAAGTTGACAACTCTAAAAGCAAGCTTAACTTAATCATGCTAACAGGCATTGGCACTACAGCTAACTTCTGGCCAAAAGACTTTATAAATAAATTGTCTCAAAAATACAACCTTTATATTCTTGATTATCGTGGTATCAATACCGATCAAGATAGTTCAAATTTAAGCTACTCTATTAATGATTTAGCTAATGATACAAATGCCTTTATCAAAAAGTTAAACTTAAAAGAAACATATCTTCTAGGGTGGTCAATGGGCTCAACAATAGCACTTCAAACAGCTTTTGATAATCCTAAGTCATATAAAAAAATCTTCTTAATATCACCTCCTCTTCCGACAAAAGTCAAAGATGATGCCAAATTTAAAAAAGCTCCAAAATTTAAAAATAATGATGATATCTATAACTATGTATTTAATAATAACCTATATCATTATACTCCTAAGAAATTGGATAATGAAAAGTCTAGATTTATAAACCCAAATATAAGTACACTTTTCCCTAGCAAAGAAGTTTACGCAAAACAAAAAATTGCTAGAAACAATTGGGTTTCAAATAAAACTTCTATTAACAATTTTATTAATATTAAAATTCCTACTGTAATCTTTTTATCAAAAAATGATCAAATAGAACATATTAATAATATTCAAAAAACTATTACTTCTGTAAAAAATAAGGATGCTGTAAGCGTAATTTATCTCAATAATTCAGGACATGCTATAGACTGGGATCAATCAACAAAAGTAGCTACAATTATTGATATTCTCGCATAAAAGAATTAATCAAGATCTTTTTTCTTAATTTTCAATATAAGCAATAAGAATAGTGCAAAAGATGATGTAATCAGCATTGTTAAAGCAATAGGTAATGCTGAAGTTGCTGGAAATGACATTGCGATGCCTACAACTATAGCACTTAATGATAACTCCATTGTGCCAAACATTGCCGAAGCTACTCCAGCGATTTCAAAAAATGGTTCCATACTTCCGCTAGCACCTGTACCAGCGGCAATAGCACAGCCAAAAGCTGCAAAAAAACAAGGTGCAAAAAACATCCAAAGACTTAAGCCAAAACCTACATAAGATGCCAAAGAAAGTATTCCCGCAACAAATACACACACAATACCAACTATAGTGGTTTTAAAAACTCCTAAATGGTTGACAATAAAGCTAGCAAATACTGCACCTATCAAATAAGCTATACCAGTAAACCCAAACATAATATAGATCTTTGTATAAGGATCTTCTAGGTATGTAATTATATATGGAATCATTGTAAAGAATATTAAAAATGCTGACATCCCAGATACAGCAGATATTGAATAAGCCCAAAACTGTAAAGATTTAGATACTGTCCAATATCTATAAATAATATCAAAAGAGAATTTTTTTCTTCTTTCAACAGGTAGACTTTCTTTAACAAAGAATATAATTATCAAAAGCGTCATTATTGATAAAATAAATAAAAATATAAAGATAGACTGCCAATTAAATAATAATGCTAAAGTCACACCTATTGGAGGTCCTAATATAGGAGACATTGAGACTATCGCATCAACTAGATTATATACCATTGAGCTTTGCTTCCCCGAAAAAACATCTCGAATAATGACAAAAGCTACTACACTTAACCCACATGCTCCCACAGCTTGAATAGCTCTTGAGAAAATTAAAAACTTTACTCCAGGAGAAAATATACAAAATAAAGTCCCAATTAAAAATAATATCGCTGACATAAAAATTACTTTATATCGTCCGATCTGATCAGATAATGGTCCTAAAATTAATTGTCCAACTCCTGAGATTATCAAAAACACTGATATTGTCATCTGAGCCATGGATTGTGTCGTATGTAAGCTTTTTCCCATAATTGGTAATACTGGGACATATGCTTCCATAGCTAACTCACAACAAAAAATTATAGGTGCTAATATTAAAACTGTTTTTAATGGCGTATGTTTCCACATATTATAAAATAACCCACTTTAAGAAAATTTGAATATATAAAATATCAAACATTTTTCTTAGAAATACAATTAAAACATTAGTATTTATTGCAAAATTTAGTGAAACTTCATTATAAATAATAAATACTTTAACTACTTACTAGAGATTTGCCCTTTTTGCTTATATTATATAGATGCTGCACCTATAGCTTAACTGGATAGAGCGTCGCCCTCCGGAGGCGGATGCGGGGGTTCGAGTCCCTCTGGGTGTGCCACTCTAATTAATCATACAGTTTCTAATTAATATATAGTAGTGCTAAAATAATAATGTAAATATATATTTAAAGGCACAAATGCTCAAAAATAATCTAAAAACTACTGTTGCTATAATTGGTGCTGGCCCCTCCGGCTCTATTGCAGCTGCTTTACTTGTTAAAAAAGGTCATAATGTAATCATTATCGAAAGACAGATATTTCCAAGATTTTCCATAGGTGAAAGTCTCTTGCCTCAATCTATGCAATATTTTGAAGAAGCTGGCATGCTTGATGTAATTAAACAACAAACAATATTTCAACATAAAAATGGTGCTGCCTTTAACAATAATAATGATGCAGTATCCATAGATTTTAACCAAAAATTTACTGCTGGATATGGAGATACTTTTCAGGTCAAAAGGGATCTTTTCGATAAAGCATTAGCCGATAGAAGCCAAGATCTTGGGGCTAAGATATTCTACAATACAGAGGTTATTGGTATATCTGAACAAATAGATAATGTATTTCTAACTGTTAAAAATTTAGAAACTCAACAACAATATATAGTACAAGCTAATTTTATACTTGATGCTAGTGGCTTTGGAAAAGTATTACCTAAACTACTTAACCTTGAAAAACCATCTAATTTTCCTATGAGACAATCATATTTTTGTCATATTAAAGATAATATTGATGATAAAAGCTTCGATAGAAATAAAATCCTAATAAGTGTTCATCCAGAGCATCAAGATATTTGGTATTGGTTAATACCCTTTGCTGATGGCACAGCTTCTCTTGGTGTAGTTGCAAAGCCAGAAAACTTTAACACTAAGCATACTAATACTCAGATTCTAAAGGATTTTGTAAAACAGATGCCTTATTTAGCAAATCTAACATCAAATTCAACATTCGAATCTGATGTCCAAACGATTAAGGGCTATTCATCAAATGTTTCTAAACTCTATGGTGATAAATTTGCTCTTCTTGGTAATGCTGCTGAATTTTTAGATCCTGTCTTTTCATCAGGTATCACAATAGCTGTTAAATCTGCATCTCTAGCAGCTAATCTTCTTGATAACCACTTAAAAGGAGTAAATGTCGATTGGCAAAAAGATTTTGTTGATGAACTATATACAGGAATTAATACTTTTAAAGAGTTTGTCAATGCTTGGTATGATGGAAGCTTACAAAACATCATATTCTATAAAAATAGTAACGCAAATATAAAAAAACAAATCATAGCAATTTTGGCAGGCTATGCTTGGGACAAAAACAACCCTTTTGTGAGAAACCCTAAACAAGGAATTAAAGCATTATCAAAACTGTGCTCATAAGAAACTATTTTATAACATCACCTTTTAATGCCACTCCTGACATCATAAGACCATTTGCACAAACATAAGTTTCATTACTTGATGTTGGATTATTTTTCCAGTTAGATTCAATATTTGCTACACCTTTTCCATCCATAGCTTTAGCCTGCTTCTCAAGATCGATCAATGCTGAGTAAAAAGCCCAATTACATGATTTTTGATAACTTTTTAGAACTCCATTGGTTCTATTACTAGTATGTATTGTCCCAACAACTGAACTTGTAAGTGGCTTAGAATCTTTGCCAAAATAAAATTTAAAATCACCTAATTGATTTTTTACTTTTTCTGGCATTAATTTCATAGCACTCTCGATACTCATATTATAAATATCATCTGATGCATAACTTGTTAAAGGTAAGATACAACAGCCAGCTACAACCAATGAAACTAAGAATCTCTTCATATTTTAATTTCCTTATTAAATTATATACCTAATTTAGATAATAAATATCATATCAAGTTTATAATTAAGAGTGTATTTTTTTGTAAAAAACTAAGCACGTATATAAGTTATAGTATTAATAAGCTTTAGAATTTTTTAAAGATTAAAGATGTATTGACTCCACCAAAAGCAAAATTATTTGTCATCACATATTCTGTATCAATATGTTGATTATTTACCAGATAATTTAAGCTAGCACATCTGGAATCTACATTTTTTAAGTTTGCATTAGAGATAAACACGCCTCTATTCATCATTTCTATAGTTAATAATGCTTCAAGAGAACCACTAGCACCTAGTGTATGACCAAAGTAACCTTTTAGTGAACTGATATTAACATCTCTATTAAAAACTTCACGTGTAGCAATACTCTCAGCAATATCTCCTATTTCAGTTGATGTTCCATGTGCATTAACATAACCAATCATATCTGGTGTGATTTGAGCATCTTCTAAAGCAAGATTTAAAGCTATTTGCATCTTTTCAGCTGTTGGTTGTGTAACATGCTGAGCATCGCAGTTTGTACCATAACCAACAACTTCAGCATAAATTTTTGCCCCTCGCTGTTGTGCATGCTCTAAAGACTCTAATATCAAAGTAGCACCACCCTCACCTATAACAAGACCATCTCTATCTCTATCAAAAGGTTTTTGTGCAATGCTTGGTGTATCATTCATCTGACTTGTAGCAAATAATGTATCAAATATAGCCACCTGACTTATACAAAGCTCTTCTGCTCCACCAGCAACCATTACATCCTGCATACCATACTTAATGGCCTCATAAGCATATCCTATTGCTTGGCTACTTGAAGTACATGCACTTGATGTTGGAATCAGCCTACCAGTTAACCCAAAAAACAAGGCAACATTTACTGCACAAGTATGGCTCATACCTTTGATATATGTTGTTGCATTTACGTTACCAATCTTTTTATCAGTCAGAATCATCAAAAGATCTGACAAAGGCTGCGGGCTACCAGAGCATGATCCATATGCTACTCCAGTTCTACCCTTAGTTAAAATATCTGTCTGATCTAGTAAACCGGCATCTTCTAGTGCTTGTTCTGTTGCGACCGTTGCTAACTTTGAAACCAACCCCATGCCGCGTACTTTTTTACGTGGATAATTTGGTGTTTTAAAATTTGTTATAGGAGCAGCAAGTTTAGTATTTAAACCTTGTATATCATCCCAAGGCATTCTTTTAATCGCAGTTTTACCTGCTAACAATGAATCAAAAATAGTATCGATATCGTTTCCAAGAGCTGTCACCCCCGACATACCTGTAACAACAACTCTATGCATTAAGCAATCCCTCCATTTACAGAAATCACCTGTCTAGTAATATAAGAAGCAGCATCCGACATTAAATATTCTGCTAGACTTGCAACTTCATCTACCTTACCGGCTCTTTTCATCGGTATATGCTTAATAATTTCATCATAATGTTCAATATCATCAGTCATCCCTGTATCAATAAGACCTGGAGCTATACAGTTTACTGTTATTTTTCTTTTAGCTAATTCAACGGCCAAAGCTTTAGTTGCGCCTATAATACCTGCTTTAGCAGCACTATAGTTAACCTGACCTCTATTACCAACAACACCAGAGACTGAAGCCATAGTAATAATTCTTCCGCCTTTTCTTAGCTGTATCATTGGCATAATACAAGGTTTCAAAACATTATAAAAACCATCAAGATTAGTATTTATAACATTTGACCACTCATCTTTTGTCATAGCAGGAAATGCAGTATCAATGCAAAGACCTGCATTATTTACCACTCCATAAAATGCGCCATAATTTTGAATATACTCAGTGATAACTTGCTCTGTTTGCTGATTATTAGAAATATCAAAGCTTATGATATCAGCTTGATATCCTTTCTCAAGAATACTATCACGAACACTTTCAGCACTAGCTTTATCTGTATTGTAATGTATAGTTATATGTCTATCTTCAGCAGCTAGTTTTAAAGCTATAGCCTTACCAATTCCTTTACTAGCCCCTGTAACTAATACCTTTTTCATCTTTTATATTTCTCTACTAATAACCTTTTCTACATCTTTATAATTCTGAGGCTGATAGGCATTAATTGTAAGTGATGCAACCTGTTGGCCATCTTGCACTACTTTACAACTAAATACTCCAGTTCCTTTATCAAGTATAATACATTCAGCAAATATCTCTAGAACACTGCCTAGCTTATAACTCTTAACATCTGTCTTATAACCTCTCACACTAAGCAAAAAAGCTATCGAAGGTTCATTGTTTTCACAATCATTTGAACTAAATTTACTAGCTTTACCATAAGAAGCTGCTGTTTGAGCCATTATCTCAATCGCAACCCAATGTGGTATACCTCTTAGATCTTTATCAAAAAAGATATTATTCTCATTTATCGTTGTCCGACAGTGAACGGTATCATTCTCAAAACTAACAAATTCATCAACAAGCCTCATTGGTGGTTTCTGAGGAATTAATTCAGCAATATTATACATTTATTTTTTTCCTATAATTACACTCACATTATTACCACCAAAAGCAAATGAATTACTCATAAAGTTTGGTTTTTGGTACCCAATATCACTAGTTATTATACCAATATCCTGAATAATATCTTCATCTGAACTATATTGCTTCGGCAATTTTTTTTGCGGATTATAAATATCTGATAAAAGTAACCAACACATTCCAACCTCTGTAGCAGCTGCTGCACCTAATGTGTGACCAGTAAGAGATTTAGTTGAACTACAAACTATTTTCGTATTAAACACATCTCTTACAGCATTACTTTCCATACTATCATTTAATATAGTTGCTGTTCCATGCAAATTTAAATAACCAATATCATCATTAGTTAAATGAGCTGACTCCAACGCTCTAATCATAGCTAACTTAGCACCTTCTCCACTAGGATCTGGGGCAGTTATATGATACCCATCTGAAGACTCTCCGACACCTAATAGTGAAATTTCTGAGCCTTCTTTAGATAAAATAAAAGCTGCAGCTCCCTCACCAATGTTTATACCTGCTCTTTTGTTATGAAAAGGTAAACATAACTCTTGTGAGATAGCATCCAAACAGTCAAAACCATTTAATGTCATTTCACAAATAGTATCACACCCAACAACAATAACAGCATCACATAAATCTTGTTTTATCAGTCTAGCTGCTGATGCAAATGCTTTGCCACTTGATGAGCAAGCTGTTGATATTGTATAAGCAACACTTTGAAGTTGATAATACTCTCTTAAAAAATCACTAAGACCCGCAGTTTCTTGCTGCTT
The DNA here is from genome assembly GCF_001895265.1 of Francisella uliginis. Classification (NCBI taxonomy): domain Bacteria; kingdom Pseudomonadati; phylum Pseudomonadota; class Gammaproteobacteria; order Thiotrichales; family Francisellaceae; genus Francisella; species Francisella uliginis. Next base: position 1,888,150 of record NZ_CP016796.1, read on the forward strand.
ATAATCAAATTTTTCAGGAAACTTATCTAACAAAAACTTATCAGCTAAAGCTTTTTCGCCATTATCTATACCCGAGGTACTAGTACCACAAACAATAGCTACTCTATCTACACCGTATTTATTTATAACCTTATTTATATTTTCATCTATTTGCATACAAGCATGTAAAGCCAACTGATTATTACGACACTCATATTTTTTAAATCGTTTAGGAATCTCTGGAAGAACTTTATCATCTACATAGCCAATTTTTGTCTTACGCTTAGACAAGAGTTCTTTTGTTGTTATTAAGCCAGTTTTATTACTAAGTAATGATTTTATCATCTCTTCTTTAGAAGTACCTAAGCAGTTAATAATACCTAATGAGTTAAGATAAATTCCATTACTATTCATGTCTAATTTTGGCTTTTAAATACCTAAAGCTATAAGTACAAATACAATAGTAACTAGTTTAAACATATTAAATATATATTAACAGCATTTAGTATTTAAAATATCGCAAGGATAATACATTTTTTTATTACAATGTGATAGATTTTAGTAAAAAATAATTAAAAAGATATTAAATGAAGTTTTATATAGATTCTGTAGCAGCTATAGCCCAAGGGAAAAGTAATATCTTAGATTTTAAAGAGATATCATACAGTGAAATGATAAATCAAGATATCAATATAGATACTAGTACCATTGCCCCTGCAATGAGAAGAAGATGTAGCAAATCTAGTAAAATAGCTTTATCAATATCTATACCGCAAATTCATAAACATAAAGTAGATGCTGTTGTATTTGCATCACAACATGGCGAGCTTGCAAATACGATTACTATATTTAAAGATATATCTAATCGCGAGATTCTATCACCAAATGCATTCTCACAATCTGTACACAACACTCCTACTGGACTTATGTCAATTCAGCAGAAATTAAAAATTCCTTTTAATTCAATAGCCGCTGGAACAGAAACATTTGAAATGGCTTTAATTGATGCTGTTACCCAGCTGCAAGATTATGACAATATCTTATTTACCTGCTATGATGATAATGTTCCAGAAATTTTTGAAGAACTTGATATCACTAATAATCTTGCTTACGGCATTAGTTTTATTATATCAAAAAAACCTATTTCAAATCTAAGTTCAGCCTTAAATATAGAAACTAACCATAAAAAATCACTATTACAAGAGTACAGCAAATTACCATCTGCAATTAGCTTTGCAAACTGGTATACTAATGAAAAGCGTAAGCCTCTACTATTACCAAGCATATCTATAGAAAAACTATTTAATTAAGTTATGTATAAATATTTAAATAAACTTTATCGTACCATCCTTACGGGATTTTGCTTTTTTATCTTTAGTTTCTTTGGTGCCATATTAGGTTATATATACTTTCCCTTAGTAAGAATTTTTATAAAAAATAAAAATACTCGTACCATACATGCACAACACACTATAAATATTGCTTTTAAGATTTTTATTGGAATTCTTCACCATTTTAGAATTATTAGATTTAAGTTTGAAGGTATTGAAAAACTTCATCAAGACAAAGGCTGTATTTTTATAGCTAACCACCCTACTTTGATTGACTATGTCGCTATAGTATCCAAGCTAAAACTTTGTGATAATATTGTCAAATTAAGCTTATGGCAAAATCCATACTATAAACATGTAATAGAAACAGCAGGATATATTCCTAATATAGATCCAGATCAAACTTTTAGTCGTCTTAATGAAATATTTGCAGAAGGTAGAAACTTACTAATGTTTCCCGAAGGAACTAGAACTAGCCCGAACACTCCCCCAAAACTAAAGCGGGGCGCTGCACAGTTAGCAATCAGAACTAATACTGCTATTAGAATGATACATATTTCATGTAATCCAGTCACTTTAACAAAAAATACCAAATGGTATAATATTGCTGAGACAACACCTTTGTTTAAGGTAATTGTTGGAGATAAGGTAAATCCTCAAGAATTCCTAGATGAGGCAGAAGGTGTACCATCTCTAGCTGCTCGAAGACTAACTAAATTTTTACAACATAGTCTCTCTACTAAACTGAACTTTTTATAAAAAGGTATTAAAAAAAATATGCAACAAGAAATAAAAGAAATGATTATTGAAATCCTTAATCTTGAAGATGTAACAGCTGATGAAATAGATGCTGATGCGCCACTTTTTGGTGATGGTTTAGGCCTAGATTCGATAGATGCTTTAGAAATAGGTGTAGCCTTGAAAAAGCGTTACAATATAAATCTTGAAGTTGCTAATGAAGATATCAAGAAGCATTTTGAATCTGTATCTTCTCTAGCAAAGTTTGTAGAAGAAAATCAATCTTAAGGATATATCAATGAGCTTTTCTAAAGAAAAAATTTTCACACAATTACAAGATATTCTTCATAATCTTTTTGAAATAGATAAAGATGAAATCACTCTGGATTCAAAGTTATATGAAGAACTTGATTTGGATAGCATCGATGCTGTTGACTTAATAGTACAACTTCAAGATCTTACTGGGCGTAAGTTCAAACCAGAAGAATTCAAATCTGTTCGCACTGTAGGAGATGTTGTAGATACTATAGTTGCCGCTTTAGGACAGGACTAGATTTTTTTCAATGAAATCCCTAGCTAAATTCTTTATCATATTAGTAATTATACTTTACCCATTTATTATTTTTGCAGGCTTAAGTTCATTATCAATTAAGTATGTTAGCTTAATTGTTATTCTAATTTTCATATTAAGGCTATTGATATTAAGAAAAGATTCTAATATTACTTGGAAACTTATTACCATTGTAGGAATAATATTAGCAGTAGTAACTATCTTGATAAATAATATTACTGCTATGCTTTTATACCCTGTTTTTGTAAATGTCAGTTTATTGTGCATTTTTTGTTACTCACTATTTCAAGAAAAAAGTTTAATTACAAAACTTGCAATTCGTATGAGTAAAGAACCTCTACCAATGTATGCTATAAAATATACATGGTATGTAACTTTTGCATGGTGTATATTTTTTGCTATAAATGCAAGTATCTCAATTCTTAGCGTTATAATAGGATCAATAAAGATATGGACACTATACAATGGTTTTATTAGCTATATCTTAATAGGATCAATGATGCTTATTGAAATTATCATTAGAACTATTGTTAGGAGACACTTTGAAAGAATCGCTTAAATCCGCATTAGACTTTTATGCACAAAATCTTTCTAAAACTGTATTTATTAAAAACTCTAAGAGTATCTCTGCAAAAGAGTTTCTTAAAAATATTAACTCATTAGCTAATCATTTTGATACTAAACTAAAAAGCAAAAATATAATTGCCTTATGTATAGATGATATCTACCTATTTTGCTGCTCTTGGATAGCTTGTCAGTATTTAGGTAAAACAACCCTTATGCTACCGAACAATAAGTCTGGAACAATCGCAAATCTTGCTGAGCAATACGATATTCTTGTAACTGAAGATGATCTAAAACTCTCCACAGAAACTACTAAAAACTATACCATAAAAGGCTGTGAAACTATATTTTTCACATCTGGATCAACTGGCAACTATAAAAGTTGCACAAAAACTATCAATAATATCGAGGAAGAATCATATTCTATAAATAAAGCTATAGAGAATTTTAAGCTCAAAGAAGCAAATGTATATACAACTGTTTCACATCAACATTTATATGGTTTTAGTTGGGCTTTGATATGGCCATTACTCTATAAAAAAATAATCCACACAGAACGACTATTTATACCCGAAGTTATACACAAAAAACTATGTCAAGATAATAGTATATTGGTAACTACTCCTGTGATTATTTCTCACCTTGAAGGTAATATTAATAAACCTATTACAAATTCACTTATTATTTCGGCTGCTAGTGAACTACCCACTAATGTCGCAATACAATTTCAAAACGACTACAACATACCTATTCTTGAGACTTATGGTAGCAGTGAAACTGGTGTGATTGCTTATCGGCAACCACCTAGTAATAGCTTATGGCAAGCTTTTAATAATGTTGATATTAGTACTGATTCTAATCAACTAATTGTTAAATCTCCTTTTTTTAATCAAGAAAAACTATTGATGCCAGATATCGTTGAGATGCACAATGATAAATTCAAGTTAAAAGGCAGAGCCGATAAGATTGTTAAAATAGCAGGAAATCGTTTATCACTCTCACAAATGCAAAATATACTTCTAAAACATGAGTTAATACAAGACTGTGCATGTATTAAACGTCAAAGCTATCGCGAATATATAGCTGTTTTAATATGCCTAAACCAAAAAGGAAATGATTTTCTAAAAGAATTTAATAAACAAAAATTAATTAATAAAATAAAGACCTATCTACTAAACTACTATCCAAATACCACTATACCAAAACAATGGCGTTTTGTAGCTGCTATACCTACTAACTCACAAGGTAAAAGAACACAGGAACTTTTAATCGAGGTTTTAGAGGATGGCCCCAAGTAATGATAAGTTTGACAATATTTAAACTTCTATGAGAAACTTTATTAAAGATTATGGTGGAATTAACTAACTATGAACAAACATCTTAAAATAAATAATATAACGACTCTTGATGATCACACTACTTTGGTATCTGCACAAATACTTAAAGAATGTGATTTCTTTAAAGGTCATTTTCAAGAACAACCTATTTTACCAGGCATAGCTCAAGTAGATTTTGTTATAAACTTAGCAAGTGAAATATTTAATATCGATAAATCATCTTTTGGTAACATTCCACAAATAAAATTCAAAAAAGCTATCCTACCAGATGATAACTTAGACATAAAACTCTCAAATAAAAACAATATAGTTTCATTTGAATTTCTATTAAAAGGCCAAACTGCATCACTAGGTAAAATAAAATATGAAAGCTAGCAGTTCATGTAATTTGTGTATTGTTATACCAGTTTATAATCATGGTAAGCAGCTACCAAATACTATAGAAAATATTAGTAAGTATAATTTACCAATTATACTTATAGATGATGGAAGCCAAGATAACACTAAAGAAGTTATTAAAAAGATTGCTAACGAATTTAAAAACATCATTCTGACAGAGTCATTTGACAAAAACCAAGGCAAAGGAGTAGCTGTAAGCTATGGAGCTAACTTAGCTTTTGAAATGGGCTATACCCATATGTTACAAATAGATGCCGATGGTCAACATGACTCTAATGATATTCCTAAATTTATTCAGGCAATGCAAAATAATCCCCAATCCTTAATATCAGGTATGCCGATATACGATGATAGCATCCCTAAAAGTAGGCTTCATGGTCGAAAAATCACTAATTTCTGGGTAGCTATAGAAACTTTATCATTTAACTTAAAAGAGTCAATGTGTGGTTTTCGTATCTATCCATTACAAGCTTATATAAAGTTAATGAAAAAAAGATCTTTCTCTATAAAAATGGATTTTGATATAGATGTTATTGTAAGAATGTATTGGTTAGGATTACCTATCATCTATATAAATACTAAAGTAATTTATCCACAAGATGGCTACTCTAATTTTAGAATGTTTAAAGATAATGTCAGAATATCATGGACTCATACAAAATTAGTTACTGGCATGATCCTTAGACTACCGATACTACTATGGAGAAAGATTAGGTGAAACATTGGACTAAGATAAAAGAAGCTGGTGGCTTATTTGGACTTAGAACCACACTTATTTTATTCCATATCTTTGGTCGTAGACTTACTTACTTAATCATGTCTGTAGTTATGATTTACTATTTCTTATTCTATAAAAGTGCTCGTAGCTACTCTTTCAAATATATTCAACATCTTAATAAAAACATAAAATCATCAAAATTATGGCTTTATAGCTTTAAGCACTTCTTAGCTTTTGGTGAGATGATAATAGATAAAATTGCCGTTTGGAGTAATAAAATCACTATAAACAACGTAAACTTCACTGAAGAAACTCGAGAAGTTATGAGCCAGGCAATCAAATCTAAAAAAGGTGGTGTTATTTTTACTGCCCACTTAGGTAATTTAGATGTTGCAAGATCGTTAGCTGACTTTGATAGTGATATGAAAATAAATGCTTTAGTTTTTAGTAAACAAGCTCCTACTTTTAATAAACTTCTTACAAAGATAAATCCTAAATACTCGATAAATATGATATGTATCCAAGAAGTCACTCCTAATTTAGCAATCGAGTTATATCAACGTATAGCAGATGGTGAGTTTGTTGTTATTGCAGCTGATAGGACTTCTGTAACTAAACCTGAGAGAAACCTTAGCTTATCTTTTTTAGATGACACCGCATTTTTTCCTCAAGGTGCTTTTATATTAGCTAGTATTCTAAAATGTCCTACATATTTTATGCTATGCCCAAAAATAGATCGTAATAACTTCGACTTTATTTTCAAAGAATTCGAGCAAGATGGGATTGTATTAAATAGAAAAACAAAGCAAAAAGATCTAGAAAAGTATGCACAGAAATACGCAAATATGCTCGAATTGTATTGTAAAAAATATCCCAAACAATGGTTTAATTTTTTTGATTTCTGGCATCAAGGAGAAAGATAAATGATTAAAGATAGCCTATTTACACATACTTACAAAATGACTATTCCATTTTTTGATGTCGATATGCTTGAGATTGTTTGGCACGGTAATTATGTCAAATATTTTGAAATGGCTAGATGTAGTATGCTCAAAGAAATCGGATATGACTATATGGACATGAAAAATGATGGTTTTGCTTGGCCTATAGTTGATCTGAAAGCCAAGTTTATAAGACCTGCAAAATTTGGACAGGAAATTAATATTTATTGTGACTTAGTTGAGTTTGAGAATAGGCTAAAAATAAACTATACAATTACAGATAGCTTAACTAAAATAAAATTATGTCAAGGTTATACAATTCAGCTAGCTGTAGATATTGATAAAAGAGAAACTTGCTTTGTGACGCCCCATCAATGGCAACAAAAAATAAAAGAGATTATAAAAAAATGAAAAAAATATTTTCCGTAATTAGTGCTTTGTTTGTTATTGTAATACCATTATTTGCTTCAAATATAGATAATAGTTCAAACTTCCAAGCCGTTGAAAAACAGCTAACTAAAGATACAAACATCTCAGGTAAATTTATACAAGTTAGACAGATATCAGGTTTAAGCTCTAATCTTAAATCATCAGGTACTTTCAAGCTAAGTAATGACGGCTCTTTATTATGGCAACAGCAAAAACCAATAAAAACTACGATGCAAATGTCCAAAGATAAGCTTACACAAACTATTATGGATAATCCTCCAACAATTCTTACTCGTGAAGATCAACCTGTAGTTTTTACCTTTACAAGTGTTTTCATGTCAGTATTTAAAGGTGATACAAAAACTATATCTGAATATTTTGATGCGAATTTCAAAGGTAATACACAAAAGTGGAGCATTTCTCTTAAACCGAAAGCTAGCCCATTAAATAAAGCTATAAAAGAAATAACTCTTAAAGGTGGTAAATATATTACAAATATTGAAGTTGCTGACACCCAAGATAATATAATAAAGATAAAACTTTTTGACATTACAACACAGTAATAGTTATGGTTAATAAATATTTAATTCGTCTGATTATCTGGGGATTGATAGTTCTAAGTAGCTTGTTTCTCTTTATTGTTATAATAACTAAAGGCTTAAATCTAAACACAAATATACTAGCACTATTACCCAATCAACAAACATCGCCTCAACTAACAGCTGCCTCAGATAAATTCTCTAATAGAATAAGTAATGATGTTGTCTTTTTAATAAGCTCAAAAGATCAACCCGAAGCGATAAACTCCGCAGCAAAATTTAGTAAACTACTACAACAAAGTAATAATTTCACAAGCATTAATGCAGGTGTAAGCCAAAGCCAACAGCTATCTTGGGCAAAATTTTACTTCCCATATAGACTACAATTACTCAGCAATAAAGACAAAGAATTATTAGCTAATAAAGACTATAAAAGATTGTACCAAAATGCTCTTGCTAATATATATAATCCAACAGGCATTGTTAATCATAGCTTACTTAATAACGACCCTTTCTTTACATATCAAAACTATCTTTTTGATTTACCTAAGCCAAGCTCTAACCTGAAGCTTAAAGAAGGCTTCTTGGTAGCCAAGAAAGATAATCATTACTATGTGCTTATTAAAGCTGAAATTAAAGGACAAAGTTTTTCTTTAACAACTCAAACAGAAATCATTAAAAGTATTAATAATGCCATCAAGCAAGTATCTTCAAATAAAGTTAGTGTGCTAAAAACTGGTATGCTATTTTATGCAAATGCTGGAGCCGAAGATGCTCATCATGAAATAAACACTATCGGCATAGGCTCAATAATCGGTGTTTTGCTTTTAATAATTCTAACATTTAGATCAATTACTCCTTTATTTTTCACACTCCTTTCAATCTCTTGTGGATTTATCGCTGCATTTGTTGTTACACACTATATATTTGGTAGTGTTTTTTTATTTACACTAGTTTTCGGCGCAAGCTTAATTGGGATATCTGTAGATTATGCTTTTTTCTACTACTCCGAGAAATTATTAGCTGATGCTAACTGGACACCTAAAATAGGTCTAAACCGAATTTTCAAAGGTATAACCTTAGGCCTTTTAAACGTTATTATTGCATTTTTAATTATATCTGTAGCTCCCTTCCCAGGACTACATCAACTAGCAATTTTTGGCATTGTTGGTTTGAGTGTATCATACTTAACTGTAATATGCTTTTTCCCTTATATCATTAATACCAGATCAAAAGCTCATAAGAGTATTCCGTTATTAAAGCTTACAGATAAATATCTAAATATATGTAAAAACATTAGTACAAAAAAGATCATCATTATATTAGTAGTTCTATGCATAATAACCATTATTGGACTCTATAAAATAAAACCTAATGATGATATTCACATACTGCAATCAACTCCTAAAAAACTTAAAAATGAAGAAAACCAACTTAAAAGCATAATTGGTAGTGATATGGGTCTTAGCTATATTATCGTTTTGGCTAAAAATGATAATACTTTACTAACTAAAACAGATAATGTAACAAATATTATTCGCAAGAATTTCATCAATATTAAAAATCCCCTAATTAGCATAAGCGATTATATTCCAAGTATAGAGCAACAACAACAAAACTATAACGCTATACAGAGGTTTATTAAAACTAAGTATCCTTCAGAATATCTTAGCCAAATAGGTTTTTCAAAAGCTCAACAAACAGAGATATTAGATAAAATTAAAACCACAAAATTTAAACCTTTAGAACTATCTAGCTGGTTAAATCAACCTGTCTCAAAACAAATTAGATTCCTATGGTTGGCAAATCAGCCTAATGGCTATAAAGCCTTAGCTATAACACTTTCAAAAGATATAGATATTTCTAAGCTACAGAATTTACTTAGCTCCATAGATGATGTTTATGTTATTGATAAGGTAACTCAAATAAGTAATATTTTTGGTCATTATCGCAATGTTATCTCTTATATTATGGTAGTTGTATTTATGCTTTTATGGCTAGGCCTAGCAATTAGATATTCTATTAAAAAATCTCTAGTATATATATTAGTACCATTATTATCATGTCTACTGTCTGTGGCATTCTTAGGGTTATTTAATATTCCTCTTACATTATTTAGCATACTTGCAACAATTCTTGTTTTGGGAATCAGTATGGATTATGTTTTATTTATAGCTGAAAGTGATAATAGGTTCAGTAGTACTATGCTAGCCCTATCATTATCCGCTATCACAACCATTCTGTCATTTGGACTTTTAGCACTAAGTAATACCCCAGCTATTGAATATTTTGGTTTAACTGTATTAGTTGGAATTACAGTGGCATTCTTATTAGCTCCTATAGCAATTAAGGTACAGTATTATGAAAAATAGAATTTTAGTGATTTTTTTTATATTTTTTTTTCTAAGTAGTTGTTCTTTATTTCAGACAAAACAGAAAATAGATGTAAAAGTAGCTATCACGCCAAATAACACAGTAACACTACCACAACCAGATCAATTAGGGCTTAATAAAACAATTTCTCAAATAGTCTCTGCTACATATTATGATAAAAATGGTAAACAAAAGAATCTAACCTCTAATATGGTTATTGAAGTTAATTCTAAGCATATTGTAATGATAGCTTTATCAGGTTGGGGAAGCTCTTTATTTAAGCTTGATTATGATGGTTCAAGTATACAAAGTAGTAGCCTACCAATGCCAAATAAGAATATTGGTGTTAAGCAAAGTCTTATTGAATTTATTATAAGCCAAGCTCCAATTAATGTTGTACAAAAAATGTTTGCTAATACAGATATTACAGTTTCAGAACAAGCAAACCAAAGAGCTATAATGACAACTAATGGCAAGAAAATATTAGTAATAAAATATAGCAATAATAGCAAGAAGATTTCTATTCATAATTATCATTATAACTATACGATTAATATTACAAATTTAAATTAAATTTAAATAAAAAATCATTCGAATTCATTCTCAATTTCTTCAAGAGTTTTACCAGCTGTTTCTGGAACGAATCTTTTAACAATCCAAAAATAAATGCATGAACTTATAAATAGCAAGCTAAACATTACATTAAAGCCCCAGTTTTGCCCTACTTTTAAAAAGTAACCTATAAAGTAAAATGAAAACAACATTGATATAACTCCTGCCATAAATATTCCCATTATTCTTACTCTATTTGGTAATAATTCATTTATAAGAGTTACAATCACTCCAGAAGGTCCAAATGCCAATCCTGCTATACATGTTGTTAATAAAAGAATCACAAATATATAGTTGTATGTAAAATTAGGAAGACTATATAAAATAACTAGTCCTAACATGCTAATTAAACCAACTGTTAAGCCTGTATAGATAACCTTTTTTCTACCCCACTTATCAATAAAAAATATCGTCAAAATTGTAATAATGAAGTTAACAGTTAAGATAAGAAAGTTAGCAGCATGAGCAACATAACTACTTGCTGTTAATGGTGCGATTATCAATTCAGATGAAAAAACTATAAAGTTAATCCCTGTAAGCTGGTTTAAAATTAAAACTATAGTAACTATCGCTACAGGCCAGATATCTTTGCCTATAAAAATCTTGCTCATAAGTGTTTTAGGAGCATGCGTTCTTAAACTAACCTTAATATCTTCTATATGCTTGTTAATCTCTTTATCTGTTAGATTAGGTTGTGTCTTTTTAATAACATCATACGCTGTATCAATTCTATTTTTAAGTACTAACCAAGTTGGACTAGATGGCAGAAAGCTAGAAGTAATTAATAAAACAATACCAATGCTCAAAGTTATGTAAAAATACTCACTCCAGTCAAATGATTTGTAGAATAAGAATATTAAAACCCCAGAAAGACACATACCTGCAGTCCATAACAACTGAAACAATGCCACATACCTACCACGCCTATCTGCTGGAGAGATTTCTGTTATGTATATAGGAAAGGCATAAGATCCTAATAAAATAGATCCTCCCTGAATTAACCTTGCAATGATCAAAGTCTCATACCCTTGGGCTATTACAAAGATATAAGTTCCGATAATATAAAATATAACAAAAATTAAAATCATAAATTTTCGCCCAATATAATCAGTAGCTAGCCAAATAATTTTTGCAAAAACGCCACCTAGAAATACTAAACCAAGTAGTATTGATAACTGATGAGTATTCAAATGAAAGCTATGGCTAATCTCCTCACCAACTCCGCCGACGATAGCCAAAGCATAACCACCTAATATTGCAGCTATAATATACACAGTCAATATATATTTAAAACTATATCTAAAACTTAAATTCACAAATATCTCCTATATTCCTAACTCATCATAAATTGAATCTATTAATTGCCCATATAAACCTGTTCTAAATGTTTTGCCCTCAAATATTCTAGGGTAAATAATAGGACTATGTACGCTATTGCTCATAATCATTATAGTAATTTTATTCATAGGATCTGAAATAAAACATTGTCCAGTAAAACCTGTATGTCCTATTGTTTGATTACTACATCTTTCCCCAAACAAATATCTATTTTTTCGACCTTTTGCAGTCCAAAATCCTAAAGCAAAAGCCTCGTTTGTATCGCATGGCTGACTAAAAAGTTTAACTATATCTTGTGAGAAGAAAGTATTATCTTTATATATTAGTTGCGCTAGCTTAGTTATATCATCAACTGTTGAAAATAATCCTGCATGTCCAGCCACTCCTGCCATAGAATATAGAGCCTTCTCATCATGCACATAGCCTCTTAGAGTATCTGTTTTTATATTATTAAAGTTTGTTGTACCAAAATTACAATGTCCATCTACTTGCGTTGCGACAATTTCTTCTGGTGAAAAGCCTTTTTCTAAAGGGTTAAAGCATGTTGATTTTAATCCTAATTTGGAATAAATATTCTCTTCAAGAAAAATATCTAGTCGCTGCTTTATAATAGCTTCAATTACACATCCTAATATCTGCATGCCAATATCGCTATATATGCAATATTTATGTGGCGACTCTAATATTGCCATTTTTGTTTTTAGAAACTCTACAGTTGTATTACGATCTTGGCTATATAATGAACCAGCAGTATGATTATTATAAAAATCAAAAAATGGCGCGACTCCACTGGTATGGCTAAGTAAATCACGAACACTTGGAATATAGCTTGTATTAGTAAATTTAAATTCAGGGATATATTCAGTGATTAAAGCATCTAAATTTATAAGGTTGCGTTGATAAAAATACATAATCGCATAAGTTGTAGCAAAAATTTTTGTTAGAGACGCAATATCAAATAACATATCCGGTTCTAAAACTTGAGGGTTTCTAAGCTTTTTACCCTCTTTGTCATACCGACAAGCATAACCGAAAGTATTTCTATAAACTTCTTTATCCTGGTGTAAAACACCTATAGTAGCTCCAGGAAAACCATGTTCGATATCATAATTAATAATACTTTCTAATTTAGGAAAACTCATTTCATGATAAAAAATAATTTCTTATGATTTATATTAAATCACACACTGAAACAATTTTATTATAAAAAAACATACCAAAAGAGATTTTATATAATTGAAGTGCTAACTTAGCCTTGCCACGGCACATGGATCAACTGTTACCGTTGCTTCCTTCCGGATCTGGCGGGGTTCACAACCTACCATTGCGTGGAAACCAAGTTAGCAATGCATATGTTACTAGATATATCTATAAATTACAAGCCATCAAAGCAAATTCCATTATCTAATATAAATTGGTATTATTAAGCCAAAAGCATTCACAAAACCAATGAAAGATGATTATAGTAATATCTCCAGCAAAAAGTCAAAACTTTGACTCTTTAAAAGAAAAATACAAATTTACACAACCAATATTTAAAGATCAGATAAATCTTTTGATTAATAAGCTTAAGCATTACGAAGTAGATGAAATTGAAAAGCTTATGAAAATTAGTCCTAAATTAGCTCAAGAAGTATTTGATAAACACAATATTTTTGATCCAGATAACTATAATACTTCAAACTCAAAAGCTGCTATTTTCACATTTAGTGGTGATGTTTATAAGGGTTTAGATGCTGAGACTCTTGATACTAAAACAATCAAATATGCTCAAGATCATTTACTAATGCTCTCTGGGCTATATGGCCTTATCCGCCCTCTTGATTTAATGCAAGCTTATAGACTAGAAATGGGGACAAAAATAAAGATTGATGAAAAAATTCTACACAAATACTGGCAAGATAAAATTACATCTCAATTGAATAAGTTTTTTACTACACAGAAAAATAAAACTCTAATTAATCTTGCTTCGAATGAATATTCACAAGCAATAGATAAGAAAACTCTTAATGCTAAATGGTTAGATATAGATTTTAAAGAGAACAAAAATGGCACATTTAAAACTATTGGCATTCATGCTAAGAAAGCTCGTGGATTAATGACAAGATTTATCCTTGAGAATCAAATAGAAGATATTAGTGGCATTAAAAAGTTTAATATTGCAGGATATGAATTTAACCAAGATCTATCTAAAAAAGATCTTATTTGCTTTACAAGATAACTATGAAAATAAAAATAATATCTCTCGGAGAAAAGCCTCCTAAATGGGTTATAGATGGATTTAATGAGTATAAAAAAAGACTTAGTAAAACTATCCCACTTGAACTAATAGAGCTGCCAATAGCAAAAAGAACTAAAACAGGTAATCCAAGTATCTGGATGGAGCAAGAAGCTAAGATAATTTTAAGCAAGATCAACAATTCTGATCACTTAGTGATTCTTGATGTAAAATCTAAAATCATATCTACAGAAGAACTAGCTGATAAAATGCAAAACTGGAAATTTAATAATCCAAATGTTGTAATATTAATCGGGGGTCCAGATGGAATTCATCAAAGTATTAAAGATCTAGCTAAGGAAAAAATATCTATATCTAAAATGACTTTTCCACATCCTATTGTGCGTATTATTATCGCAGAACAGTTATATAGAGCTTATACAATTTTAGAAGGTCATCCATACCACAAATAAAGAAAAGCCTAACTAAATATTAATACAAACTTGTTATTTTTTAACTATGCCTGTTAATTTTAACAATATTAAATTTGCTCTAAATTAAGCTATTATTTTATATATCAAAAGTTGTTGTTTTAGTAAAAAAAGCATATAAACTCAAAATATGCCCATAGTGGCGATTAGTATAAATGTATATTAATAAGGAGTATTAAAATGATACATAAGCGTATGAAAACAATTACAGCTTTAACTCTGTCTTTAATAAGTACAGTAGCTTTTGCTGATTGTAAATTAGAAGATGTTACCTCAGGTTGGACAGGAAAAATCACTTTCAAATGTGATAAAGATACCAATTTAGAAACTAACCCTATTAGCTTTAAATTAAGTGATGGTAAAGTAGGTAGTGTTTGGGGTATAGGAAACCATACTCTAACAGAAGCAGGTAGTGGTACAGTCTCAATCACATCAAAACAATGGAGTGGTCAACCTACTATAGCAAAAGCTGGCCAACCTATTAGCTTCAGTTTCTCCCCTAGTAAACCTGTATTTGATGTTATAAATTTCCATGTTGGTAATGGAGGACCTGTTGATCCTGTTGAGCCTACTGACCCTGTTGAACCTACTGACCCTGTTGAACCTACTGATCCAGTCGAACCTACAGACCCAGTTGAGCCTACTGACCCAAGTGGTGATTATCAAGCATATAGTGCTGGCACACAGTATAAAAGTGGAGATGTAGTATCTTCAAATGGCAAACTATACCAATGTAAATCTGGAGTAGGTGCTTGGTGCTCTAGTTCAGCAGCATGGGCTTATGCACCAGGCTCTGGAACAGCTTGGGAAACTGCTTGGGAAATATACAACCCTACAGATCCTGTTGATCCTGTTGATCCAGTCGACCCAGTTGATCCTACTGACCCTACGGATCCTGTTGATCCAACTCCAACTCCTGGAGATACATATACAACTACTCAAGCAGATTTAGATGCTAAAGAAGAAGAGTTAACTAGTGGACCTGTTATGAGCGAAGTTAAAAAATCTATCGTAACAAGAGATAATAAAGTTGTAGAAGCTGTTTCAGCTAATAACCCTAATAACCCTGAGAACGTAAAACGTGTTGAAAGTATAATCTCTGAAGCTGACTGGGATTATATGTTCCCGAAAAGATCTCCTGAGTATACTTATGAGAACTTCTTAAAAGCTGTTGCAAAATTCCCAGCATTCTGTGGTACATATACTGATGGTAGAGATTCTGATGCAATTTGTCGTAAGTCACTAGCTACTATGTTTGCTCATTTCACACAAGAGACAGGTGGACATACTGCTCACTGGGATGTACCTGAGTGGCGCCAAGGACTAGTTCATGTTCGTGAAATGGGCTGGGATGAGACTATGCGTGGCGGCTATAATGGTGAGTGTAATCCTGATGTATGGCAAGGACAGACATGGCCTTGCGGCACTTTTGAAAATGGTGATTATAAATCTTACTTTGGTCGTGGTGCTAAACAGCTAAGCTACAACTATAATTATGGTCCATTCTCTCAAGCGATATATGGAGATGTGAGAACATTACTAGATAAACCTGAACTAGTAGCTGACACATGGTTGAATTTAGCTTCGGCTGTATTCTTCTTTGTTTACCCTCAACCACCAAAACCATCTATGCTTCATGTAATAGATGGTACATGGCAGCCAAACGAGCGTGATATTAGTAATGGCCTAACTCCAGGATTCGGTGTAACTACCCAAATCATTAATGGTGGTGTTGAGTGTGGTGGAAGTGTTGAAGTAGCTCAATCTAAAAACCGCATTGACTATTATGACAATTTCGCTAAACAACTTGGCGTAAATATACCAAATGATGAGGTTCTAGGATGTAAAGGTATGAAACAGTTTGATGCTGAAGGTGCTGGTGCTACTAAGATCTATTGGGAACAAGACTTCAGTTACAATGCTAACAACCCTGACGGTAAGTCATATGCTTGTAAACTTGTAGGATACCAAACTCCGTATTCAGCATTTACTCCAGGTGACTATACTAAGTGTGTAAAGGCTCACTTCCCTGATATAGTTATTAAAAAATAACCAATCTTAAGTCCTCATTTCTTTAGAATTTTTATTCACTTTAAATTCTATAAAAATCCATACTCTTAATTACAAGTATGCCCTATCTATTTTTTTATGTATTATTCAAGCATTTTTTACTATCGTATGGCTTAAAAGTAATAGTTATAAAGTAACTAAGCTTTCATCTTTAAAATAGATTCCCCAATCAAAATAAATACTGAATAATTTGATTTAGCATTGCAAAATAATGCATATTTGTCGATTAGATAGATAATGTAATGGTTTTTATATCTGAACAGGCTTAAATCTTTTATTGATTCGGCTCAAATAAGCTTTCTCTAGGATTATTTAATGATTAGGTAAACTTCTCTGCTAACTTCTAAGCTGAGCTAGACTTATTATTTGCTTTTAAGAAATATTTCTATTTTGATTGTATATTGATCTAGCCATATCTTGCTTCTTCTGTTGTCCCCTAATCCCCTGATCTCTACCATAACCTTGCTGGCTTTGAGAAACTCCTCTGTTTTGATCATATATTGATCTACCTATATTTTGTTGTTTCCGTTGGCCTCCAAATTCAGACGTACTTATATTATTTCCCTGACCTCTACCATATTGCTGTCTTTGAGAAATACCTCTATTTTCATCATATACTGATCTATTCGAGTTTTGTTGCTTTTGTTGATCTCCAAAATATGTCGTTTTTATATTATTTCCTTGCTGATTTTGTGAAATACTCTCTCTATTTTGATCGTATATTGACCTACCTATATTTTGCTGCTTGTGTTGACCTCCAAATTCAGTAGTACTTATATTATTTCCTTGACCTCTACCATAACCTTGTTGGCTTTGAGAAACACCTCTATTTTGATCATATATTGACCTACCTATATTTTGCTGCTTGTGTTGTCCAAAGCCTTGTTGCATAGAATCCCCACCACTAAAATTTGATTGCGAACTAGTAGATCCCGCTGTTTTCAGCTCTTTTTCTAATGCTGCATAGTCAGTTGCTAAAGACATTGTAGGTAGTCCAAAAACTAGCACTGTTAGTATAAGTTTTGATTTTTTCATATTTCATTCCTACAAAAGTACAATATTAACCATTGTATTGGTTATAAATATACTTTGCAAAAAAGATTTACTCGAGAAATATATAAATCTTAACCTATTCTATTATGACTTATTATTTTAATAACGTTTTAATATCAATTATTTTTAGTAGAACTATTAAAAATGGTGGAATAGCCATCAATACTCCGAAAATAACCTGATTATTTAAATTCACATAGGAAACAATAGATGATGCTAGTGTGGTAACAATTATCTGTATAAAACCAAATATAGCTGATGCTACACCAACCTCTGTATGAACATCTTTATATGCGCATACATAAGTAGCTGTATACTGAAAAACATTACCACAAAAAGCTAATGCACATAATACAACTATTACTAAAGGATCTACTCCAAAGACAAAATATGATAACGCTAATACTAAACCACTAAATGTTGAAAAACATCCACAATAAAGTATCACTTTATTCATATCTAATTTACTTATTATATTTTTAAAAATAATAAGAAATATTGCTGAAGGAATAATTACTACTGCTGATAGAAATGAAAATTCAACTGCTGAAAAATTTAAACGCACTTGAAAGAAAAATGGTGAAAGTGTTGCAAATACAAAAACTAGAGATAACGCCAAACCACTACAAATAGCATTTAAAATGAATGTTTTATTTGACAAAATTCTCTTATACGACTCTAAAAGCTTATATTTACTCTTTGGAATAGCTTCCAAATGCAAATATTTTATAATCAAAAATATAATAGTAATTGCCATTAATGAATGCAATGCAAAATTACCACGCCACCCAATATATTCCTGAATAAAGCCCCCTGTTATTGGAGCTAACGGTGGAGTCAAAGATACAATACTCGTAATCACAAGGCTTGCTTTAGCTAACGACTGACTATCACTAAACACATCTTTCATAATAGCTCTAAAAGATACAAATGAGCTTCCCATCCCTACACCTTGTAAAAAGCGAAAAAATAGTAATTGATTCTCACTTTGTGCCAACATACATAAGATACTTGCTAAACAAAAAATCACATAGCCTACTAAAAGTGCTGGCTTACGGCCATATTTATCAGAAAGATAGCCAAACCCAAGCATAGAGCATGTCATTCCCAAGAAATATATCCCAACGGTAAGCTTAACATCTCTAGCTATTGCACCAAAATAGCTTGCAATATGTGGTAGAGATGGAGTAAAACTATCTGTAGCAAATTGAGACATAAGCCCAAAAAAACAAATTATAAGGATAACAGTTTTATCAGAAGATATCTTTCTGAATGGGCTACTTGTCATATACAACCCCTACAAAGTTATATTAAATTACAAAACTTTTATTACCTAATTGATTGTGATTATTAAAATACTGTTTGAATAAATTTTTATATTTAACTAACTCATCATAATTTAGTAAAAATACACCATCGCCACCATCACTAAAACTTAACCATGTAAAAGGAATATCAGGACACATTTCCATTAAAGCATATTGGCTATTACCAACTTCTACAATCAATACACCATTTTCCGTCATATACTGATCTGCTTCTAATATTATTTTCTTGGCAAGATCTAAACCATCGTCACCAGCCTCAAGAGCTAGTTTTGGCTCATAATGATATTCTTTAGGCATACTATCTAAGTCTTCTTTATCTACATAAGGAGGGTTTGACACGATAACATCAAATTTTTGCCCCTTTAAATTACTAAATAAGTCTGACTTTACAGCTTTAACTCTATCTGTGAGCTGATGTTTTCTTATATTATGGTTCGCTATAGCTAAAGCATCATCAGAGATATCAACTAAAGTAATATCTGCCTCTTCAAAAACAGTTGCTGAGGCAATACCTATACAACCACTTCCAGTACACAAATCTAAAACATTTTTTACACCATCAATATCACTAACCCATGGAGCAAAATCATTACGTATAAGCTCAGCAATAGGAGATCTAGGTATAATTACTCTTTCATCAATATCAAACTCCATACCAGCAAACCATGCTTTCTTAAGAATATACGGTAACGGTTTACGCTGACATGCTCTTTGATAAACATATTCTATTATCTGCTGTTTTTCTTGAGTCAAAAGTCTAGAGGAAACCATATTACTATCTATATCATGAGATACATTAATAGCGCTAAGTACAAGGTGCACAGACTCATCCCATATAGACTCTGAACCATGACCAAAATAAGCATTATTTACTGTCATCTCCGAGATTGTCCAACGGATATAGTCTCTTATTGTATGTAAATTATCTATAATATCTTGTTGTTTTTCTTGACTATACATTTACTAACCTTTTTTCCATGTAGTGCCAGTTGCACTATCTTCTAATATTATTCCTTGTGCTTGAAGCTGATTTCTAATTTCATCAGCCCTTGCATAATTTTTATCCTTTTTTGCCTCGGCTCTTTCTGTGATTAATTTCTCAACTTCGCCAGCATCGACATCATCATCTTGTTTGAAATACTCTTCTATATCTGTAAATAAGATACCTAGAACATCACAAAGCTTACGCAAAAGATATGCATACCCACTAGCTTTGTACTTATTTGTAGTTTTAAGTGTGTTTATTTCTTTAGCTAGGCTAAATAAAACAGCTAATGCTTCTGGAGTATTAAAGTCATTATCCATAGCTTTGATAAACTTCTCTTCATACTGACTAGCATCATCGGGAAGATTTACTTCAATAGGTTCAACATCTCTTAAAGCATTAAATAACCTCTCGATAGATGCCCTTGCGTTATCAAGATTTTCTTCCGAGTAATTAATCTCACTTCTATAAACTGTAGAAGCTAAGAAATATCTAACAACCTCAGGATGATACTCATCTAACACATCAACTATTGTAAAGAAATTATTTAAAGATTTAGACATTTTTTCAGCATTAACTTTCACCATACCTGAGTGCAACCAGTAATTAGCAAAAGTACAACCATTACAAGCTTCAGATTGGGCTATTTCATTTTCATGATGAGGAAATCTAAGATCAGAACCGCCAGCATGGATATCAAAAGTCTCGCCTAGAAGTTTTTTTGACATTGCAGAACACTCAATATGCCAACCAGGACGACCAGCACCCCATGGCGAATCCCATGCAGGCTCACCTTGTTTTGCCATTTTCCAAAGTACAAAATCCATAGGGTTTTCTTTCTCATCAACAACATCAACTCTTGAGCCTTGTTGTAATGCTTCAAGATTCTGCTTACTTAACTTACCATAATCAGCAAACTTAGTTACACGATAAAACACATCACCATTCGTTCCTTGATACGCATAGCCTTTAGCTACTAAAGTTTGTATCATATCGATCATTTCAGCGATAGTTTCTGTAGCTCTTGGTTCTTTTGTTGGCTCAAGGATATTTAGCCTTGCAAACACATCATGCATTGCTTTAATATTTCTATCAACTAATTCAGTAGTAGATTCGTTATTCTCATTTGCTCTTTTGATAATTTTATCATCAATATCTGTGATATTTCTTACCAACGTAACATCAAAGCCACGATATTTAAAATATCTATTAATAACATCAAAAGCTATATAAGTTCTTGCATGACCTATGTGACAATCATCGTAAACTGTTACACCACATGCATACATTTTAATCTTGTTAGCCTCAATTGGCTTAAATTCTTCTTTTTTTCCAGATAAGGAATTATAAAAAATCATAAAATAAATAGCCTAGTTTTCATATATTTACATATTATAGATTATCAGTATAACTAATATTATTTTTTTTGAACTTTTAATGCTCAAAGCTTTTATATACTACATTAAGGTGTGAACCAATTCCATCTAACTTTGCCATCTCTTGACAGCCATTTGTATAATTTGCACATCCTGTATCTAAATATATTCTAAGAGCATTATTACAGTTGCCATCAATACTGCACTGTAAACCGTCTTTCATCGCATAAATTTTGCCATCTCCATCACGATTTATCTGAAAACTTGATCCTGATGAAGTGGATACAGAACTTATTAAAGATCTTGATGAAATATCTTCAACATATATTTTCTTATCTGTAACAATAAATAATGCGCCAAACTTCACAATAAGTTTCTGTATAACTTCGCCTGGAAAGTCTTGTGATGAAACTAAAGTTGGGGCTGATACGCCCTGGCTATAAAGGTATATATAAAGATGATCATTATTAAAATAGATTATATAAAATTGAGATGTATTTTTCTTTACTAAAATAGGATCATCAAGTACATCTGCTGCTAAAGTAGCTTTAGTTGAGTCAGTACCATCTCCAAAAAGATGACCACCTCCTAAATTAAAGTCCAAGACATTTCTTTGTTCAAAAATTAAAGGAGCCCCTGGGTTTAATGTAAACAAACTATCTGGGATAGATATATGAATATCAGAACTATCAAAATCATCACTACCAACTGTATATTTATCTGTTGTAACAGCTGTATAAACTTTACTAGAGCTATCGTATGTAGTGTTATATGCATCTAATTCATAATTACCATCTCTAAGAAATTTCTCTAAGATCAAAAGCTTAGGTAGCTCTTGAGCACTATCGTAATACCATTTAACCAGTTCTATATCACCATCAGCAAATTCTAAACCTTGAACTTCCACCCAGTTAGATAAATCTACTCTAGCTTGTGATGGATTTGTACGAAGGTTAGATAACGTTGTCGACGATGTATATGCTCTATCAAAATCATATATCACTAAGTGAAAAATCCATTCGCCACCAACAAGGCTCCAGCCTATACTAAGCCTATAATCACTTAGAGATAAAACTAATGGAAAACCAATATCTAAATCATTACCATAAGCATTAATGACTAATGTTTCACTTGGATTATCATGACATGGACCTCTATAATCGCCATGGTCTTTATGAGCACCCCAACTTGCTCCAGCTAGGCTCATAGTTTTTTCACTAGGCTGACCTGGATTATGACATATTAGTATATGATGTTCATGCATTGCCTCGCAGCTACCGCTCTCATCTGAGTTTCCATTTCCATTTCCATTTCCATTTCCATTTCCATTTCCATTTCCATTTCCATTTCCATTTCCATTTCCATTTCCATTTCCATTTCCATTTCCATTTCCATTTCCATTTCCATTTATATTTATATTACATTCAACCTCTACATCTGAGCCTGGCTCACTATCAAATAGAGGCTTCTCAATATAGCCTATATATCCTCCATATATAGCTATTTTATTATCTTGAAACCCTAGTTTATAATTTTTTAAAGCATTGCTCATAGCATCAGTATTGATATATGGAAGATTTAGTGGAATTGTAGTTTCTTCATATTGTGTCATTGTTATATTTGGTAAAATATTAAAAATAAAATTTCGCGAATATCTATGAATATTTTCATCAAAAAATTGATGCGTTAAATTATAACTAATTATCGATGGTGTCGAGTTATATAGCATTATGTTAGCATTCTCGAAATTAAATCCTGGAGTGATGCTGTTAACTTGCGTGAGAAATTTAAATTCATCAATAGTTGCTTCAGAGTCTGCTGATAAGTCTGCTGAACCTATAATATTCTTAAAATACCCCTCATGAACATTTATATTTTCTGTTTCATCTATTTGAGTTTTTATAGAAAGAGAGCTAATGTTAAAGGTATATGCCAAAGCAGATATTACAACCATTACAACAAAGGCAAATATAATTACCGCTAAAAGTGAAGATCCTCTTATATTTTTAAATCTCATATAAAACCTATAAATTAACCACCTTACTAAAATTCCTACCATCGACACTAAACGATACTTTAATTGCTGAATATCCTATAGTATCTATAGCAGTATCTGTGGAAATACTATTCCAAATAACATTACCATTACTTATTGTTGCATATTCAACTTGCATATCTTGTACTCCTCGTACTAATTCATAAGATTTACCAGTTGATGAATTTCCTTTTATATATACATATAATGAATATATATTTTGACCATCATCATTTTTTTGACCAGTATCTCTTATATAAAGTATTTCTAAAGAATACTTACCAACATAATCACCAGGATAGTAGTCTGTACTTTGAGGAGCTCGAGATAAGCCTACTATATTTGTACTAGTATTTATACTAGATGCCTTAACTAGATTGATACTATTTTTATTACACAAAAGTAAGTAATCCCCAACACTAATATCACTTATTGAATTAACACTAAGTTTCGTATCTAAGGCATTTATTGCGTTAAGCTCTGTATGGCTTTCTTCTTTTTTAACCATAATATAGTCAGTACCAGCCTGAAAACATTCACCACTACAATCTTTTTCCAAAGCTCCTGAAAAGCTTGATCCACTTGGAAAAGGAAGTTGGCCTATCGTAATCGCTGAATTACTTGTAAAATAGTTATCTAGTGAATCTGCCGTACTGTCATAATAGTCTTGGTTAAAGTATCCAAACTTACAGGCAAAACCAACATCTTTAACAAAATCATAGATAATACTTTTTACTAATAATTCTTTTACCTCGACCTCAGTTTTATCCTTATGTGAATTATATTCGTTCTTTACTGTAATATAAGAAGATATTAGAGCAGCAACAACTATCATTGATATAGCTGTAGAGATTAAAAGACCAATTAAGGTAAAACCTCTAGACATACTTTTTTTAAACTCTAATCTCATCTAAACCTCTTTTATTATATCTTATACATTACACCATGCGGGTAAAAGTTCTGCCTCAAAATTATAAGCTGTACAGTGCCATACTACTCCAGAAGGTGTAATATCTGCATTAGTACTAGGACCAATTACTACATATGGACCACTCTTATCAAAAGGAGGATTATCCAGTGGTTGTGTTGTATTAATCTGAGTGTTACTTAAGTTTAATAATACTCCTGTACTACTTGAATGCTTCTGCGTGCTAGTAGATAGTAAGCTATCTCTAGCAGAATCTATCTGCGTAATTATCGAAGGATCATCTATTACGGTAGCTTCGGCATTTATGTATATTTCATTAGCCTTTTGCATATATGGTCCTAACTCTTGGTTAATTACATCAGCAACTGGGTTACTTGCATAGACTCTTTTTGTAACAGTTAGCGACATATCAGGATTAGTAGCAACAAATTCCAATATACTCGCACCAGGACTTAGTGATTTCAAAAAAGTAATATTCCCTAGAGAGCTATCATCAAAAGCCCCCGTCAACATAAAGTCATTAACTCTATCATCTAGCTCATCAGCTAACTCAACTTTATTCTCTATTAAAACTGCTTTAGAGATTATATTGCCTATAGTATAAAAAACCGCAAAAAATAAGAACATAGCTAAAGCAGATGATATTAACACCTCCAGTATTGTAAATCCTTTATTTTTTATACTCTTCATGTACTAATTAACCTAACAAACTTATAATTTGTGTATATAAATTTTATCATATAACACATCTGAGCTTTTTTATTTAAGCGATTTTGACTCAATAAATAAATACTTTTGAGTAATCTTAAAAAAACTATTACTTCTATATTAAGAATAATTTAAAAATACTTTCTGTTAGGTTTTTTTGTTAAATATAGCATGTGTGCACCTATCTTTTCCATTTAGATCTTTAACTGTTTCAACCATAATAAATTGATTAGATTTGAACATACCTGCTACATCATCTGCCTGATTAAATCCATGCTCAATATATATGCGAGCATTTTTATTTAGATATTGATGAGACTGCGAAATTATAACTTTGATATCTGCCAAACCATTATCTTGAGAAAATAACGCACTCTGAGGCTCATGCTTTTTCACTTCTTGGGTAATATCATCATCACAAAAATCGATATAAGGAGGATTAGAAACTATAATATCAAACTTCTTATTATCTAGATTTTGATACCAATCACTTTGGATAAACTCAACATTTGATACTTTATTTTCTTTAGCATTTTTTTTAGCTACATCTAAAGCTTTATGAGAAAAATCAACTGCTATAATATAGCTATTTGGTAACTCAGATGCTAACGCCAAAGCTATAGCTCCTGTTCCAGTTCCTAAATCCAGTATATCTAGCTTGGCATTTTTATTTGATATATTAATTAAAATCGCTTCAACTAGAGTTTCAGTATCTGCACGTGGAATAAGAGTATCTTGTGTTACAAAAAGTTTTTGATCCCAAAAATATTTATAACCCAAAATATAAGCTAGTGGCTCTCCATCAAAATATCGATAAATTTTTGTATTTATTTTTTCAACAACACCTTCATCTAAAACTTTATCCGAATTTAGATATAAATAAGTTCTATCAACATCTAAGATATCACAAACAATTGTTTGAATATCATTTTTTAATATAGCTAATTCATCAATCATCATATAGTCATTCCCATGCAAATGGGAATCTCTAGGATTATCAGCAAGATTAGAAAGATACCCGCCTTCGCGAGTATGACAGCTATATGTTCTATAATTCTCGACTACTGAAAAAATAAAAGATGAAATTGTATAATTACTCATCTGACATTGTTGCTAAAAGATCTGCTTGGTATTCTAGAACTAAAGGCTGAATAACACTATCTAAACTACCTTCCATTACTTCATCAAGCTTGTAAAGCGTTAAATTTATACGATGATCAGTAACCCTACCTTGTGGATAATTGTATGTTCTAATTCTCTCAGATCTATCACCACTACCAACTAAGCTTTTACGTGTATCAGACTGCTCTTTTTGTTGTTTATCTATCTCAGCCTGAAGTAATCTTGATTTTAACATTGACATTGCCGCAGCACGGTTTTTATGTTGAGACCTTTGATCCTGACACTCTACAACAACGCCTGTTGGGATATGCGTAACTCTGATTGCTGAGTCAGTTTTGTTAACATGCTGACCACCGGCACCAGATGCTCTAAAAGTATCAACCTTTAGATCTGCTGGATTTATATCAATTCCCTCTACTTCATCAACCTCTGGCATAACCGCAACTGTACAAGCAGACGTATGTACTCTACCTTGAGATTCTGTCGCTGGCACACGTTGCACTCTATGAGCTCCAGATTCAAATTTTAACTGTGAGTATGCCCCTTCACCATTAATTTTTGAAATGATTTCCTTGTAGCCACCATGCTCACCTTCACTTGCTGAAATTACTTCAACTTTCCAGCCTCTTTGCTCAGCATACTTAGAATACATCTTAAATAAATCACCAGAAAATATTGAAGCCTCATCGCCACCAGTCCCAGCCCTAATCTCTAAGAAGACATTCGCATCATCATTAGGATCACGAGGTAAAAGAAGGATTTGTAGTTCTGCTTCAAGACTCTCTATAGTTTCATTTGCTAATTTAAGTTCTTCTTTTGCCATCTCAACTAGCTCAGCATCTTTCTCATTTAGCATTTCTTGAGCAGCTTCTTTATCTTCTTGGGCTTGAGAATAATCTTTAAATGCTTTTACTATCGGCTCAAGCTGAGAATATTCTCTCGATAAATCCCTAAACTTATTTTGATCTGAAATAATATCAGCATCACTTAATAAGGCACTTACTTCCTCATGCCTTTCAATCAAACTTTGTAATTTTGCTTTAATTGAATCTTTCATTTACTTTTCCACATTTAAACCAAACATACGTTTCATACATACAAGGCAATCATTTCTTCCTTGCTTAGAAGCTTCTTTCATACCCATTACAGGATAATGTAAAACTTTCTTTTTAATTTCATAGGCAAATCTTTTCATTATCTCTTCAGCATCTTTGCCATTTCTAATCTTTGCTAAACTTTTCTCCAAAGACAAGTCAACAAGACCATCAGCCTTATCAAAGAGCTCTTTAATCGCACTATTTGATATAATCGCTTTTTCTTTTTCTAAATATTCCTCTAGTGATTTAACAATAATCTTTTGTGCTCTAGAGCTTTCATGTTTTCTTTTATCTTTATTATCAGCTATCACCGCATTAATATCATCAACACAGTAATAAACATTTTCACCTATCTCACCTAACTTAGGATCTAGTGCTTGCGGTATTGAGATATCTATAAAAATTCTAGGTTTAGTATCAACATCATTTACTGAGATTATATAATCTTGCGCATTTACAGCTGTAATTATAATATCAGCTCTTTCAACTAATTCTTCTAAATCTGTCAAAGGATGTGAACTTGCGTTTCTAAAAGCTGAAGTAATCTTTTCTGCTTTCTCGATAGTTCTATTGGCTAACATGATTTGTTTTGGTGCTAAAGCTGTAACATGTCTAAATAGTAACTCGCCTGTTTGACCTGCACCAATAATAAGTACATTTTTAGTTGAGATATTGTCTAATTGTTTTTTAGCCAAAGTAATTGCTGAAAAAGCAACCGAAACTGGACAATGTCCTATTCTTGTCTCACTGCGTACTTTTTTTGCAGTAGCAAAAACTTTCTGGAAAACCCTGTCTAACTCTTTACCTAAGGCATGGTTTTTCTTACTTAAGGTATATGAATCTTTAACTTGTCCTAATATCTGCGGCTCGCCTAAAACCATAGATTCTAAGCCACATGCAAGCTTCATAAGGTGCATTATCACCTCAGTACCTTGTCTTAGTTTGAAATAATCTTTTATCTTATATTCAGGATTTCTAACATACCCTTGCCACCACAGCAAAACATCATCAACTACTCTTAGATCTGATATTTCTAGATATATTTCTGTACGGTTACAAGTCGATAAAATAACTGCGTGTGTGACATTATCTATAGCAAGTATAGATCTATACAACATAGATACATCTAACCCAGATAGTGCAAACTCACTACGGATCTCTATCGGAGACTTCTTATAATCAATTGCTAAAGATATTAATGCCATATTAAAAATAAAAACGTATTACAATAATTTAACTTAGAAAAACAAAAATATATTTTACCATAAAGTATTAGACATTACATTCTAATCTGATTAATAAACTTACAACGTTTACTACTTTTATGTTAAGATGTTGTAAAATTTATTGAAAAAATAAAACATAAATATGAGTATTAAAGGCTTAACAAAAAAACAAAACCAAGCACTATATACAATAGTTGGTATAATTATTGTTGCAATTATATGCGTAATAATATTTCAGTTTTATAATTCAAATAACCATAAAAGAATTTTGGAAGCCTCTAATGCATATCAAAAGGCTTTAATTGCTAGTAAAAATTCAGATACCTCGTCAAATACAAAGATATATAAATTCACATCAGTTGTAGATAAATACCCAAACACTAGCTTTGGTATATTTGCTAGTTGGCAATTAGCCGACTTGTATATAACTCCAACAAAGTTAGATACTAGTAACTTCAGTATGAATATCGCAAACTTACCAAAAGCGATAAAAGTACTGCAACAGAGTATCAAAGGTAATCCTGATGATAGCTTGACTAACGTTACTAAAACTAGACTTGCTAGGCTTTATATTGCATCAAATCAACCTGACCAGGCAATTAAAACTTTACAAAGTTTAGGATCATTAGGAGATAAAGCCTATCCTCTAATGCTACTAGGGCAAGCTTACCATCAAAAAAATGATAAGACTAAAGCTTTAGATGCTTGGCATAAAGCCCTACAAGATCCTGATAGCTCAGCTGAGTTTAAACAAGTAATTACCCAACTAATAAATAACTACTAAATTAGAAACAATGAAAAAATCTTATTTTTTAACATTACCTCTACTATTATCTTTTCTAATAGCTAGTTGTTCTAAAAGTAATGTCCCACCTCCAACACCACTTGATGAAAAACCTCCTAAGCAGGTTCACATCAAAGTTAAATGGAAAGAAAGCACAGGCAATGGTGATAACGGTTTAGGCAATTATAACTTAGCACCAACTTATTCAGATGGTATGGTATTTGTCCCTAATGAAAATGGTATGGTATATGCTCTATCAATGAAAAATGGTGATGTAATATGGAAAAAAGATACTAATTCAAGTCTATCTGCTG